>JAICJM010000159.1 GCA_025928435.1 Thermoleophilia bacterium
CCAGACCCTCCTCGTCTGCGGTCAGCCAGGGCCCGTCCCCGGCCAGACAAACCCGCGAACCGACGATGAGGGTCTGGCCGGACAGATCACGCCCCAGCTCGAACCCGCATAGGGTCTAGATCGCGTCGACCTTCTCGACGTACCAGACGACCCAGGCGCCCTCGGTGCGCTCGGCCTGCACCACGCGGGCGGCCGGGGGCAGCGGCACCTGGCAGAACTCGCGGGACATGCCCCGCACCTCGCCGATCGCCTCGCGTTCGACGGCCGTGAGCGGCACGACGATCCGTGCCAGGATCGGCATCCCCTCGGCTTGACTCAGGTCGAGATTTTCCATGCGGCCGGGGTTCTGCAGCCGCTCGGCGTCTCCTGCAATCTGGCGCCGAATCGTCTCTGGCTACCATCAGGCCAAGGAGGGCTCCATCTCGCTGCTGCTCGCCATCTCGATCTACCACGTTCCGACCCACCTCGGGTATGCGCTCCTGTTCGGGCTGATCCTGATCGAGTCGGCCGGAGCTCCGGTGCCCGGCGAGACGAGCCTGATCGCCGCGAGCGTGCTCGCGTCGTCCGGCGACATGTCGCTCCCGGTCGTGTTCGCCGTCGCCATCACCGCCGCGATCCTGGGCGACAACCTCGGCTACCTGGTCGGCCGCCGCTTCGGCCACCGCGTCCTCACGGCGCCCGGCCGCTGGGAGCGGCAGCGGCGCGAGTTCGTCGAGGAGGGCGAGCACTTCTTCGCCCGCCACGGCGGCAAGACGGTCTTCTTCGGGCGCTGGCTGCCGGTGCTGCGGTTCACCGCCGCCCTGCTCGCCGGCGTGAACGAGATGCCGTGGCGGCGGTTCTTCGTCTTCAACGCGGCCGGGGCCACCGGCTGGGTGTGCACCGTCGGGACGGCCGCCTACATCCTCGGGTCGAGCGCCTCCAGCCTCTTCGAGGCGATCGGGCTCGCCGGGCTGCTGGCCGTCACGCTTGCGATCATCGGCCACGTCGTATGGCGGCGCTCCCAGCGCGATCGCAAGGCCGCGGCGTCGCGCGAGCCGATCAACGAGTCGGGCGACTGAGCTCGAGCAGGCGCTCGTACTCCTCCGGCGTGTTCGCGTTGCGCACCGCGTCGGGGTGCGAGAGGGAGTGCGCGTCGATGCGCGCGACGCGCGCGCCGTCGAGGAGCGCCGCGGTCCGGGGCCGGCCGGTGGCCAAGAGCTCGCGGGCCCGCAGGAGGGTGCGGGCATCGTAGGCCGCGGCCAGGGTCTGGTCGTGCCCGCCGGCGACCGGGACGGCGGCGTCGTACCCCGGCAGCGCCGCCAGCAGCTCGCGCACCACCTGGGGATGCATGAGGGGCAGGTCGGTGGCCGCCAGGAACACCGCGCCCGCGCGGCCGCCCACGGCCGCCATGCCGGCGGCGACGCCCTCGAGCGGACCCCGGCCGGCCACCGCGTCCTCGGCCCGCTCGACCCCGGCCGGCAGCGGCAGCTCGTCCCCCGGCGCGGCCACCACCACGACAGGATCGCAGACCTCGGCGAGGATCCCGGCGACGTGCTGGACGAGCGGGGTTCCGTGCCAGTCGAGCAGCGCCTTGGGCCTGCCCATGCGCCGCGACCCGCCACCCGCGAGGACGATCGCCGCGGCCTCTGGCGCCCCGTCGCCCACGTCAGTGGGTCGACACGTACTGGATGATCATGCCGTCTGTCTTCCACTCGACGGGCGCCTTGTCGTCTGTGAGCGGGTCGCTCGACGGGCCGACCGGCTGCAGGACGCGCGCCAGCGTCGCGGCCGGCTGGAGCGCGTACGGCGCGCCCAGGAGCCGGTAGGCGAGCGTCCCCCGCCTGATCGGATGGCGGAAACCGATCACCATATCGTTGTAGCCGCTCTGGCGCCACAGGAAGACGGACGCGAACCGGGTCGCCATCGTCCCGGCGATGTCGCGGGCGAGGCTGTCGTCGTCGGGGATGCGGCCGATGTTCGCCATCACCATCCCCCGCGCCTTCAGCCGGTCGGCGGCCAGGCCCCAGAACTCCTGGGTGGTGAGGTAGAAGGGGATGTACGGCTGCTGGAACGCGTCGAGGAAGATGGCGTCGTAGCGGGCGTCGTGGGTCTCGAGGTAGACGCGGCCGTCCGCCGTCGCGACCGACACGCGCGGGTTGGACGCGAGGCCGAAGTAGCGCCGCCCGACCGCCGTCACCTGCGGGTCGAGCTCGATGCCCTGGATCCTCACGTCCGGCCAGAAGGCCCCGTACGCGCGGCCGACCGTCCCGCCGGCGTACCCGATCATCGCCAGGTTGCGGAACGGCTGCCCGTGCAGGACCGGGGCGAGCAGGAACTGGTCCCAGTAGCCGCCCGTCAGCACCTGGTGCGGCCGCCACACCGAGTGGTCGGCCCAGCCCTCGTTCAGATGCAGGACGCGCTCGCCGCCGGACAGCCGCTGCACCTGGATGAACTGGTAGGCCGACTCGCCCTCGTACATGATCCCGCTCCCGGGCTTGACCGTCCCGGGCGGGATCAGGGCGATCGCCGCGATCGCGACGGGCGCGAGCATGTAGCGGCGACCGAGCGCCGGGGCGGAGGCGAGCGCGAGCAGCGCGGCCGACCCGAGCATGGTGCGGCGGGTGCCGATCTCGGGGATGAGCAGCGCGACCGGCACGAACGTCCCCAGGATGCTGCCCATCGTCGAGAGCGCGTACATGCGCCCGGCCACCTCGCCCGCCTCTTCGATGGTGCGCACGCCCAGCCGCACCGCGAAGGGCGACGCCATCCCGAGCAGCGTCACCGGCACGGAGAAGAGCAGCATGACGGCGAAGAACGAGCCCAGGAACGCACCCACCGAGGTGCTCGCGAAGGCGTCGACCGCGGCGGACAGGAACGGCTGGGCGATGAACGGCAGCACGGCGATGGCCGCGGCCGCGACCAGCATCAGCCGCGCCATGACGGTCATCGACGGGTACCGGTCGGCCACCCGGCCGCCGACGAAGTAGCCGACGGCGAGGTAGATCAGGATCAGGCCGATGATGTTCGCCCACACCAGGATGGACGCGCCGAAGAACGGCGCGAGCAGCCGTGAGGCGCACATCTCGGTCGACATCGTGGACGCGCCGGCGATGAACACCAGCGGGCAGAGCAGGCGCGAACGCACGCGATAGAGCGTACAACCGGGGACAGTCCCCGCATGGGGATTGTCCCCATGAATAAAAGGGGTCTGACCCCGTTTATTCACGGGCGCGGCGGCGCAGCACGCGCTCGTCGCCGACGCGGCGGGTGATGCCGCCCGCGTCCATCGCCTCGAGCAGCGCCTGCGCGAACCTGCGCGAGATCCCGAGCCGGTCGCGCAGCTGCGCGAGCGTCACGCTGCCGCCTGCATTTGCGATCTCGACGGCCGCATCGCGGGCGGTCGCGAACGCCTCGGCCGTGAAGGCGAGATCGCGCCCGGCCCGCACCGCCCGGCCCTGCTCCACGAGGGCCGCGACGGCGGCCGCGTCGCCGGCGGCGAGAGGGGGCGGCTGGAGCGGGGTTTCGGCCAGGCGGGCATGCAGCTCGGCGAGGGCCGCCTCGGGGACGGCCGGGCGTTCGGGCGCCGGCTCCGTCCGGGCCGTCTCCGGGGGCTGCGCCGGCGTCCGCCGCCGGGGCGGTGCCGGGTCGGTCACGGCACCCCCGGCGACGGTGACCTGGGGGCTCGTCAGGCGCAGGATCACCCGGTCGCCGGCTGCGGCGGAGACCGGGCGGCGCAGCCGCAGCTGCGCCTCGCCCTCCGTGCCCGGGCGCAGCTCGGCCGCGTCGCGCAGGACG
This sequence comes from Thermoleophilia bacterium, assembly GCA_025928435.1. Next base: position 3,775 of record JAICJM010000159.1, read on the forward strand.
ACCGTGGCGGGCGCCTCGGCCGTGCCGTGGTGGACGGTCACGAGCTCGCCGTAACGCAGCGGCCGCGCTGCCGACGGCAGCACGCGCACGCGGCAGTCCAGCCGGTAGGAGCGGGGCAGCGTCCCCGGCGTCGCGGCGGTCTGCCCCCGCCGCACCTGCGTGCGCTCGAGGCCGACCAGCGCAAGCGCGACCCGCTGACCGGCCTCGGCGCGGTCGACCGCGCGGTCGTGCACCTGCACGCTGCGCACCCGGGCCTCCCGGCCGCCGGGCTCGATGGCCAGCCTGTCGCCCACCGCCACCGCGCCCGACCACAGCGTGCCGGTCACGACCGTGCCGATCCCGCGGAGCGTGAAGACCCGGTCGATCGGCAGCCGCACCGGCCCCTCCCCGGCGGCCCGGCCGGCGCCGGTTGCGAGCCCGTCGAGGGCCGCCTGCAGGTCGTCGAGGCCCGCGCCCGTCCGGGACGACACCTCCACCACCTGCGAGCCGGCGTAGCGGCCCTCGTCGAGCAGCTCCTCGATCCCCAGCCGGGCCAGCTCGGCCAGCTCGTCGTCGACCAGGTCGTGCTTCGTCAGCGCGACCGCCCCGGCCGCCACCTCCAGCAGCTCGACGATCGCCAGGTGCTCGCGGGTCTGCGGCATCACGCCGTCGTCCGCGGCCACGACGAGCAGGAAGAGGTCGATCCCGGTCGCCCCGGCCACCATCGTGCGCACGAACCGCTCGTGACCCGGGACGTCGACGACCGACAGGCGGCGGCCGGACGGCAGCTCGAGTGGGGCGTATCCGAGCTCGATCGAGATCCCGCGCGCCTTCTCCTGCGGCAGCCGGTCGGTGTCGATGCCGGTGAGCGCGGCGACGAGCGCCGTCTTGCCGTGGTCGATGTGGCCGGCGGTGCCGAGCGTCAGAGGCTGATCTGCAGGCACTGCTCGTCGGTCAGCGTGCGGCAGTCGAGCAGCACCCGGCCCTCGCGCACCAGCGCCATGACCGGGGGATCGGCCGCCCGCAGCGTCGCCGCGAGCGCCTCCCCGCCCTCCAGGGCGCACGCGAAGCTCTCGATCTCGAGCAGCGGGACGGCCCCGCCGCCGACGCGGGCGGCCGTCGCGACGACGTCGCCTCCCAGCCGGACGGCGAGCCGCTCCGCCCGTCCCCGAACCGCGTCCGCGGACTCTGCGGCAGCCGCCAGCACCGGCACCTCGCGCAGCGCCCGCTGCGGGTCGCGGTAGAGCTCGAGCGTCGCCTCGAGCGCGGCGAGCGACAGCTTGTCGATTCGCAGGGCCCGGGCCAGCGGGTGCCGGCGGATGCGCTTCAGGGCGGCCGCCGTCCCCACGATCACGCCCGCCTGGGGGCCGCCGAGCAGCTTGTCGCCCGAGAAGCAGACGACCTGCGCGCCCGCTTCGACGGAGCTGCGCGCCGTCGGCTCGTCTGCGAGGTCGGGCAGGTCGAGCAGCTGGCCGGATCCGAGGTCGTCGATCAGCGTCACGTCCCGGCGCCCGGCGAGCTCCGCCAGCTCGCCCAGCCCGGGCGCGGCGGTGAAGCCGACCATGCGGAAGTTCGACTGGTGCACCCGCACGATGGCCGCCGTTTCGGGGCCGATCGCGGCCTCGTAGTCGCCCAGCGAGGTGCGGTTGGTGGTGCCGACCTCGATCAGACGGGCGCCGGACTGGGCCAGGATGTCGGGGATCCGGAAGCCGTCGCCGATCTCGATCAGCTCCCCGCGGCTGATGATCACCTCGCGGCCGGCGGCGAGCGCCGCCAGGCTCAGGAGCACGGCGGCCGCGTTGTTGTTCACCGCCATGCCGGTCTCGGCGCCGGTCAGCGCCGCCAGCAGCCCGCCGAGGTGGTCGTGGCGCGAGCCGCGCGCGCCGGCTTCGAGGTCGTACTCGAGGTTGGCGTAGCCGGCCGCGACCGCCTGCATTCGCTCGAGCGCGTGCGCCGCGAGCGGCGCCCGGCCCAGGTTGGTGTGCACGATCACGCCGGTGGCGTTCAGCACGGGGCGCAGGCTGGGCGGGCGGCCGAGCAGCGCGGCGGCACGCCCGAGCAGCCGTTCGGCGGGCCATGCCTCGCCGGCGGCCCGGGCCTCGGCCAGCGCCGCCCGGATGGCGTCGACCGCCGGCGGGCGGCCGTAGCGGGCGACGAGCTCCGAGGCGCCGGCGAGCAGGGCATCGACCGAGGGCAGCTGGCGTAGCGGATTGGCCGCCATGGCTGCGATTGTATGTGGTGGGAGTGAACCGCCCTGCGCGACCACCGCTGTACGGACTCGAGGTCGGCCGCCGCCGCCGCCGCCGTCGCCGCAGGCTGCCCGGGCTACGCCTCCCGCCGCTCGCTGCCGTCGCCCTCGTCCTGGTGGCGGTGATCCTGGCCGGAAGCGCGTTCGTCGCCTACCGGCTGTGGCCGCTGACCGACCGCGGCGCCGGGATCATCGGGCCGCCCGTCCCCGCGGGCCACCACACGCACGGGACGACGCCCCCAACGACGGTCCCGCTGCGCCCGCTGAACGCGCCGCGCGAGTCGCGCGCCCACATCGCCGGCGTGCGGGCGACGGCCGGGATCCTGGTCGACAGCGCGAGCGGCAGCGTGCTCTGGGGCCACGAGGCCCACCGGCCGCTCCCGATCGCGAGCCTCACCAAGCTGATGACGGCGCTCGTCGGCTTGCCCGACCCGGCCAGGCTCGACCGCGCCTTCGCCGTCACGCCGGCGATGACCGGCGTGCCCGGGTACACGATCTCGCTGCACGCCGGGGAGGTGGTGACGCCGCGCAAGATGCTCGCGGCAGCCCTGATCGCCTCGGCGAACGACGCCGCGAACGCGCTTGCGGTGCACGCCGCCGGGTCGCTCCCGAAGTTCGTCGCCCGGATGAACGCCGAGGCCGGGCGGCTCGGCCTCTCGGACACGCACTACTCCAACCCGTCCGGGATCTTCGACCACGGCAACCACTCGTCCGCGTGGGACGTCGCCGACCTCTCGCGGGACGTCCTGGACAGGCCGCTGCTGCGGCGGCTGGTGGGGCGGCGCGCCTACCAGAGCGGCAACGACCTCTTCGTGAGCCGCAACCGTCTGTTGTGGTCGTATCAGGGCGCGATCGGGGTCAAGACGGGCTCGACCACGGCCGCCGGCAACTGCCTGGCCGTGGCGGCCACGCGGCACAGGCGCACCCTGGTCGCCGTCCTGCTGCACGTGCGCGGCGACGAGTTCAAGGCGGCCGCGAAGCTGCTCGACTGGGGCTTCAAGCACGACCGCTGAGGGCGGGGGGCCCTAGGACGGGCGCGGCACGTACGCCGCGTGCATGCCGGCGACGAGCAGGACGACCAGGCCGAGGTATACCGCCGCGATCCCGATCCGCTGGGGGATGGTGACCGCGTGGTACTCGTTGAAGCCGGGCATGTTGCGGCGGCTCCAGCGCCGGTAGAGCTCGTAGCAGGCGAAGAGCAGCACGATCAGGAGGATCGGGCTCTCGTACTTGAAGAACAGCAGGGCGAGCGCGAAGAGGCCGGCGAACCAGAAAGCCGGGTGCAGCGCCGACACCGCCCGGCCGCCGTCCAGCGGGACGATCGGGATAAGGTTGAACAGGTTGAGCAGGAACCCGATGTAGGCCAGCGCCCGCAGCAGGTCGCTGTTGACCTCCTCGGCCCAGATCAGCACGGCCAGCGCGCCTGCGCTGCCGAGCACCGGCCCGGCCAGCCCGACCTTCGCCTCGATGTAGGCGTTCTTCGGCATCTCCTTCATCGCCACGAATGCGCCCATGAACGGGATGAAGACCGGCATCGAGGACGTGATGCCCTCGCGCTTGAGCCACAGCACGTGCCCGAGCTCGTGCACGAGCAGGAGGACGGCGAACCCGAGGCCAAACCACCAGCCCCAGAAGAGCGCGTAGGCCCCGACGGTGATCGCGAACGTGAACAGGAACTTGAACTTGAAGAGGATCGCGAGCTGCCCCACGAACTTGAGCGCGAGCAGGCCGCCGCCGACGATGCCGCCGCCGAGCCGGCGCAGCGGCCCGCGGTGCTCCTGGACGGGCGAGCGGAACTCCGGCTGCCCCTCGGGCGGGACGGGCGCGAGGCCGGTCGGCGCGTCGCGCGGCTCCCAGGGGTCGTAGCTCATGCTCACAGCGTACCCGGCGCCCGTCGGGTGTCTATGTGCCCTCGCGCCCGATCCACTCCTCGCCGCCCTCGAAGACCTCCTTCTTCCACACGGGGACGGTCTGCTTGAGCGTGTCGATGGCCTCGCGGCAGGCGTCCATCGCCGGGCCGCGGTGGGCGGCCGACACGGCGATGATCACGCTGGCCTCGCCGATCGGGACGTGGCCGGTGCGGTGCGCCATCGCGACGTGGAGGATCTCGTGGCGGCCCTGCACCTCGTCGGCGATGCGCGCCATCTCCGACTCGGCCATCTCGGGATAGGCGTCGTACTCGAGGTGGACGACGGTGCGGCCGCGGCTGCGGGCCCTGGTGGTGCCGATGAACGTCGCGATCGCGCCCGCGGCCGGATCGGCCACCTGGGCGACGATCGCGTCGAGGTCGAGCGGATCGGGGCCGGTCGCGAAGGCGCCGCCCGACACGGGCGGGATGACGGCGACCTCGTCCCCGGCGGCGACAGCCGTCTCGCGGTCGGCGTACTCGCGGTTGCGGGCGTAGGCGAGCCCGGGCGGCTCGTCGCCGAGCGCGAGCGCCGGCCACACGTCGGCGACGACCGCGCCGTCGGGCAGGTCGAGCTCCCGCTGCGACCAGCCGGCCCGCTCGCGCAGGGCGGCGAAGAGCCTCACCGTGATCCGCATCCCCCCAGGGTATCCGCCCGCCGGCGGGCGGGGTTGAAGCGCGCCGCGCGGCGTTCTAGTGTGGGCCGCGGAGCCCCGGAGGCTCGGGCTCGCCGGAGACGCGGCGCTCCTTGCAGCCGTGTCGAGGAAGGCGATCCGGGCAGCCGGGGCTCCTCTATCCTGCCCGCGTGGCCGCAACCGATCGCGAGCGCTCGACGGAGTCGGGGATCCCCATCAAGCCCGTCTATCGCGCGGCGGACGCGCCCGACGAGCGGCCGCCGCCGGCGGAGTACCCGTACACGCGCGGCGTGCGGCCGGACGGCTACCGGGAGCGGCCGTGGACGATGCGGCAGTACGCGGGCTTCTCGTCGGCCGAGGAGACGAACCGGCGCTTCCGGCTGCTGCTCGACCGCGGCCAGACCGGCCTCTCGGTGGCGTTCGACCTGCCGACCCAGCTCGGGCTCGACTCCGACCACACGCTGGCCCGCGGCGAGGTGGGCCGTACGGGGGTCGCGATCGATTCGATCCTCGACATGCGGGCGCTGCTCGAGGGCATCCCCCTCGAGGCCGTGTCGACCTCGATGACGATCAACGCGCCTGCGGCGCTGCTCCTGCTGCTGTACGAGCTCGTGGCCGAGGAGCAGGGCGTCGCCGCCGAGGCGCTCGCGGGGACGATCCAGAACGACGTGCTCAAGGAGTACATCGCCCGCGGCAACTACATCTTCCCGGCCCGGCCGAGCATGCGCCTGACCGTCGACACGTTTCGGTACTGCACCGAGCGGCTGCCGCGGTTCAACACGATCTCGATCTCCGGCTACCACATCCGCGAGGCGGGGTCGACCGCGGCCCAGGAGATCGCCTTCACGCTGGCGAACGGCATCGCCTATGTGCAGGCGGCGGTCGACGCCGGGCTCGAGGTCGACGCCTTCGCCCGCCGGCTTTCGTTCTTCTTCAACGCCCACAACAACTTCTTCCAGGAGGTCGCCAAGTTCCGGGCGGCGCGGACGGTGTGGGCCGAGGTGATGCGCGACCGCTTCGGCGC
>JAICJM010000107.1 GCA_025928435.1 Thermoleophilia bacterium
AGGCCGAGGCGGACCGCCAGGCGCGTGACCGGCGGATCCGGCCGGGCGAGGGCCGCCGCGAGCGCCCCGGCCCAGGCGAGCGTGACGAGCAGGGACGGCCACTCGCCCGTGTGATCGGCGGCCGTGCACTCGTGCCCGACGCCGTTGTCGGAGAGGAACCCGGCCAGCGCAGCTGCCCACATCGCGGTGAGGGCGAGCAACACCCCCATCTGGATCCGCCAGCCCGGGCGAGACCGGGCCATTCCGAGCCCAAGCCCGAGCCCCCCGAGCACGTACATCGTCGCGGCGTAGACCTCGCCGGCCCCACCGACGAGATACCACGGTGCGGCGTAGGTCTCGAAGGCGCCGCTCATCCAGGCGGGGCGACCGTGGCGTCCTGGCCCGAGCGTTCCAGGGCGGCTGCCACGAAACCGCCGGCCTTCAGCTCTTCGACCGCACCGCGCAGGAAGGCCATCGCCGCCTCGCTGCGCGGCCTGGGCGTCGCCACCGCCTGGCCGATCTCCATGAACCGGGGCTCGACGATCCGCAGTCCGCGGTGGCGCGCGACGACCCGGGCCAGGGGCTGGCGGATGCCGGCGGCGACGTCGGGGTCGCCCTCCAGGAAGAGGGCGACCCCGTCCTCGCCCCGCACGACCTCGGCATGGGCCAGCGTCCGGCTCAGGTAGAGGTCATACGCCGAGCCGCGGTTGACCCCGATGCGCACGCCGGGCCGGTCGGCCTCGGCGGCCGTCGCGATCGGCGAGTCCTCGCGCACGAGGTAGACGCCCTCGATGATGACGTAGGGAGCGGTGAACGCGACCTCGGCCTCACGCGCCGGCTCGATGGCCAGGAAGCCCACGTCCGCCGCACCCGTGGTCAGCGCCTCGAACGACTTGCGGGCCGCGTCGAAACACGCGAACGACACAGGAACGCCGAGACGCCCGGCCAGCTCGCGCGCCAGGTCGACCGTCACCCCGGCCGGGTCGTCGGGATCGCCCTGGGCCAGGACCGGGTTCCCGAGATTGATCGCCGCCCGCAGGGTTCCCGTCGGCGCGAGCTCCGCCGTGATCGAGTTGCTGCTCACCGCACCGAAGCTTAGGATCGCGTCAGTGAGAGAGTCGGTGGTGCTGGGCGGTGTCGTCCGACCGGCGGTGTTGGCTCCTCGGGTCGGCGACGGACTGACTCTTAGGATCGCTGTCGGCCGTGGGGTGTGACCAGCATCGGTTGTGTCGTCCGTCGCCGCCCGAGGATCACCGGCGTGACTTGATAGGAGCGTGGCATCGCCCCGACTGAGGTGTGTCCGCCGGGGGTCCGCTTCTGTGTTCATCGATGAAGGGGACGGTGCACATGATCGTGATCGGAGCGGACACACACAAGTCGTCGCACACGTTGGTGGTGGTGGACGAGGCGACCGGGCGGCGGATCGGGGCGCGCACAGTCGCGTCGACGAGCGCCGGAGTGATGGACGCGCTTTCGTGGGCGCGCGGGGCCGGCGAGGGCGCGGATCGGGTGTGGGCGATCGAGGATTGCCGTCATGTCTCGGGCCGGCTGGAGCGGCTGCTGGTCGAGGCGGTCGTGCGGGTGGCGCCACGGCTGATGGCGGGTGCCCGTGCATCGGCGCGGGAGCGGGGGAAGAGCGATCCGATCGACGCCGCCGCGGTGGCGCGTGCTGCTCTGCGTGAGGGCGTCGAGCGGCTGCCGGCGGCGCGGCTGGCCGGTGGCGAGCTGGACGTGCGGCTGTTGCTTGACCAGCACGACGACCTCGTCAAGGCGCGCAGCCAGTCCCAGCAGCGGCTGCGCTGGCACCTGCACGACCTCTACGATGATCTCGACATCCCCGCGGGTGGGCTGGATCGCGGGGTATGGGTTGACCGCGTCTCGGCGCGGCTGCGGCGCAGCCACCAGTCGGCGCGGGTGCGGATCGCGCGCGACCTGGTCAGCGAGATTCGCGCCACGACCCGTCGTATCCGCGAGCTCGAGCGCGAGATCAGCCTGCTCGTCGATGAGCTTTGCCCGCAACTGGTAGCCATGCCCGGCTGCGGCCCGCTCACCGCCGCCAAGCTGATCGGCGAGATCGCCGGCGCCGACCGATTCAGCAGTGGCGCGAAGCTCGCCCGAGCTGCCGGCGTCGCGCCGGTGCCCGTCTCGTCCGGACGTCGTGACCGCCACCGCCTGGATCGTGGCGGCAACCGCCAGCTCAACCTCGCGCTGCACCGCCTGGCCGTCAACCGCGCCCGACACGACCCCGAAACAGCCGCCTACCTGGCCCGCAAGCAAGCCGAGGGCAAAACCCGCAAGGAAGCCCTGCGCTGCCTCAAGCGCCACCTCGCCCGCCGCGTCTTGCACCTGCTCCACCACCCCACCAACGACCCCGGCAACGCGAAAACCCTCGCGCTCGCCTTGACATAGGAGCAACCGGTGCCGATCGAGCGCGTCAACGGCGTCGACCTCCATTACCTGCAGTCCGGTGAGGGTGAGGACGTGCTGCTGCTGTGCGGGCTTGGCGACGACGTCACCGCGTGGGACGGTCAGGCCGTGCCGTTCAGCGAGCGCTACCGCGTCACCGTCGTCGACAACCGCGGCGTCGGCCGGTCGGCGCTGCCGGACGGGGAGTTCACGGTGCGCGACCTGGCCGCCGACGCGATCGCGCTCTGCGATGCCCTCGGGATCGCCGAGGCCCACGTGATGGGTTTCTCGATGGGCGGCGCCATCACCCAGGAGCTGGCGATCGCCCGGCCCGACCTCGCCCGCAGCCTCGTGATCGTCGGGTCGTGGGCGTATTCCGACCGCCTGTTCCGGACGTTCATCGAGAGCTCGGCCTACTTCGCCGGGATCGCCGACGACGACCGCAAGTTCCTCATGTATTTCCTCGCGTCGACCTACTCGCGGGCCGTGTTCGAGGACGGCCGGATCGACGCGTTCTGCGAGGCGATGCTGAGCAACCCCTACCCGCAGTCGGCCGAGGCGTTCCAGCGCACGGCGCGGGCGATCCTCGGCCACGACACGCGCGAGCGGCTCGGGGCCATCGCCCGGCCGACGCTCGTCATCTACGGCGAGGAGGACGTCATCTGCCCGCCGCGGCACTCGCGCGAGATCGCGACCCTCATCCCCGGCGCCCGCCTGATCGGCATCCCGGCCCAGGCGCACCAGCCCTTCCAGGAGGACCCGGTGGGCTTCAACGAGACCGTGCTGGGGTTCTGGGACTCCCTCTAGCCGATCCCCCGGCACTACCCTGCGGGAGTGATCCAACCAGGGAGGGTGCAGTGATCGCACGCATCTGGCGGGGAGGGGTGCGCCCGGAGGACGCGGACGAGTACGCCGAGTACATGCGCGTCACCGGCGTGGGGGCGTACCGGATGACGCCGGGGAACCAGGGGGCCTGGATCCTGCGGCGTCCGCTGGGGGACCTGACGGAGATCGTGGCGTTCTCGTTCTGGGACAGCATGGATGCCGTCCGCGCGTTCGCCGGCGACGACCCGTCAGCGGCCGTCTACTACCCGGAGGACGATCGCTTCCTGGTGCAGCGCAGCGATGTGGTCGAGCACTACGAGGTCGACTGACCGGGGCCTACAGGCTCAACCGAACGGGAGCCCGTCGAAGCTCTCGGACGGCCCCGGCTCGAAGTCGGGGAACGGCGCGTACGCCTCGCGTGAGTTGTCGGTGTCCGCCTCGACGCCCACGCCGTGGCGCAGCGCGACCTCGTCCCGCGGGTAGACGGCGCTCCCGCGGTGGGCGCGCGCGCCGGCCATGAACACGACGCACGGCTCCGGACCGGCCCCGACCAGGATGTGCTCGGTCCCGGCCGGGCAGTGCAGGAAGTCCCAGGCCCGCAGCCGCCGCTCGCGGCCCTCGACGATCGCGATGCACTCGCCGGAGAGCACGAGGAAGTCCTCCTGGTCGTCCTCGCGGTGGTAGAGGCCGCTCGAGCCGCCCTCGCCGAGCACGGCGATCGTGTAGCCGATCTGCGGGAACGACACCTCGTCGGTCTCGATGATCCACGCCGACCCGAACTTCGTGTTCCGCATCCAGGCGGCATCGCGGACGTTCACGACGAACCAGCCCTCCGTCACCGGCCCCCGGCCGTACTTCGTGTCCTCGAGCCGGGCCTCGTCCACGGCGCCACGATAGCGAACCTCTGACACCATTTCGCGATCTGCCACCAGGGAGGGTCCCATGATCGAGGTCGAGCGAGTCGACTACATCGCAGTCCCCACGCGTGACGTCGAGCGGGCGAAGCGGTTCTACGGCGAGACGCTCGGGCTTCCGCACGAGAAGGACACCCCGGTCGGCGCGGAATACCGCGCCGGCCAGGTGACCGTCGGGATCGTGAAGTCCGCCGACGTGGGCCTGGACTTCGCGCCCAACCTGGCCGGCTTCGCGCTGCGGGTGTCCGACGTCGACGCCGCCCGCGAGACGCTGTCGCAGGCGGGGATCGAGCTCACCGAGGTCTACGACACGGGCGTCTGCCGGCTGGCGTTCTTCAGCGACCCGGACGGGAACCGGCTCGTGCTGCACCGCCGCTACGCGCCGTAACAGGCAGTTTCTGCCAGCGATCCCCCGTCTGGGTGTCGGATCCCGGGCCGGATGCACGGACACTGAGAGTGGAGGCGCTCACCCCGGGGCGTCGCCCCACCTTCCCCGAAAGCTCCCGCTCCCGTGTCAGAACGGCCCCTGCCCCAGCGCGACCTCGCCGGGCGCCTCGCGTCCTACGAGACGCTCTTCGACATCTCTCGCATGCTGCTCGTGTCGGTGACGGTCGACGAGCTCTTCCAGCGCATCTCGTCGGAGCTCAACCGGCTCGTGCCGGTCGACGCGCTCACGATCTACCGCGTCGACGAGATCGCCCGCCAGATCGTGCCCGTCCATGCGCACGACAAGTGGGCGGACGAGATTATGGCCGCGCCGCTCGGGCTGGGGGAGGGGCTGACCGGCTGGGTGGTCGAGCATCGCGAGCCGGCCAACCTCAAGTCGGCTGAGCGCGACCCGCGCATCGCCGTCGTGCCGGGGACGCCCGAGGACGAGCCGGAGACGATCATCTCGGTGCCACTTGTCGTCCACGACCGGCCGATCGGCGCCCTGAACACGTACCGGCTGGGAGAGGGCGTCGAGTTCTCGGCCGACGAGTTCGTGCTCGTGCAGCAGTTCGCCGCCGTGGCGGCGCTCGCGCTCGAGAACACGCAGAACCGCACCCGGCTGCTGCACGAGGCCCAGACCGACTGGCTGACGGGCCTGCACAACCACCGGGTCTTCCACGAGCGGCTGCAGGACGAGGTCGACCGGGCCGAGCGCTACGGCCGCCCGGTGTCGCTGATCGCCTTCGACCTCGACGACTTCAAGCTCCTGAACGACGTCCACGGGCACCAGGAGGGCGACCTCGTGCTGCGCCGCGTCGCAGCCGCCGCCCGCGAGGAGCTGCGTGCGAGCGACCTTGCCTGCCGGGTCGGCGGCGAGGAGTTCGCGATCATCCTGCCCGAGGCCGGCAAGCGGGCGGCGCGGGCCGCGGCCGACCGCCTGTGCGCCCGGGTTCGCGCCCTGCCCGGTGTGCGGGCCGTGACCGTCTCGTGCGGCGTCGCCACCTATCCCGCCGACGGCGCCGGGGCCACCGAGCTCGCGGCCGGCGCCGACGCCGCCCTCTACGCCGCCAAGGAGCGGGGGAAGGACCGGGCCGCGAGCTTCACGGCCGCCGTCCTCGCCCACCGCGCCCGCCGAGCCACCCGCATGCAGGGCGAGGAGTCGCTCGCCTCGCTGCGGCTGCTTGGCGCGGTCGCCCACGCCCTGCCCGGCATCGCCGCCGCGGTCGAGGAGCCGGCGACGCCCCGGGCGGTGGCGGCCCGGATCGCCGAGGCCGTCTGCCGCGCCACCGGCGCCGACGCCGCGCTCGTCCTCGACGCGGGCACGGGCGGCCGCGGGCGCGTTCTCGCCGCCCGTGGCAGCCGCCACGCCCGCTCGGTGGCCCTGGCGGCCGCCCTTGCGCCCGACGGCGACCCCACCGGGGTGGCGGTCGTGGCCAGCAGCGACCTGCCCGCCGTCAGCGCCGACGCCGCGGAGCGGCACCTGCACGTCGTCACCGCGCCGCTGGACGGCGGCCGCCTGGCCGTCGTCTGCGCCGACCCGGCCCGCGCGGTGCTGGACGCGATCGCGGCCCTGGCCGCCCAGGGCGGGCTCGCGCTCGGGCACGCCCGGCTGCTCGCCGACCCCGCCAGGGGCGACGCCGGCGAGAGCCGGAAGCTCCGCAGCGCGGGCGCCTGACCGCCGCCGCCGTTACGCGGACGCGGTGCGGTCGAGGTCGAGTGCGCAGGAGTTGATGCAGTAGCGCTGCCCGCTCGCGCCGGGGCCGTCGTCGAACACGTGGCCCAGGTGGGAGCCGCAGTGCGCGCACGTCACCTCGGTGCGGACCATGAAGTGGCTCGCGTCGCGGTGAAGCTCGACGTTCTGCGCCACGGCCGGGTCGGTGAAGCTGGGCCAGCCGGTGCCCGACTCGAACTTCGTGTCGGAGCTGAAGAGCTCGGCGCCGCAGCCGGCGCAGCGGTACATGCCGTCGTCCTTCACGTCGACGTACTTGCCGGTGAACGGGCGCTCGGTGCCCTTCTTGCGCATGATGTCGTACTGCTCGGGCGAGAGCCTGTCCCGCCATTCCTGCTCGTTGGAGGGGATGTTGTGAGTGCTCATGCTGCTCCGTCTCGCGAGAGGGCCGAACCGTTACACGCAGAGAGGGCGACGACCGGAGTCGAACCGGTAGGTCGGGTCAAGGGGGCCTTGCCGCCTGCAATCCCTTCCTCCAGCCTACCCAATACGAGGCTTTTCCGTGTTGGGGGTCAGCCTGAAGCCGCCGGCCGGTCACCTCTCACCCGAAGCGCGGTGGTTATGCCGATCTCCGCCCCGACCATGGAAGGTCTGTAACCGGGAGGGAGAAATGACCCACAGACTCAGTTCGCGGAGGGCGTGGACGTTCGGAGCCGTGATCGCCGCTGCCGCAACAGCGATCGGTGTCTCGATGGCCGGTACCGGCGCGGCGGCGAGCAAGCACATCCAGTTCAGGATGCTTCGCTCGACCGGGGCTGTGACCGCCGGATGCATTCCGCACGCCCGTGCGCGCGTCACCGTGACGAATCAGGGACCGGTCGAGGTGATGCGCGTGCACGCCAGAGGGCTACCGCGAAATACCGACTTCGACCTGTTCGTGATCCAGGTTCCGAACGCGCCGTTCGGGCTCTCGTGGTACCAGGGCGACCTCGGGACGAACCAGCACGGACGCGCGGACGGCGTCTTCATCGGGCGGTTCAGCATCGAGACGTTCATCGTCGCCCCGGGCACGGCGCCCGCACCGGTCGTGCACAACGGCCCGTTCCCGGACGCGGGCGCGAACCCGGCCACGGCCCCGGTGCACGAATACCATCTCGGTCTCTGGTTCAACTCGCCTGCCGACGCGGCGAAGGCCGGATGTGGCGGCACCGTCACACCGTTCAACGGCGACCACAATGCCGGCGTCCAGGCGCTCAGCACGCGTCAGTTCGGCGACCTCACCGGGCCGCTTCGCCAGCTCACCCCGTAGCCGAGAGGCGCGATGCCTGGAGGACTCGTCCCCCACTGAGTGACCGGTGACACGCGGAGGGCCGTCAGGGTTCTCGGACAGAACCGCCGGCGGCCCTCCGCACACCGCGGCAGCCAGGAAGAGGAGCGATGCCAAGGTCGCGCGGGACGCGGTCGGCCTCGGTCGTCGTGCCGAACCACCCCGGGACCCAGCACGACGTTACCGGTTCCCAGCCGCATGGCCATGAGATCGGTTGTCACCGCAGGTTTGTTTTCTCGATCGCGGGGAAGTGGAACCTTCCGTCGTTCTTTTGAGGAAGGTTGAAATGTCATTACTGGAACGGGCTCGAAAGGGCCTTCGTGATATCCCCTCCAATGCGGAGTGGGCCGTTTCACAAGTACGCGGATCGGGCCGGTCCGTGGGCTCGGTCGCCGATGGTGCGGTCTCGAAGGCCCGGAGTCAGAGTCGTCGATTCAGCGAGGCCGCGGGGGACGCTGTCCCGTTCGGAGAAGACTCGATCCAGCTACGCATGAAGCGCGCCGAGGATGCCGCCGAGCGGGCGCGCGAGGCCGAGGAAGAGGCGGTCCAGGCGGCGCAGGAGGCAAAGGAGCTTTCCGATTACGCCCTCGAGGTGACCCAGCGCGGGCGTGCGCGCGTCAAGCAGGTGAACCGCGATACGCAGCGAGAGTTGGAGCAACGCATCAAGCAGGCCGAGCGAGACGCCGACGAGTTGGTCAAGCGGGAGCGGCTCGCGGCGGCGGAGGAGGCTGAGCGCGAGCGGCAAGAGGCCTACGAACAGGTCGAAGCGGAGAGCGAGCCCGTTCAGCGCGACGCCGAGGAGGCGAAGGAGCGGGCCGAGGAGCTCGTACGGTCGGCTCGTGAGGCGATGCTGGAGGCGAAGCGCCTGGCAGACGAGGCCGCCGAGGCGGCGCACCTCGCTGCCGAGCAGGCGCAACGCAACGCGCAACAGTTCGCGCGCGATGCGGAGCAGCAGGCCCGTCAGGCGGAAGCCGGCGTGATCCGCGCCGAGACGGCGCGCGGGCGGTCGGAGGCGACGGCGCGACAGACCGCCGCCGACGCCGGCGCCATCAAGACGAACGGTGAACTCCAGGAGTACAAGAAGTCGGATCTCATGGAGCTTGCGTCCACCATCGGAATCGAGGGACGTACCAGGATGGCGAAGAACGAGCTCATCACCGCGATCCAGGCGGCGTCACGCGAATCACGATCACGAGCAGGCGCATGACATGAGGCCTCGCCGGAGCAAACCCCAGCAACTCTCGAAAATTCTCGACGCGCTCGAGTCGGAAGCGGCCACAAAGCCCCGCCGCAAGAGGACCCGCCACAGGAAGATCCGCCGCCGCGCGACCTACGCGGCCGGGGGTCTCGCGCTGCTCACCGCGGCAAGCGCCGGCATCTCGTCGCTTCGCGATCGTCTGGGAACGCCGAGCTCCCCATGACGGAGGGCCGACGCTCCCGGCGCCAAGGCGATGCCTCCGCGCAATCCGCCCACGTGGCTCAACGGGCCTCGGCGATCGGCAGAGCACGTCCGTCGGCCCGAACGATTCGCACGCACCGTCTTTCGGAGGGGGTCGTAGCGGAAGCATCGATCATGGCCCGGCTGCTTCGGTGGCGGATTCTGACCCTCGACGCATCGGTGGTGGTGCTCCCGGCCCATGCGCCGCCGGCCGATGCTGGGGTCACGACGCTGCGACGGGATGCATGGAGGCGCGGAGCCGCGACGCGGCGAGGGCGCCTCTCCGAGGCGATGAAGAACATCGATCAAGCCGAGCAAGAACTGGCACGCGCACGGCACACGAACCACGGCGCCCATTCCCAGAGCCAATGAGAGGCGACGACCGGAGTCGAACCGGTGTACGCGGCTTTGCAGGCCGCTGCCTAAGCCACTCGGCCACGTCGCCAGCGAGAGCGAAGGGTACCAGCGGCCCAGACGAGGAAGGGGACAGTCCCCGCCCACCGGGCGGGGACTGTCCCCGATTCTCGAGGTGCAGAGGCCTGGCTACTTGCCGCCGGAGAACGTCTGCATCAGGTTCAGCGCGGCCGGGCCGAGCGCGACCACGAACATCGACGGGAAGACGAAGAGCACGGTCGGGAATAGCATCTTGACCGGCGCCTTCATCGCCTTCTCCTCGGCGGCGAGCTGGCGCCGCACGCGCATGTCCGAAGACTGCACCCGCAGGATGCGGGAGAGCGCGATGCCCAGCTGGTCGGCCTGGATGATGGCGCGGCAGAACTGCGACACCTCCGGGACGTCGACGCGGTCGGACAGGTTCTTCAGCGCCTCGGAGCGGCTCTCGCCGATCCGCATCTCGTGGAGCACCAGCCCGAACTCGTCGACCAGCGGGCCGGTCATGCGCTCGGACAGCTTGGCCACGGCGGCGTCGAAGCCGAGCCCGGCCTCGACCGACACGCACAGCAGGTCGAGGATGTTCGGCAGCTCCATCTGCATCATCTCGCGGCGGCCGCGGGTGCGGGCGTTGATGAAGAAGTCCGGGGCGATGTAGCCGATGGCGCCGCCACCCAGGGCGACCAGCATGCCCATCGCGGCGGGAACCATGCCCGAGACCAGGACGATCGCGCCGAAGGCGATGGCCATGAACACCAGTCCGCCCTTGAGCGCCAGGTACATCTGCGGCGACATGGAGCGGGCCAGGCCGGCGGCCATGAGCCGGTTGGCGATCTCGTTCGGATCCGTGCGGGGCAGGAACTTGCTCGTCACGGCGGCGATCTTGTGCGTGAGGGGGCCGACGATGCGGTCGTTGACGCTCCGCCGCGTCTCCACCTCGCGCTGGGTCTGAACGCCGTAGCGCTTGGCCTTGCCGAGGGCCACGGCGACCTGGCGCTGGCGGACGGTGAGCCCGGACAGCAGCAGGTAGGCGGCGGCCCCGAACAGGCCGATGGCGATGATGATGAGGATCATTCGGCTACCCCTTGAAGGAGACGATCTTGCGGATGATCATCCCGCCGATCGCCATCATCACCAGCGACACGGCGATGAGGAACTTGCCGGCCGTCGAGGTGAACAGGATGGACATGTAGCTCGGGTTGAGGGCGAAGATGGCGAGGCCCATCAGGAACGGCATCGCCAGGAGCACGTAGGCGGACATCCGGCCCTGGGCGGTCAGCGCCTTCACCTTGCGGCTGAACTGCTGACGCTGGCGGACCGTGTCGGCCACCATGTCCAGGATCTCGGCCAGCGAGCCGCCGACCGTGCGCTGGATGTTGACGGCCATGACGACGAACCCGAAGTTGGTCGAGTCCATGCGCTTGGCCATCGCCTCGAGGGCCGACTCGGACGTCATGCCGAGCTGGATCTCCTGCGCCACCCGCGAGAGCTCCTTCGATGTGGGCTCCGCACCCTCCTTGACGACGCTCGCGAGCGCCGAGTTGAAGGCGTGGCCGGCCTTGAGCGACGCGGCCAGCGTGATCAGGGTCTCCGGCAGCTGCGTCTCGAACGTGTTCAGGCGCTTGCGGGCCATGAACTTGACGAAGAGCGAGGGCAGCGCAGCGCCCACCGCGAGCGGGATCAGCTCGAGGAACCCGTTCAGGCCGATCAGGAACCGCCCGATCACGCCCAGGAGCAGCGCCGCGCCCATCTGGATGTAGACGACCTCCGCCGTGCGCAGCGGGAGGTCCGCCTGCTCGAGCCGGAAGGCCATCTTCTGCCAGTAGTTGAACGACCCGGCGATCTTCTCCGTGGCGATGAACAGCTGGTGCAGCATGCTCACCTTCGGCTGGCTGATGCCGGGGATCTCCATCGGCCGCTTCTTGGGCTCGGTGTAGGCGGCGATGCGCTTGCCGACGCCCACGCCGGGCTTGGACGAGAGCAGCATGAGCGCCCCGAAGAGCACCAGGATCGCGGCGCCCAGTGCGACGCCGACGCGGCCGGCGGCGGACGTGGGCATGTGCACCAGCGGCTTACTGGCGTCGGCCGCGGAGGCCGTCTTGCCCGGGGCCGTGGCCGTGGCGCTGCCCGACGAGAGGCCCGGCACGCTGATGGCCAGGTGGATCGGGCTCCCCTGGGGGACGAGGCTGTGGTACGTGAAGGTGAACGTCCCGCCGATGGCCGCCGAGATGTGGCCGTACGCGTCGATCAGCGCCTGCCGGTTGGTGGCCTGCAGGAACTGGCCGCCCGTGTCGTGGGCGAGCGACTCGAGCGCCGCCTGGCCGTTGGCCGACCCCTCGATGCCGACCGCGTAGATGGCGGCATGGGCCGCCTTCGCCGCGGCGGTGGCGTCGTCGATGCTGGCGGTGTCGTGGTCGGACGAGCCGTCCGTGAGCAGGACGATCGCCTTGCGGTCGGCGTGGGTCGCCGCGAGGGCATCCGCCGCCTCCTTGACGCCGCCGTAGATGGCGGTGCCCGGCTTCGGGTCGGTGGCCAGGTTGGCGATGCCGCCGGCCGCGGTGGCCGAGTCCGCCGGCAGTGCGACGGCGATGTACGGCCGGGAGCCGAAGGCGTAGACGCCCAGCGAGTCGTTCGACTGGGTGCCCTGCACGAAGGTGGTCGCGGCGGCGATCGCGTCGGCCAGCTTGTGGCCCTGCATGCTGCCGGACGTGTCGATGACGAGCGCCACGGCGGACCGGGCGCCCTCTGCCTGGTGGACATCCGCGGCCGGCTGGCCGTTCTCCGTCACCTGCAGGTTGGGCGTCAGGCTCGGATCGGGCGTCTCCGCCGTCACCTTCACCGTCGGCCATGCGCTCGTGTCGACCTTCTTGACGGTCAGCGCGGGGGCGGACGCCGCCGCCGGCGCGGCCACCGTCAGGGCGGCGACTGCAACCAGCAGCAGGGTGCGCAGGCTGCGGCGGGGCATCACTGTCCGACCGCCCGGCCGAAGATGGGCGCCGCGGGGCGGTCACCCGTCTCGTCCACGAAGAAGTTCGGCGGCAGGTTCACGCCGTTGCTGGCCATCTTGTCCAGGAAGTGCGGCTTGAGGCCGGTGCAGCTCAGGGGACCGAGCAGCCGGTGGCCGGCGTCCTGGTTCGCCGCGCCGTCCTCGACGGGCTTGGCGATGAAGATGTCCTGGAGCGCGATCACGTCCGATTCCATCCGCAGCACCTCGGTGACGTGGGTGATGCGGCGGGTGCCGTCGACCAGGCGCGAGACCTGGACGATGAGGTCGAACGCGCTCGAGATCTGCTCGCGGATGGCCCGGAGCGGAAGCTCGACGCCGGCGGTCAGCACCAGCGTCTCGGTGCGGGCCAGGGCGTCACGCGGGTTGTTGGCGTGGACGGTGGTGAGCGAGCCGTCGTGGCCGGTGTTCATGGCCTGGAGCATGTCCACGGCCTCGGGGCCGCGACACTCGCCGACGATGATCCGGTCGGGGCGCATACGCAGGGTGTTGCGGACGAGGTCGCGGATCGTGACCTGGCCCTTGCCCTCGATGTTGGCCGGCCGCGACTCGAGCGTGATCACATGGTCCTGCTTGAGCTGGAGCTCGGCCGCGTCCTCCACCGTGATGATGCGCTCGTCCGACGGGATGGCCGCGGAGAGCACGTTCAGGGTGGTGGTCTTACC
>JAICJM010000122.1 GCA_025928435.1 Thermoleophilia bacterium
CGGCCAGACCAACCTGCTGGCGCTGAACGCGGCCATCGAGGCCGCCCGCGCCGGCGAGCAGGGCCGCGGCTTCGCCGTCGTCGCCGAGGAGGTGCGCAAGCTGGCCGAGGAGTCCCAGCAGGCCGCCGAGCAGATCTCGGCGCTCGTCAGCGAGATCCAGGGCGAGACGCACCGCACGGTCACCGTGGTCACCGACGGCGCCCGCCAGACCGAGGACGGCGCCGTGGTCGTCGACCAGACCCGGCAGGCGTTCCAGGAGATTGGCGCCGCCGTGAGCGACATGGCCACCCGCATCGACCACATCGCGACCGCCAGCAGCGAGGTCGCGAGCGTGGCCGAGCAGTCCTCCGCCTCGACGCAGCAGGTGTCCGCGTCGACGGAGGAGACGAGCGCGTCCGCCGAGGAGATCACCGCCTCGGCCCAGGAACTGGCCGCGACGGCCCAGAGCCTCGAGCGCCTCGTCGCCCAGTTCCAGCTCTAACCTCACCAACGGCGGGGGCGGCCTCACCGTCCCCGCCGTCCCGGTTCCCCGGATCGTGGTAGGCCGCAAACGGCCCGAATCGAGGAGGCACGTCGCGCCGATCCGGCCATGCCGGGAACGCCCTGGATCTTCGAGCATCTAGGGCATGCACAGACGACTCCCGATCCTCATCGCCGCCGGCCTGCTCGCCATGAGCATCGCCGCGATCGCTCCCCGCACCGCGGCCGCCGCAGCCCCGCCGCCGCGCACCGCCCTCCTCTACCGGATCAACCAGGCCCGCATCGGCCACGGCCTCAGGCCGGTCCGCCCGTCCCTGAAGCTGCAGCGGGTGGCCTCGCACCACTCCGAGGACATGATGGTGCGCGACTACTTCGCCCACACGAGCCCCACCGGCTCGGACGTCTACTCGCGGATCGTCAACAGCGGCTTCGTCGCCGGCTACTCCTGGCTCGGCGGCGAGACGCTCGCCTGGGGCAACGGCTCGCTCGCGACGCCGCTCGCGACCGTGCACGCCTGGCTCCAGAGCCCCGAGCACCGCGCGATCATGCTCTCGAAGACGTTCCGCTGGGTCGGGATCGGCCGCACCTGCGGCAACTACCGCGGCGAGGCGTCGACCTGCGTCTGGACGGCCGACTGGGTCAAGCGCTGGTAGGAGCGGCGCGGCCCCGTCCGCGGGGCCGGCGCGTGGCGCCTGCGGAGGGCGTCGGCTAGCCTGTTTAGACGTCTCGGCGGCTCGTCGCGACGATCCAGGCAGCCGTGATCGAGTTCCAGCACCTCGTCTACTTCGTGGCAGTCGCCGAAGAGGGCAGCATCCGGGCGGCGGCACACCGGCTGCATCTGACGCAGCCGCCTCTCAGCCGCCACATGCGCGCGCTCGAGAAGCGCCTCGGCGTCCAGCTCTTTACGCGCACCCCCCGGGGCGTGCTCCTGACACCGGCCGGCGAGGTGCTCCTGGTCGAGGCGCGCGACACGCTCTCCCGCCTCGGCAACTCGCTCGAGCGCGTCCAGCGGGCCGCGCTGGGCGTGCGCCGGATCCGGTTCGGCTACTCCGGGACGGCGGGCACCGACCTGATCCCGGGCGTGATCGCCGCGCTCGCCCGGCAGACGCCGGCGATCGACGTCGAGTTGGCCGAGCTGCCGGTGGAGAAGGCCCTGGTCGCGTTCAGGCGGCTCGCGTGCGACGCGGCGTTCGTGCGCCGGATGAGCGAGGGCCCCGGCGACGTGGCCTGCGAGACGCTCCGGCACGAGCGCACGGTCATGGTGACGCCGCTCACGCACCGCCGGGCCGCCGCGCAGACCGTCGACGTGCACGCGTTCGCCGGCGAGGACCTGATCGTGACCCGCGGCGCCCGGGACATGATCGTGGAGGCGAACGAGCGGCTCGGCCTCGGGATCCGATCGGTGACCGAGGCGCCCACCATCCCCGCAGTGCTCGGCCTGATCGCCTCCGGCCGCGGCGTCGGCTGGATGGCCGCGACGACGCCGGTCCTGCACCACCACGACGTCGTGTCCGTCCCGGTGAGCGGCTACACGACGGCGCTCGCGCTGGCCTGGTCGCCGAACCTCTCCGAGAGCATCCGCGACGTGATCCGCCGCGCGGCCACCGCGCTCGTCGAGTCGGACTCGCCGGGCAACATCGCGCACGCCTGACCCCGCCTGCCACACACCGGGGATAGTCCCCTCACCAATCGCGGCGCATGTTTCTGGCGCGAAGCTCCTCTCCTCGATCGTCAAGGGGACTGTCCCCAGAATTGCAGGGTTTTGACGTTGTGACGGGTCGGAGTACACTCTTGGCGTTATGGGTTTGGGCTACCGCGCCGCGGAGCGGGCGCGACAGTCACCGGTCGTTCGGGCAGACCAGGAGGTGACATCCATGGACGTGGTTCGCGACGGCGAGGCGGCACCCCGCTCGTGGCGAGGTGGGCGGCTTCTGCCCGCGGCGGTGTTCTGCGTGCTCGCGGCCGCGGCGATCGCGGCCTTCGTGGTCGTGCGCGCCAACGTGCACAACCAGAACACGCGCCTGCTGCGCGAGCGCACGGGCGAGGTCGCGCTGCTGCTCCAGTCGGCGGTCGGGAACCTGCCGACGTCGCTCCAGCCGCTCGGCGTCGCCCAGCGGCTGGGCGGGACGCACGCCTTCCTCGACGCCGCGAACGCGCAGACCTCGAGCGCGCCGAACGAGACCGCGGCGCTGGTGCGCACGGGCGGCGGCACACCGACCGTCCTGGCCGCCGCCGGGCTGGCGCCCGTGTTCCCGAAGGGGGCGACGCTGACGGGGGTGCCCGCGCAGGCGGTGATCGCCGCGGCGAAGGGCAAGCTGACCGCGACGCGGGTGTTCAGGTTCGGGCAGACGCGGCTCGTCGGCTTCGCCATCGGCCCTCCGACCACCGCTCCGGGCCGGGCGATCCTGCTCGTCGCGGCCATCGACCCGCGCCCGACGGCCACGCACCAGGTGACCCAGCAGCGGCCGTTCGACGAGCTCGACGTCGCCCTCTACGCCTCCCCGCACGCCAGCCCGTCCCAGCTGGTGCTGACGACGATCAAGCTTCCTCTCACGGGCGACGTCGCCCACCGGCTCGTCCCGGTCGGAAGCACCCACTGGCTCCTGGCGACGGAGGCGCGTGACCCGCTCAACGGCTCGTTCGCGAACGACGTGCCCTGGATCGTGCTGGCCGTCGGCCTCGCCGGCGCCGTCGTCGCGACCGGCGTCATCCTGATCTTCCAGCGCCGCCGTGACTACGCGCTCGCGCTGGTCGACGCCCGCACCGCCCAGCTGAACTCCTCGCTCGAGGAGCTCTCCGACGCCCAGGCGCGGCTCGTGTTCCAGGAGCGGCTGGCCGCGATCGGGCAGGTGGCCGCGGCGGTCGGCCACGAGCTGCGCAACCCGCTCGGCGTGCTGACGAACTCGCTCTACCTCGTCCGGACGGCCGTCCCGGGCGGTGACCGGGAGAAGATCGAGCGCCACCTGGCGACGGCCGAGCGCGAGATCGGCGCGGCCGTCGTCATCGTCGAGGGGCTGCTCGACTTCGCCCGCCAGAGCGAGCCCGACCCCGAGGTCTTCGGCCTCGACGACCTGGTGGACGAGTCGCTCGGCGTCGCCGGGCCGCCGCCCGGAATCGAGGTGCGCCGGCAGGGCCTCGACGAGATCGGCGGCGTGCGCGCCGACCGCCAGCAGCTGCGCCAGGTGCTGCTCAACCTCCTCACGAACGCCTACGCGGCCATGGGGGGCACGGGCGTCCTCACCATCGAGGCGGTCGCCGGCGCGGACGGGGTCGAGATCCGCGTCACCGACTCCGGGGTCGGGATGGACGAGGAGACGGTGAACCACATCTTCGACCCGTTCTACACCCGCAAGGCGAAGGGCATCGGACTGGGCCTCGCCGTCACGCGCCGGATCGTCGAGGCGCACGGCGGCACGATCGCCGCCCGGTCGGCGCCCGGTGAGGGCACGACGTTCGTGATCGGCCTGCCGGGCGCGCTCGTCTCGAAGACGGAGGCGCCCGCGTGAGGGTGCTCGTCGCCGACGACGAGGCGGGGATGCGCGAGACGCTCGCCGACATCCTGTCCGAGTCCGGCTACGGCGTGACGGCCGCGGCCGACGGCGACGCGGCCCTCGACGCGATCCGGACGAACGAGTTCGACGTGGTCGTGATGGACATCCGGATGCCCGGACGGGACGGCGTCTCCGTGCTGCGCGAGGTCGGCAAGCCGCCGCCGCGGGTGATCCTGATGACGGCATACGCCAAGGAGCGCCACCTGCACGAGGCCCGCGAGAAGGCGTTCGCCGTCGTCCACAAGCCGTTCCCGGTGCCACAGTTGCTCGACCTGGTCGCATCCGCGGTGGGTGCGGCCACGTGAGCGCCCTCGTGGATCAGGCGACACGGCCCGAGCTCGCCACCGGTACGGTGCTGGTGGTCGACGACGACGAGGCGATGCGCGAGACGGCGGTCGAGATCCTCGGCGAGAGCGGCATCGACGCGGTCGGCGCCGCCTCGGCGGCCCAGGCGCTGGCGCTGCGGCCGGAGGTCGCGCCCGGCGTCGCGCTTGTCGACCAGCGCCTGCCGGATGCGACCGGTGTGCGCCTCGGCGCCGACCTGAAACAGCAGGACGGCGACATGACCGTGCTGCTCGTCACCGGCTACGCGAGCCTCGAGAACGCGATCGCCGCTGTGGGCCAGTTCGACGGCTACCTGACGAAGCCGGTGCCGCCGGCCGAGCTGGTGCGCGTCGTCCGCTCGGGCCTGGAGCACGCCCGCCTGCGACGCGAGAACCGCGCGTTGGTCGAGAAGCTGCGGCAGGCCAACCTGCGCCTCGAGCAGAGCGTCGCGGAGCGCACGGCCGAGCTCACGGGCCTCGTCAGCCTGGCCGAGGCGCTGGCCGGCTCCAGCGACTCCCAGACGGTGATCGAGGCCTGCCTGAACACCGCCTCGGAGGTGACCGACGCCCTCTATGCGGGGCTCTACCTGGCCGAGGACGAGACCACGTCCGGCCTCAGCCTGCGGGCGCGCACGCCCGGTTCGAGCCTTCCCGAGCAGCTCGACTGCGTCCCGCGCAACCTGTCCGGCCGGCGCGATGTCGGCGCCGCGGACGGGGGCGAGCGCTTCGGCGACGCGGTGCCGCTGACGGCGGGCGGCGAGGACGTCGGCGCGCTCGTGTTCGGCGGCGCGACCCGGCGCCGCCCGATGTTCCTCTCGACGCTGGCCGCGTCCACGGCGGTCGCGATCCGGAACGCCCAGCGGCTCGAGCGCGAGCGGGAGACGGTGGCCCAGCTCTCCGAGCTCTCGCGCATGAAGTCGACGTTCCTGGCCACCGTCTCGCACGAGCTGCGCACGCCGCTCGCCGCGGTGCTCGGCCTGAGCGAGCTGCTGGCCCGGACGGAGAGCGGCGTGTCGCCGGAGCGGCGCGCGCAGATGACCGCCCAGATCCTGGAGCAGGCCCAGCTGCTGAGCGCGATGATCGAGGATCTGCTCGACGCGACCCGGGTCGAGTTCGGGGGCCTGCGGGTGCGGCGGGAGCGGATCGACGTCGCCCGCATCGCCGAGCGCGTCCACGACACCTTCCACGCCAGGGGCCACCCGTTGCGGACGCGGATCGGGCTTGACGTCCCCGCGGCGGTCGGAGACGAGGCCCGCCTCGGCCAGGTGCTGACCAACCTGGTGGGGAACGCGTTCAAGCACACCCGCCCGGGCACGACGGTCGAGCTGGAGGTGGGTGGAGCCGACGACGAGGTGCACGTCGCCGTGATCGACCACGGCAACGGCATCGACCCCGGGTTCCTGGCCCGGATCTTCCAGCCGTTCACCCAGGAGTCGGAGAGCAGCGCGCGCCAGGAGGGCCTCGGACTCGGGCTCTACATCGTCCACGGCCTCGTCGAGGCCATGGGCGGCACGGTCGAGGTCACGAGCACCGTCGGCGAGGGCAGCCGCTTCACCGTCCGCCTGCCGCGCGGGCCCGAGGCGTAGCCTCGCCGTACCGATGCCACGCGCCGGCGGCGAGCGCGACGGCGGCGAGCACGGCCGCGACGATACCCACGGCGACGGCCAGCGAGACGCGCATGTCGAGCAGCCCGACCGAGATCACCGAGCCGGCCACCCCGACGTAGATCGCGGTGATGAAGGCGGCCGTCACCTCGCCCCGGCGGTCGGGCGGGGCGATCCGGTTGAGGTCGTCCTGCGCGTAGAGGAACCCGATGCCGTGGCCCGCGCCGGTCAGCACGGCGGCGACGAGCAGGAGCGGAAGCGAGCCGAGCGGCGAAGCGGCGACGAGCCCGGCCAGGCCGAGGGCCAGCAGGATGACCCCGGCCTGCTGCGCGCGCCCCGACGTGATGCCGTGGTGCGCGGCCACCTGGGCGGCGCACGACGCCGCCAGCATGACCGCGGTGACCGCCCCGAGCAGGGCCAGGTTCGAGGTCTCGAGCAGCGTCGCCGCGTACGAGGGCACGATCGAGAGGAAGAGGGCGACCGCGGCCCACAGCACCGCCGCGGTGAGGGCGACGCGGGCGAACGGCCGCCGGATGTCGGCGGGCACCGCCGGACGTGTCACCTGCCAGCTCACGGTGCGCCCGCGCACCGGCTCCGGCACGCGCAGCGCGAGCAGGGCCACGGCGGCGGTGGCGGCCAGCAGCACGACGTAGGGCAGGCGCAGCGGGTCGGGCGCCCACTCGGCCAGCAGGCCCGCCACCAGCGGCCCGGCCCCGCTGCCGCCCGCCTGCGCCAGCCCGGCCAGGAGCGCGGGCCGGCGGGCGTCGCGGGCGGGCTCGAGCTCGACCAGCGCGGCGGTCGCGGCGCTCGACGCCATGCCGACCGCGAGGCCCTGGAACACGCGCCCGGCGAAGAGCCACGCGGTGCTCTCGGCGAGCGCGAACACGATCATCCCCGCCGCGCCGGCGGCCAGGCCCATGAGCAGGACGATCCGCCGGCCGAGCCGATCCGAGAGCTGCCCGAAGAGCATGAGCGCCGGGACGAGCACGAAGGCGTAGAGCGCGAAGACCGCGGTCAGGACGGCGCTCGAGAACCCGAAACGCTCGCTGTAGACCGCGTACAGCGGCGTGGGCAGGTTCACGCCCGCCATCAGCACGACCCAGGCGAGCCACACGACGATCATCGGGCGGATCGAGCCGCGGGCGGGGCTCTGGGGCCCCGGGGTCCGCGCCGGCGGCGTCCGTGTGACGGTCGAGGGCATCCGTCGTCCGTACCCGGTCCCCCGCGCCCGGGAACGTCGCAACCGCCGTCGCTAGCGCATGCGCCCGGTACTGCTGCGCGACCGCAGCGCGGCCAGCGCCGCCTCGAGGTTCCCGGAGCGCTCCTCGACGTCGGCCAGGGCCTCCCAGACCCGGTCTGCGTAGAGCGGCGTCGCCGTGCCCGCGAGCAGCTCGAGCGCCCGGCCGCAGAGGAAGCGCGCCTCGGCGAGATCCCCGCGGCCGGCCTCGACCTCGGCCAGGAGCCCGTAGGCGACGCCGGCCTGGCCCGGCTCCGTCGACCCGGTGCGATCGAGCGCGCGCCGCAGATGGCCCTCCGCCTCGACGAGTCAGCCGCGGGCGAGGGCGACCCGGGCGCGGTCGAGCGAGAGCGCCGCCAGCTCCACGTCCGGGGCGCCCGTGAGCAGCCGCTCGGCCTCGTCGAGGTCGCCCGCCGCCTCATCGAGCCGGCCCTGGTCGGCGAGGACGCGGGCGAGCAGCAGCCGGGCCTGGCCGGCCAGCTCGCCGTGCTCGGCGAGATCGACGCGGTCGAGCACGCGCCGGACATAGGTCTCGGCGATCCCGAGCCGGCCCTGCTCGACGTACGTGCGGGCGATGGCCCATTCCAGCCGCACGACGTTTCCCGGGGCCAGGCCGGGGCGGTGGCGGACGACTCGCGCCAGCGTCGCCTCGGCCTCACCGAACAGCCCGGCGTCGGTGTAGGCGTTGGCGAGGAACGTCCCGAACAGGGTCATGAGCGCCGGATCCGCCGGGTCCGCGGCCGCGTCGTCGAACGCCGCCGAGAGCACGGCGATCGACCGCGTCAGCTCGCCCATGCCGGCGTACGCGCGGCCGAGCGCGCGGTGCAGGGCCGGCCGCTCCCGCGGGCCGGCCGGGACCTCGAGGTCGACGGCGGCCTGCAGCAGCGCCGCGGCGCGGTGGTCGCGCCGGTGCCCCAGCTCGATCAGGCCCAGCGCCTCGAGGATCCGGCTGCGTGCCGCCTGATCGC
Organism: Thermoleophilia bacterium; assembly: GCA_025928435.1. The sequence goes on from JAICJM010000122.1 coordinate 8,164, forward strand.
CGCGCGCGATCGCCTGCACCAGGAGCGTCTCGAGCTCGAGCGCGGCGCCGGGGTCGCCCATGCGCGCGGCGATCTCGGCCGCTGCCAGCCGTCCGGCGTCGACGCCGAGGCCGGGGGTTCGACCCACCTGCCGTCCCATGGCGGGCGATCGTACAGGTTCGTTGCCAGCTGGCAAGGGCGTCCCACGGAGATCGTGAGGGCCCACACCCTCGATCGGGCGCCGGACCGTTGACCGGGTGTTGACGGATGACCGGTCATGCGCTTTGGTGAGTTCATCACCACCGACGTCCCTATCCCTGGTGGCGGTGAGCGATGAACGGTCCGCACCGTGAGCGATTCACGCGGTCGGCGGGCACGGCCCTCGGCGCAGCGATCGCGCAGCGATCGGCGCCCAGCGCCTGGCCCACGTACGTCGCACGCCAGCCCGTCTACGACCGCGACCGCAACGTCGTCGCCTACGAGCTCCTGTTCCGGGGCGGCGCCGACGCGACCACCGCATCGGTGGTCGACGCGCAGGCGGCCACCGGCGAAGCCGCCCTCACCGCCATGGCCGACATCGGCCTGGACACGCTCGTCGGCGGACGCCGCGCGCTCGTGAACGTGTCGCGCAGCTTCCTGCTCGGCGAGCAGGTGCTGGCGCTCCCGCCCGACCGGGTCGGCCTCGAGGTGCTCGAGTCCGTCGAGCCCGACACCGACGTGATGGCGCGCCTGCGCGACCTCGCCGGGCGCGGCTACCAGATCCTCCTCGACGACTTCGTCCTCACCCGCGCCACCCGCCCGCTGCTGGACGTCGCTCGCTTCGTGAAGCTCGACGTCCGCGACGGCGCCGACGCCGCGCTGCGCCGCGTCCAGCCGTACGTGGAGGGGTCGGACGTGCGCATGATCGCGGAGAAGATCGAGCATCCGGACGGCGTCTCGACCTGCCGCGACCTCGGCTTCCACTACTTCCAGGGCTTCGTCTTCGGGGTGCCCCAGCTCATGACCGGGCGCCGCATCCGGGCCGGCCGCCTGACGGTGCTGAACCTGATGAACGCGCTCGCCCGCAAGGACGCCTCGATCGCCCAGCTGGAGTCGATCATCGTGCAGGACGTGGGGCTGAGCGTGACGCTGCTGCGGTACATGAACTCCGCCGCGGTGGGCCTGAACCGGCGGGTGAGCTCGATCCGCGAGGCGATCGTCTACCTGGGCACCGACACCATCCGCTCCTGCGCGTATCTCGTGAGCCTGACCGCGCACTCGCAGGAGCCGGCCGAGCTGGCCCGCATCGGCATGATCCGCGGCCGGATGATGGAGATGCTCGCGACCGCGCTCGGCCACGACGACCCGCCGGCCCACTTCACGGTCGGCCTGCTCTCGGTCGCCGACGCGCTGCTGTCCGTCCCGATGGACGTGCTCCTGGACGAGCTGGACGAGCTGGACGATTCGGTGAAGCGCGCGCTCGTCGCCCGCGAGGGCGAGCTGGGCGACCGGCTGCGGCTGGTCGAGACCTACGAGCTCGGGCGGCTCGACCAGCTCGCGGGGGCCGGCATCAACCCCTTCCTCGTCCGCGACGCCTACCTGCGCGCCATCGAGTGGGCGGACGAGACGGCCGCCTGCCTCATCCCGCTGGACGCCCGCGCCGGCGGGCGCGACCCGCTGCGGCGGGCCTCCTAGCCCGGAGTCAGGCGGGCAGCAGCGGCCGCAGGCGGCGGCTCTCGACCTGCTCGCGCAGCTCGGCCGCGGGACGCAGCCGCCCGTCCACGGCGAACCGCGCGGGCGTGAGCGCGTCGGCGAGCGGCGCCGGCCGTCCCAGCAAGCGGTCGGCGAGCAGGCCGCCGCACACGAACCCCTGGACGTTGCCGACCCCGCTGTAGCCGCAGGCGACGTGCAGCCCCGGGGTCCCCGGCAGCTCCCCGACGACCGGGAGCAGGTCGGCCGAGAAGCCCATCGTGCCGGCCCAGCGGTGGTCGATGCGGGCACCGGCGAGCCCTATCCGCTCGCGCACGAACCGCTCGAGGGCGGCCTGCACCGGCGCCGTCGGGCGCTCCTCGTCGGTGTACTCGGCCTCGAGGTCGGCCGAGCGGCAGCCGCCGATCGCGAGCCGGCCGTCCGCGGTGGGCCGGGCGTAGACGAAGCCGTGGTCGGAGTGCGTCGGCAGCGCGATGACCGTGTCGGGCAGCGGCTCGGTGGCGAGCATCTGGCCGCGGACGGGATAGACGATGCCCGCGAGCTCGGGGACGAGCCGGGGCGTGCGCCCGTCGCAGGCCACCACGACCGCCCGCGCCGTGACGTCGCCCGCACCGGCGCGGACGCGCCAGCCGCCCGGGCCGGGCTCGATCGCCTCGACGGGCGAGCGCTCGTGGACGCGCGCACCGGCGGCCGCCGCCGCCCCGGCCAGGCCGCGGACGAACCGGGCGGGGTCGAGCCGGCAGTCGCGCGGGAAGACGGCGGCATGCGGGTAGCGGGCGCGCATCGGCGGAGGGACGAGCTCGGGCGCCTCGCGGCAGTCGACGCCGGCCTCGCGCAGGCGCGCGACCGCCGAGCGCAGGTCGTGGGCCTCGTCGGGCGCGGCGATCCACAGGCTCCCCGTCCGCTCGATCGCGGCCGGCTCGCATCGCCCGGCGGCGAGCGCGAGCATGGTGTCGAGCGCCGCAGCGGTCGCGCGGATGAGGTCGAGCGCGGCGGGCATGCCGATCAGCGCCGCGGCATCGGCCAGCCCGAGCCCGGTGCCGGCCGACGCGAACCCGCCGTTGCGGCCGCTCGCGCCCGCGGCCGCCTCCGCGGCGTCGAGCAGGACGACCTCCGCCCCTCCCGCCGCCAGGCCCAGGGCGCACGCGCTTCCGGTGACGCCCGCCCCGACGACCGCGACGTCGGCCGCCGCCGCCCCCTCGAGGGGCGGGAACCCGGCCCAGGCGTGCTGCGCCTGCCAGAGCGACGGCGGGGCCGGGGCTTCCCAGGCGGTTGACTTGTGTCGATACTGGGGGTGTGCCCCCTGCAAGGCTCCTCGTCCTCCCCCTCGTCGCGGCCATGCTGCTCGCGGGCTGCGGAGGCGGTCAGGCTACTTCGCCCGCCGATCCGGGGACGCTGCTCTCGGAGGCGGGTGCAGCGGCATCGGGGAAGCACTCGGCCCGGTTCCAGGTGCTGATCAAGGGCACGATCGTCCACCAGCACGCGCTGGCGGCAGGCACGTCGGCGGGCCCGTACGGCTCTCGATCACCGGCGCCGCGACGGGCCAAGGGGGCGGGATGACGGACGTGAAGGCCGGCGTCCACGAGCCCGGCGGCACCGTGTCGATCGACTTCCGCGAGATCGGCCCGAAGATCTACATCGAGGTGCCGGGGGGCCGGTGGTACAGCGAGGGGGTCGGCGGGCTCGCGACCCAGAGCCCGGGGTCCGACCGGAC
>JAICJM010000101.1 GCA_025928435.1 Thermoleophilia bacterium
CACGGTCGATGATTCCGTAATCGGTCGCTTCGTCCGCACTCATGAAGAAATCTCGCTCGGTGTCGCGCGAGACCTTCTCCATCGGCTGTCCCGTCTTGTCGGCGATGATCTGGTCGAGGCGCTTGCGCAGGTCGATGATCTCGCGTGCATGTATCTCAATATCGGTCGCCTGGCCCTGGAATCCAGAGCTGACCTGGTGAATCAGGATCTTGGCGTTCGGCAGGGCCATGCGCTTGCCCTTCGCGCCGCCGGCGAGCAGGAGCGCGCCCATGCTCATCGCGATGCCGACGCAGATCGTCTGGACGTCCGGCTTCACGAAGTTCATCGTGTCGTAGATGGCGAGCCCGGCGTAGACGCTGCCGCCCGGGGAGTTGACGTAGAGCGAGATGTCCTTGTCGGGATCCTCGCTCTCGAGGTGCAGCAGCTGGGCCACGATCAGGTTGGCGATCTGGTCGTCGACGGGCGTCCCCAGGAAGATGATGCGCTCGTTCAGCAGCCGCGAGTAGATGTCGAAGGAGCGCTCGCCCCTCGACGTCTGCTCGATCACCATCGGAATCAGTGGACTCACATGTGCTCCTCGGGTTGGCCGGCTATCTCGCGCCGGGGGTCCAGATCGCAGAAGACTTGGCGCTCTCCTGCGCGGTTTCCTTCTCGGGCGTCCACAACTTCTGCTTCGCGTCCGCCTGCTCCGCCGTGATCGGCTTCGCGTTCTCGGTGACGATGTCGAGCGCCTTCTGGGCCGCCAGGTCGAGCCGCAGAGCCGTCTGGGCGGCGGGATCGCCGGTCAGCCGCTCGACCGCCATGTCGACGTCCTCGTCGGCCTCGGCGGCCTGTTCGCGCACCCACTCCTCGACCATCTCGTCGGTGACCTCGATTCCCTCCGCGGCGACCACCGCCTCGAGGGCGAGATCCTTGCGGACGAGATCGAGCGCCTGCCCGCGCATGTCCTCGACGAGCTGCTCGGGCGTCATCCCGGTGACGCGCAGGTAGTCCTCGAGCGCGACTCCGCGCGCCTGCAGTGTCTGGCTGAACGAGCGCGTCATGCTGGAAAGGCGGCTCTGGACAAGGGCGTCCGGCACAGGCGTCGAGAGCTCCGCGCCGAGCGCGTCCAGCACCGATGAGCGGAACAGGCGCTCGGACTCGGCCTCGATCACCTCGCGCACGCGCTCGTCGATGTCGGCCCGCAGCTCCTTCAGCGTGTCGAACTCGCTCACGGACATCGCGAACTCGTCATCGAGCTCGGGCAGCACGCGCTCCTTCACGTCGCTCACCTTGACGTGGAAGCTGACCTCCTTGCCGGCCAGGTGCTCGGCGGCGTAGTCGTCGGGCATCGTCAGCGCGATGTCGCGCTCCTCCCCCGGCTTCATGCCGACCAGCCCCTGCTCCAGCTCGGTCACGAGCCGGCCGGTGCCGAGCTCGACCGCGTACTGCTTTCCCGAGCCGCCGTCGAACGGTGTGCCGTCCATCGTGCCCTCGAAGTCGATGAGAAGGAAATCTCCGTCCTGGGCCCCGCGCTCGACCGCGGTCAGCTCCGCGACCGTCGAGCGCAGCCGCTCGATCTCGGCGTCGACGGCCTCCTGCGGCACCGTGCCCTCGGCCTCGGGCTTCACGCCCTCGAGGCCCTTGTACGACTTCACCTCCGGCGGCGGCTTCACCTCCACCTCGGCGCTGAAGGCGAACGGCGCGCCCTCGAGCGGCTCGTCCGTCCAGTCGATCGTCGGCCGGTCGATCGGGTCGATCCCGGCCACCGCCACCGCCCGCGAGTACCACCCGCTCAGGTGATCCCGCAGCGCCTCCTCGACCACCATGTCGCGGCCGACCTGGCGCATGACGAGCGGCTTGGGCGCCTTGCCCTTCCGGAATCCGGGCACCCTGATGGAACGCGAGAGATCGGACAGCGCGTGGTCGAACGCATGGTCGACATCGCCCGCGGGCACCTCAACATCGAGACGGACGCGGTTGTCGGCGAGTTCGGAGACCTGAGTCTTCATACGGGGGTGACGCCGTGGGTCGAGCCCCCGGAGCCGTTCTCTAACCTTAGTCGCGCCGGGGCGGGTGTGCCACCGGCGCGACCCGAGGTTCCGAGGGGCGCTAGACGACCGCCGCGACCGGCTCGACAGCAGCCTCTGCAGGCGCATCGCCGGGCCGCACGAGGAGCTCCTCCCGCGGCACCCGATCGAGCCAGGCACCGGCCGCGAGCGAGGTGACGATCGCGAGCAGGACGAGGACGGCGTAGAACGGCTGGCTGATGATCCCGGCGGCGAACGCCGTCGAGGCGACGACGATGCCCGGGCCGCCGCGGGCGTTCATGGCGACGGCCAGGTTGAGCGACGAGCGGCTCGTCTCGCCGGCCACGCGGGCGCCGACGAAGACGCTCGCAGCCTTGATCGCGCAGGCGGCGACCAGGAAGCAGACAAAGAAGACGGCACTGAAGCCGTGCACCAGGTCGAGCCCGAGCCCGATCATCGCGAAGTAGATCGGGATGAAGAAGGCGAGGGCGAAGCTCGTGAGGGCCATGGTGGCCTCGGAGGGCTCGGCCTCGATCGAGCCGACGACGATGCCGGCGACGAGGGCCCCGAAGAAGGCCTCGATGCCCAGGCCGAGCGCGGCGATCGTGAGCAGGAACATGAACGTCAGCTGGTGGCCGATCGGGCTGGCGCGCTGGATCAGGTTGACGCGCAGGCCGCCGATCCAGCGGTAGGCGACCGGGCCGGCCAGCAGCGACACCGCCAGGAAGGCGACGGTCGCGAGGATGTGGTAGGCCAGGTCGATGTTCGAGCCGCCGACGATCCCGAGCGCGTTCGGCACGCCGAAAAGCGCGCCGGACTGGGCGCCGGCGTAGCCGATGGCGATCGCCAGGACCACGTAGAGGACGAGGTCCTCCAGCACGGCGACACCGAGGACGACGCGGGCGAAGTTCGTGTCGAGGATCCCGAGGTCGTGCATGATCCGCGAGATCACGGGGATGCTGGTGACGGCCATCGAGATGGCGAAGACGAGCAGGAACGACTTGCTGTTGCCGTTCACGCCCCACATGCGGTGCAGGCTCGTGAACTGCAGGATCGCGACCCCGGCCACGAACGGGATCAGCATCCCGGACACGAAGACGGCGCCGACGGTGCGGCGCTCCTCGCGGTGGAAGACGCGCCGGATCTCGACGCCCGTGACGAAGAGCAGCAGCAGCAGGCCGAGCTGGTTGACCGCGCTCAGTACGGTGGGCGTCGCGCCCGTGGTCGGGAAGACCCAGGCCTGGGCGTGCGGGAAGAACTCGCCGAACAGCGTCGCGCCCAGCAGCAGGCCGCCGACGACCTCGCCGATCGCGCGGGGCTGGCGGTAGCGGACGAACACCGAGCCCATGCCGTGCGCGACCAGCAGCAGCGCGGCAAAGGCGATGAGGATATGGGCGATATCCGCCGTCTGAAGGGACACCTGCGCTCCTTGGGGGGGAAGCGGGGCCCACACCCCGCGTCTCTACGAGGCTACGAGGCGCTGAAGAACCGGACAACCCCCCGAACGGGGGCCGGGGACGGCGCAGCCCCCACGCGGGGACAGTCCCCGTTTTTGGGGGACTGTCCCCGCTGGCCGGTTCACACAGCCTTGCGGTCGGCGAGTCGCTCGCCGAGCAGCGTGAAGGCGCACACCGTGATCACGATCAGCGCGCCCGCGTAGAGCGACTCGGCCGGGTGCCCCGCCAGGATGTTCTGCTCGCCCGCGGACACCATCACGCCCCAGTCGGCCGTCGGCGGCTGCACGCCGAGCCCGAGGAACGAGAGCCCCGCGAGGTCGATCATCACGTACCCGAACGAGACCGTGGCCTGGGCGACGATCAGCGGCACCAGGTTCGGCACGAGGTGCCGGGCGCAGATCCGGACCGCCGAGAAGCCCTGCACCTCGAGCGCCGCCACGTAGGCGAGCCGCCGCTCGCGGATGGCCGCGCCGCGGGTGACGCGGGCCAGGTAGGGCATGTGCGCGATCGCGAGCGCGATGACCGCCGAGCGCAGGCCCGCCCCGAAGAACGCGATCACGAGGATCGCAAGCAGGATCCCGGGGAAGGCGAAGATGACGTCGAGGACGCGCGAGAGGACGCCGTCGACGAAGCCGCCCCGCCACGCCGCCACGAGCGCCAGCGGCACGCCCAGGGCGACCTCGAGGAGCACGACCAGGAGCGGCCCGACCAGGCTCGTGCGCGACCCGGCGATCAGCCGCGAGAGCAGGTCGCGGCCGGTGTCGTCGGTGCCGAGCAGGTGCGCCGACGAGGGGCCCGCGAACGGGTGCAGGAGGTCGATCGCGTTCGGGTCGTGCGGCGTGATGACCGGCGCGAGGATCGCGACGAGCGCCAGCAGGACGATGACGACGGCGCTCACGATCCCCACGGCGCCGATCCGCGGCAGCCGCGCGAACCCGAGCCGCCGTCCGGCGGGCGCGACCGAGATCCCGGTCACGGGCCGCTCCCACCGACCTCGATCCGGGGGTCGATCAGCGCGTAGAGCACGTCCACGATCGTGTTCACGACGATGAACGCCGCCACCAGGATGAGGCAGATCGCCTGCACGACCGGGATGTCCTTCTGCCCGACCGCCTCGACCAGATACGACCCGAGCCCGTTGAGGGCGAACGCGTTCTCGACCACGACCGTGCCCGCGATCAGGCTCGCAACGGTGAGGCCGGCGACGGTCGTGATCGGGATGAGCGCGTTTCGCAGGACATGCCGGCGGATGACGAGCCGCTCGGGGATGCCGCGCCCGCGAGCGGTGTCGACGTGCTCGCGGCGCAGCTCCTCGTTCGCCGCGGCCCGCGTGAGCCGGGCCACGTATGCGACGCCCGCGAGGGCGAGCGCGACCGCCGGCATGGTCATGTGCTTCAGCTCGTCCGCGAAGCCGGAGCCGGTCCCGAGCGCAGGCAGCCAGCCGAGCTGGAGGGTGAAGACCGAGATCAGGACGATGGCCGCGACGAACGACGGCGTCGAGGTGCCGACGGCGGTCGCCCCCAGGATCACCGTGTCGGTGTGGCCCTTGTGCAGCGCCGACACCACGCCGAGCGCGACGCCGACGAGCAGGATCAGCACCGCCGCATAGACGACCAGGAACACGGTCGTCCCGATCCGGGGCTCGATCAGCTGCGACACCTGCTGGCGGAACACGATCGAGCGCCCGAAGTCGCCGTGCAGCACGCCGGTCAGCCAGTCCCAGTAGCGCACGAGGAACGGCTTGTCGAACCCGTATTCGTGACTGATGGCCTTCAGCGTCGCCGGCGACAGCGGACGGCCGCCGGTCACGGCGTCGAGTGGGCTCCCCGGGGCGAGGTAGACCGCGCCGTAGACGATGAAGCTCGTCGCGAGCAGGGTCGCCGCGAGGGCGGCGATCCTGCGGGCGATGAAGGCTCCCAGGCCCACGGCCTACGTGGCTCCGACGTCCCGGGCCCAGGGGTAGTACAGGTAGCAGAACGACGCCGGGGCGCCGGTGACGCGCGAGTTCAGGAAGAGCGGCACCGCCGGCGACACCAGCGGCAGGTTGGCCGGCTGCTTCGCGAGCACGCTCTGGGCGCCGATGATGAGCGCCGCCCGCTTGTCGTCGTCGGACTCGCCGATCGCGGCGTCGAGGTTCTTCGTCACCGTCGCGTTGTCGTAGTCGTCGTAGTTGTAGGAGACGGCGGCGTCGGGCGGCTGCGGCGTCACGGTGTCATAGAGCGTCTCGAGCGGCTCGGGGATGTCGGCGTAGTTCTCCGACACGAAGAGGTCGATGCCCTTGCGCGCGTCGGACGAGAAGAAGAGGTCGCCGTAGTCGTTCGGGTTGATCGCCTTGATGCGCACGTCGAGCCCGATCTTCTTGCCCGCGTCCTGGATGACCGAGGCGATGTTGATGTAACGCTGGAACGCCGCCCGGGTCGCGATGACGACCGTGCCGCTCGTATCGCCCTTGGCGGCGAGCTTCTTCGCGCCCTCGATGTCGACCTCGGGCTGCGGCAGCTTGGCGAAGGCCGCCGCCGCCTGCGAGCGCGCGTACCCCCACTGGCCCAGCGGCAGCTGCGTGTTCGGGAGCGGCGTCGCGGCGCCGTTGTACACGGTCTGCGCGAGCGCCTTGCGGTCGACCGCCATGAGCAGCGCGCGGCGGATGTTGATGTCCGCCAGCGGGCCGGTCGTGGTCGCGATGTAGATGACGGTGAAGAGCATGCTCTTGCCCAGGTAGAGCTTGCCCGCGGAGGTCGAGCGCAGCTGGTTCAGGCCGCTGTAGGGGGTGTGGTACGCGCCGTCGATCTCCCCGCTCAGAAGCCCCGTGGTCATCGTCGACTCCTCCGGGATGAAGCTGAACTGGATCGCCTTGGTCATGGGCTTGTGGGCGGTGTCCCAGTAGTCGTCGTTGCGGGCGAGGCCGATGTTCGCGCCCTGGTTCCAGCCCGTGAACTTGAACGGCCCCGTGCCAACCGGGCCGGCGGCCGGCGTGCCGTAGTTCTTGCCCTTCGACTTGACGTAGGCCTGCGGCCCGACCCCGCCGGCGGGCGTCGACATCAGCCCGGGGAAGGTGACGTCGGCCTTCTTCATGCGGACGGTCACCTCCCACGGGCCGGTCTGGTCGATGCTCTTCACGTTCGAGAATGCGAAGAACCAGTAGGAGTTCGGGTTCTGGTTGCGCTTAAGGCTGTAGATGACGTCGGCGGTCGTCATGGGGCTGCCGTCGTGGAACTTCACGCCCTGGCGGATCGTGTAGACGTGGGTGAGGTCGTCGGCGAGCTTGTACGACTCGGCCAGCGACGGCTCGATCTCGAACTGGGGCGTCAGCCGCATCAGGCACTCGGTCACGTTCGTGACGACCGTGTTCTCCTCGTAGTTGTAGGAGTAGATCCAGTCGAGCGACGACGGCTCGTAGAAGAGCCCCCACTTGAGCTGGGCCAGCTCGCCGCTGGGCGCCGGCGTGGTGACCGCGGTGCCGACCTCGGTGACACCGGACGCGCTGGTCGAACCGGAGCCGCCGCTCGACCCGCTGCCGCACGCCGCGGCGATGGCCGCGATCGCGGGCACGGTCAGGCCGAGGGCGGCCCCCCGGCGGAACAGGTCGGCCCGGGACAGCCCGTCCCGGGTCAGCTCCTCGTACAGGTCGAAGCGATCCTCAGTCATCGTCCTCCCCCGTCTTCTCGACTCGTGACCGGCCGGCGTCGTCGGCGCCCATGACCAGGCTCGCGACACCGCGGATGTGGTCCGTCATCGCCCGTTCGGCAGCCTCGGCGTCGCCCGCCTCGATCGCGGCCAGGATGGCGCGATGGGCGTCGCGCGAGCGCCGCCGCCGCTCGGGCGTCTGCAGGTTGCGGCGGCGGGTCTGGTTCAGCACCTCCATCGAGGTCTCCACGAGCTTCACCAGCACGTGGTTGCGGGTCGCGAGCGCGATCGCGTGGTGGAACCGGGCGTCCAGGTCGGCCGCCCGCTCCGGATCGGTCTCGGACTCGAGCTCGGCCGTGATCCGATGGAGCCCCTGCACGTCCGTGGCGGTCGCCCGCTCGGCGGCGCGGGCGGCGATCGGCGGCTCGAGCGCCTCGCGGAAGTCGAGCAGCTCGGCCACCTCACGCGCGTTCTGCGTCAGGTAGCCGATGATTGCGCCGGTGAACTCCGACCGGTACGGCCCCCGCACCTCCGTTCCGCGGCCCTGCCGGCGCGACACGAGGCCCTTGAGCGCGAGCTCGTGGATCGCCTCACGCACGAGGCCGCGCGACACGCCCAGCAGCTGGGCCAGCTCACGTTCGGGCGGCAGCTTGCGGCCCGGCGCCAGCTCGCCCGAGACGATCATCGCCTCGAGGCGCGCCGCGACCGATTCCGAGAGGCGCACAGCCCGCGGGCTGAGCGCTCCCCAGTCGACGGCCGGAGCCGGATTCTCGGCCCCGCCCACCCTCAGGCGGTATGGTAGGGTTGCCGCATTGGTCGGACCATCCGACCGCGAACGTATCACCCCCGTTCGCCCGCGTCAACCGTCATCATCACCTACGTGACGAAGCCCCCCGAACCGCTGCTCGAGCTGCTCGACCCGGACGGTGGGCGGCCGGCGCTGGCCTGCCCCGACGACGGCGAGCGGGTGACGCACGCCGAGCTGCGCGAGCGCGCCGCCGCGATCGCCGGCCGGTTGCGCACGGCCGGGGTCGAGCGCGGCGGCCGGGTCGCGATCGTGCTCCCCAACGGCCCCGAGATCGTCGAGGTGCTGCTCGGGGTGACCGCGGCCGGCGCCGCCGCCGCGCCCCTCAACCCCGCGTACACGGAGCCCGAGTACCGCTTCTATCTCGACGACCTCGTCCCCCAGGTGCTCGTGGTGGGCGCCGGCGCGGCGCCGGCCGCCCGCGCCGCCGCGGACGGGATCCCGGTCATCGAGGTCACTCCCCGCGAGGGCGCGGAGCCGCTGCTCAGCGTTGACGGGGCCGAGCTCCCGGCCGACGGGGGCGGCCCCGAGGGCGGCCCCGACGACGTCGCCCTGCTCCTGCACACGAGCGGGACGACGTCGCGGCCCAAGCAGGTGCCGCTTCTCCAGCGCAACCTGACGGCCCAGGCCCGCTCGATCGCCGCCCACTACGGGCTCTCGCCGGACGACGTCTCCTACTGCGCGATGCCGCTCTTCCACGTCCACGGCCTGGTCGCCTCGGCGCTCGCCCAGCTCGCCGCCGGCGGCACGGTGATCGTGCCGCGCCGGTTCGGTCCGCGCCGGTTCTGGGGCCAGGCGGAGGCGCACGGCGTCACCTGGGTGTCGGCCGGGCCGACGCTGCACCAGATGATCCTCGACCAGCCCGGCACTGCGCCGGGGACGTTGCGCTTCACCCGCTCGTGCAGCTCCGCCCTCTCCCCCCGGCTGATGCGCGAGGCCGAGGCCCGCTACGGCGTCCCGATGATCGAGGCGTACGGGATGACCGAGGCCGGCCACCAGATGACCTCGAACCCCCTGCCGCCCGCGGCGCGGCTCGAGGGCTCGGTCGGCGTCTCGGCCGGCGCGGAGATCCGGGTCGTCGACGCCGAGGGCCGCGACGTCGCCCCGGGCGCCGCCGGCGAGGTCGCGATCCGCGGCCCGGGGCTCACGCCCGGCTACCTGAACAACGACCGCGCGAACGCCGAGGCCTTCTTCGACGGGTGGTTCCGCACCGGCGACGAGGGCACGCTCGAGGACGGCTACCTGCGGCTGCGCGGCCGGCTGAAGGAGATGATCATCCGCGGCGGCGAGAACATCTCCCCGCAGGAGATCGAGGCGGTGCTGCTCTCCCACCCCGAGGTGGGCGAGGCGGTGGTGTTCGGCATGGACGACGACAAGTACGGGCAGACCGTCGCGGCGGCGGTGGTGCTCACCGGATCGGCCGCGCCCGGCGAGCTGCGCGCCCACGCCCGCAAGTCGCTGGCGGCGTTCAAGGTGCCGGACGCCATCCACGTCCTGGACGAGATCCCCAAGACGCCGACGGGCAAGGTGCAGCGCTCGCGCATGCCCGCGCACCTGGCGGACGGCGGGTCGTGAGGTTCGCCGTGCTCGGCGCGGGGGCGGTCGGCGCCTACGTCGGGGCGGCGCTCGACCGCGGCGGCGCCGACGTCGTGCTGGTCGCGCGCGGCGAGCACCTGCGGGCCATGGCGGACCACGGCGTGCGGGTCGAGAGCCCGCGGGGCGACTTCGAGGCCCACCCACAGGCGACCGACGACGTCGGGGCGATCGCGGAGGCGGACGTCGTCGTGCTCGGGCTGAAGTCCTACGGGGTGCCCGCGATGGCGCCGCGGATCGGTCAGCTGCTGCGGCCGGGCGCCGCCGTCGTGTTCGCCCAGAACGGGATCCCGTGGTGGTACTTCCAGGGCGTCGACGGGCCGTTCGGCGGGCGCACGCTCGAGAGCGTCGACCCGGGCGCCGTCGTCACCCGGTCGATCGCCCCGCAGCACGTCGTCGGCTGCGTCGTCTACTGCGCGACCGAGATCAGCGCCCCCGGCGTCATCCGCCACATCGAGGGCACCCGGTTCACGATCGGCACGCCCGGCGGCGAGCGCACCGATGCCTGCCGGGCCATCTCCGAGGCGTTCGTGGCCGGCGGCCTGAAGTGCCCGGTCGAGGACGACCTGCGCCCGCAGATCTGGCTGAAGCTGGTCGGAAACGCCGCGTTCAACCCGCTCACGACCGTCACGCGGGCGACGCTCGGCGGCCTCGGCACCTCGCCGGCGGCGACCGCCTTCGCCCGCACCGTGATGGAGGAGTGCGCGGTCGTGGCGGGCGCGCTCGGCATCGAGCTGCCGGTGTCGCTCGACCGCCGGCTCGAGGCCGGCCTCGCGGTGGGCGACCACCGCACGTCCATGCTGCAGGACTGGGAGGCCGGCAAGCCGCTCGAGACCGACTGCATGACCGGCGCCGTCGTCGAGATCGCCGACATGGTCGGCGTCCCCGTCCCCAACACCCGTGCCCTGCACGAGCTCACCCACGCCGTCGAGGAGCTGCGCGATGCCTGATCCCGCCCACGGCGGCGGCTATGCCGTCGCCTCCCCCCACGCCGACGCGACCGAGGCGGGCAGAGCCGCCTTCGCCGCCGGCGGCAACGCCGTCGACGCCGCCCTGGCGGCGGCCTGCGCCCTGACCGTCGTCTACCCGCACATGTGCGCGGTCGGCGGCGACATCATGGCCCTCGTCCACGACGGCGAGGCGCACACGATCAACGCCAGCGGCCGCGCGCCGGCCGCCGCGCCGGCCGGCGGCGAGGTGTCCGAGCGCGGCGTGGGCGCCATCACCGTCCCGGGCGCCGTCTCGGGCTGGTACGTGATGGCCGAGCGCTGGGGCTCGCGGCCGGCGTCCGCCGCCATCGAGGTCGCCGCCGAGCTGGCCGAGACGGGAGTGCCGGTTGCCCGCTCCCTCGCGGGGGCGCTCGACTACGAGCCCGACCTGGTCGCGGCGGACGCGGGCATGCGGGGGGTGTTCATGCGCGACGGGCGCGTCCTGCGGATGGGCGACACGCTCGTCCAGCCGGCGCTCGCGGCGACGCTTCGGCGGCTGGCCGAGAACGGCGCGGACGAGCTCTATCGCGGCGAGACGGGCGCGCGGCTGGTGGCGGGCCTCTCCGCCCTCGGCTGCCGCATCACCGAGGCCGACCTGGCCGCCCACCGGGCCGACGTCGAGCCGGCGCTGCACCGGACGATCGGCGGCCTCGAGCTGCACACGATGGGCGCGAACTCGCAGGGGTTCTGCCTGTTGCAGATCCTGGCCGCGGTCGCGCATCTGGGCCTCGACGACCCGCTCGGCGCGGGAGCGCCCATGCTCGCGAGCATCTTCCGCGAGTCGGCCCTCGACCGCGACGCCCACCTCGCCGATCCGACGGCGATGAGCCGTCCGGTCGAGACGCTGCTCACGCCCGAGCACATCGCGGGCCTGGCCAGGCGGGCGACGGCCTCGGCCGCCCGGCCCGAGATGACCACGCCGGCGCACGGCGACACGATCGCGGTCGTCGCGGCCGACGCGAACGGCCTCTCCGTCTCACTGATCCAGAGCATCTTCTCCGGCTTCGGATCGGGCGTGCTCGAGCCCGAGACCGGGATCCTGCTGCACAACCGCGGCGCCTGCTTCTCGTCCGATCCCGCCGGCCCGAACGCGCTCGGCCCCGGCAAGCGCCCGCTCCACACGCTGATGCCGCTCGTCGGCACGCAGGACGGCCGCGCGACCTGGGTGGCGGGCACGATGGGCGGCCGCGCCCAGGCCCAGATCCACGCCCAGATGCTGCTGCGACGGGCCGCGGGCGCCGACGTCGCGACCGCCGTCTCAGCGCCGCGCATGATCGTGGGCGACCTCGAGATCGGCGGCCGCGGCGTCGCCGTCGAGCAGGACTTCGCCGCCGCCCGCGACGCGTTCGCGCGCTCCGGGGTCGAGCCGGACGTGATGCCGCGGCTGAGCGAGGCCGCGGGGCACGCGCACGCGATCGTGCCCGTCGGGGACGGGACGTTCGAGGCGGCCTCCGATCCGCGCAGCGACGGGGCGGCGATCTGCGCGTGAGCGCCGCGCCCGCCGCCGACCCGCTCCTGGACGTCTCCGGCCTGCACGTCGAGCTCGCGATCGACGACCAGATGCGGCCGGTGATCCACGACGTGTCGCTGCAGATCCGAGCGGGCGAGGCGGTCGGGCTCGTGGGCGAATCGGGCTCCGGCAAGTCGATGACCGCCCGCGCGATCGCGCGGCTGCTGCCGGCGGGGGCGGGCGTCTCCGGCGAGATCTCCTTCGGCGGGCGACCGGTGCTCGACATGGGCCCGCGCGACCTGCGCGGCTACCGCACGGACGGGATCGCGATGATCTTCCAGGACCCGCGGGCGCACACGAACCCCGTCCGCCGGATCGGCGACTTCCTCACCGAGGCGCTTCGCACGTCGAAGGGCGTGCGCGAGGACGAGGCGAAGCGGCGGGCCGTCGCCACGCTGGCCGAGGTGGGAATCGAGGACGGCGAGCGCCGCCTGCGCCAGTTCCCGCACGAGCTCTCGGGCGGGATGCTGCAGCGGGTGATGATCGCGGCGGCGCTGCTGGCGGAGCCGCAGCTGCTGCTCGCCGACGAGCCCACCACCGCCCTCGACGTCACGACCCAGTCCGAGGTGATGGCGATCCTCGACGAGCTGCGCCGCGAGCGCGGCCTCGCGATGCTCTTCATCACCCACGACCTCGAGCTCGCGGCCGCCGTCTGCGACCGCACCTGCGTCATGTACGCCGGCTCGATCGTCGAGCAGCAGTCGAGCGCCGGCCTGAATGCCGAGCCCCTCCACCCATACACGGCCGCGCTGCTCGCGGCCCGGCCGCGGCTGGACGCCGCCTCGGAGCGGCTGGCCGCGATCGCCGGGCGGCCGCGCTCGGCGTTCGAGGCGCCGGAGGGGTGCGCGTTCGCCGACCGCTGCCCCTACCGCGAGCGGGAGTGCACGGCCGAGCAGCAGGGCTTGAGGCCGCTGGGCGCCGGGCTCGTGCGCTGCCGCCGGGCCGAAGAGGTGCACGAGGATCTGCGCGCCCTGAGCGAGAAAGCGGGCGCCCGTGGCTAGCCCCGGCCCCGTGCTCGAGGTCGAGCGGCTGCGCAAGGTGTTCCGGGTGCGCGGCGCCGCCCGGGGCGAGGAGATCGTGGCGGTGGACGACGTCAGCTTCGCCGTCGCCGAGGGCGAGTCGCTGGCGGTCGTCGGGGAGTCGGGCTCCGGCAAGACGACGCTCGCGCGGATGCTGGTGGGCCTCGAGACGCCCACCTCCGGGCGGATCTCGGTGGCGGGCGCCGACCGCAGCGCGCCGGCCCGGCGGGCGTCCGAGCGGCGCCGGCGCGGGCGCGAGACCCAGATCGTGTTCCAGGACCCGTACAGCTCGCTCGACCCGCGCCAGACGCCGGCCTCGTGCATCGACGAGGTCCTGCGCCTGCACTTCGACCGCAACGCGGACGAGCGCGGCGCCCGGGTGTCGGAGCTGGCCGACCAGGTGGGCCTGGACGACCGCCAGCTGCACGCGCTGCCGGGCGCCCTCTCGGGCGGCCAGCGCCAGCGGGTCGCGATCGCCCGCGCCCTGGCCGCCGAGCCTCGCGTCCTGCTGCTCGACGAGGCGGTCGCGTCCCTCGATGTCTCGATCCAGGCCCAGATCCTGAACCTGCTGGCCGACATCCGGGCGGCGACCGGGATCAGCTACGTCCTGATCAGCCACGACCTGGCGGTGGTGCGCCAGATCACGGACTCGACGATCGTCATGCAGCGCGGTGTCGCGGTCGAACAAGGTACGACTACCGATATCCTCGACGCGCCCAAGCATCCGTACACGCAGCTCCTGCGCGGGAGCGTGCCCGGCCCCGGGTGG
>JAICJM010000248.1 GCA_025928435.1 Thermoleophilia bacterium
CGTCGGGCACGAGTGCACGGCCGCCGATCACACGGGCGAGTGGCCGTCCCTGCTCGTCACGCTCGCCTGGGCCGGGGCGCTCGCGGCGGCCCTCGCCCGGCCGGATCCGCCGGTCACGCGCCTGGCGGTCCGCCTCGGCCTGCCGGTGGCTCACCCTGGCCGTGATCGGCGGGACGGTCGTCGCGCTCGTCAGCCTCCAGGTGGAGGGGTGCTAGGGCATCGGGGTCTGATGACGGGGACGCGATGCGCGGCGGCGACCGTATCCGGGATGCGTCAGTGAGATCCCTGGTCGCCTCAGCCACATGCATCGCCCTCCTGGTGAGCGCATATGCGCCCACAGCGGCTCCGCCTCGAGCCAGCGGCCGACGACGACGCACGGACGCGCCGCCGTCTCGACACCGGCCCGGAACACCTACGCCGGTTCGACGCGCACCGTCGCCGGCGCGACTCCCGAGACCCTCGTTCGCGTCCCCGGAGAGGGGTCGCTGACGGTGTCCTGTACGCCGGCGGGCGTCATCCGGGCCGCGTTCACGGTGCGGGCCCGCGCCTCGGCGGTCGTCGTCGTCCATGGAACGGGCACGGTCGCGGGCCTCATCGACCCCGGAAGGACGCTCGCGGCGCGGCCCGAACCGGTCGCGGCGATGGAGCAGGTGTGGCAGGTCACACCGGTGACCGAGGCGGAGGTGCGCGTGGCGACGATCACCGTGGCCTCGATGCCCGCCCCGGCGGCGTTCGGCGGGAAGGGCTGCTTCGCGTCAGCGCTGGCGGTCACGAGCACGGCGCCCGCCTAGCGAGAACGGTGCAGAACGCCTGGTACCCGGGCGCACGGGCCCGGGTTGACGTGGATGGAAAAGGAGCGGCTGAAGGGGCTCGAACCCTCGACCTTCTGCATGGCAAGCAGACGCTCTAGCCAACTGAGCTACAGCCGCAAGAGAGGGGTCAGTATACCCGCGCTCCCCCGCGGGCCCGGGGCTACCCGCGGTCGAGAGCCAGGTTGACCTGGCGGTCGGCGTCGGTGTTCTCGGTGCGGCGCACCTCGACGTACCGAACCCGTTCGAAGCCGTCCGCCGCCTGCTGGGCCTCGTCCCAGAGCGTGCGCAGGTGCGGGCTCTTCACCCGGTAGCGGCCGGTCATCTGCCGCATCAGGAGCTCGGAGTCCGAGCGCACCTCGACCTCGGTCGCGCCCAGGGCGGCCGCCCGTCCGAGCGCGGTGATCAGCGCCCGGTATTCGGCCTCGTTGTTGGTCGCGACACCGATCGCGTGCCCGTCCTCGGCGAGCACCTCGCCGGCCTCGTCCTCGATCCGGTACCCGACGGCGGCCGGGCCGGGGTTGCCCCGGGCGCCGCCGTCCACCCACATCCGCGCGATCACGCGGCCGGGCCGGCCCGCTCGATCTTCTCGCGCTGCTTCACGTCCAGCCGGCGCAGCACGTCGAGCAGCCGGGCGACGTGCTCCTTCTTGTCGTCGGCGATCCGCTGCACGACCTCCTGGGCGCCCTCGTCCGCGAGGGAGAACGCCTGGGCCTCGTAGCGGTTGATCGACTGGAGCTCGGCGGCCAGGTTCTCGCGCAGCGTCTGCAGGTCGGCGTGGAGCTCCGTCAGCCTCATGACGGCTGGTTGTCGATCTGCGCCCGCTGCAGCTTGCCGGAGTAGTCGACGTATACGGACTTCCACTCGGTGTACGTGTCGAGGGCGGCCGTGCCCGCCTCGCGGTGGCCGTTGCCGGTGTACTTCGTGCCGCCGAACGGCAGCTGGATCTCGGCGCCGATCGTGCCGGCGTTGATGTAGGTGATGCCGGTGTCCAGGTCGCGGATCGCGCGGAACGCGGCGTTCACGTCGTCCGTGTAGATGGCGCTCGAGAGGCCGTACTCGACGCGGTTGGAGATCGCGATCGCGTCGTCCAGGTCGCGGCACGCGATCAGCGCCGTGGCCGGCCCGAAGATCTCCTCGGTGGCGACGCGCATGTCGCGCTCGACCCGCCCGTAGATCGTCGGCCGGTAGAAGAAGCCCTTCTCGCCGTTCGTGTAGTGCTCGCCGCCGGTGAGGATGTCGGCGCCCTCGTCGCGGGCGATGCCCGTGTAGCGATGCACCTTGTCGAGCGCCGCCTGGTGGATCAGCGGACCGACGTCGACCTCGGGGTCGAGGCCGTTGCCAATCCGCAGGCCTTCGGCCCGCTCGACGAGCTTCGCGGCGAGCCGGTCGTAGACGCGCTCGTGCACGATCACGCGGCTGGCCGCGGTGCAGCGCTGGCCGCTCGTCCCGAAGGCGCTCCAGAGGATGCCCTCGACGGCGTTGTCGAGGTCGGCGTCGTCCATCACGATGATCGCGTTCTTGCCGCCCAGCTCGAGGTGGACCCGCTTCAGGGTCTCGGCGCCGGTGCGGGCGACATGGATGCCGGTCTCCTTCGAACCCGTGAAGGTCACGATCTTCACGTCCGGGTGCTCGAGCAGGCGCTGGCCGACGGTCGCACCGCCGCCGTGGACGATGTTGATGACGCCCTTCGGGAGCCCCGCCTCCTCGAAGATCTGGACGAGCATCTCGCCCAGCAGCGGCGTGTCGCCGGCGGGCTTGAAGACCGCCGTGTTACCGGTGACGAGCGCCGGCATCAGCTTCCACGTCGGGATCGCCATGGGGAAGTTGAACGGCGTGATCACCGCCACGACGCCCATCGGCTGGCGCACGCTCATCGCGAACTTGTCGGGCATCTCCGCCGGCACCGTCTGACCGAACATGCGCCGGCCCTCGCCGGCCATGTAGTAGGTCATGTCGATGCCCTCCTGCACGTCGCCGCCGGCCTCGGCCAGCACCTTGCCCATCTCCTGGGTCATCGTGCGGGTCAGCTCGGGTTTGCGGTCGCGCAGGAGCTCGGCGACCTTGAAGAGGATCTCGGCCCGCTTCGGCGCCGGGTAGAGCCGCCAGCTCGCATACGCCTGGTGCGCGGCCGCGACGGCCCGGTCGGTATCGGCGGTCGTCGAGCGCGGGAACGACCCGATCAGCTCGCCGGTGGCGGGATTCGTGTCCTCGAACTGCTCGCCGCTCTCGGAGTCGACCCAGGCGCCGTCGATGTAGTTCCGGTAGGTATTGGCCGCGACCGCCATCGGCCGCGAACTCTACTCGCCGCGCACGGCCAGCACGCGCAGAAGCTCGTCCACGCGGGCGTCGACCGTCTCGAGGTGGCCGTCCGCCGTCGATGACTCGTCCAGCGCGCCGCCGGCAGCGATGACCGGGACGACCAGCGTCCGGGCGGGGACGTCGCCCCGCTGCGCCAGCTTGATCGCGGCCGCGACCGGAGCGGCGGCGGCCAGGTCGACCCACAGCCCCTCCAGCTCGCCCAGCTGCATGCGCGCGTGCTCGAGCTCGCTCTCGGACACCCGCACGACGAGGCCCTCGGACTCGACCACGGCGTGCAGCGACTGGACGGTGCCGGTCACGCCCGCGAGCGCGCGGGCGTGGGTGTCCATCGGGCTCGACGGCGGCACCCAGTCCTTGCCCGACGCGAGCGCCGCGGCGACGGCACCGGCCACTTCGACGGCCACCATGCGCGGGATGCGGTCGATCACGGCCCACGACACGAGGTCGCGGAAGCCGCGCCAGATGCCCTGGATGCCGTCGCCGAGGGCTGCGGGGACGAGCACCAGGTCGGGCGACGACCACCGGAGCTCCTCGGCGATCTCGTAGGCGATCGTGCGGTAGCCCTCGATCGCGAGCGGGTCGCTGCCGATCGGCGGGGAGGCGCGGTTCGACACGGCCCGCCATCCCAGCGAGCGCTCGGCGTCGGCCAGGAGCGGCCAGCGGGCCTCGCTCGAGGCGACGCCGACGACCCGGCCGCCGACCGCCTCGATCGCATCCCGGGTGCGGGCGCCCGCGTCGGGCTCGACCAGGCTGACGCAGCGCAGGCCCGCGCGCGACGCGTAGCTCGCGAGCGAGACGCTGAGCGCCTCGTCGCCGGCGCTCGCGATCGTCGTCGAGGTGTCCTCGACCTGCGACACGGCGAGCGCCGAAAAGCGGTCGCGCCAGCTCCCGGTCGGGTTGCGGCGCTCGTCCTTCAGCATCATCCGCCGCAGGCCCAGCTGCTGGCCGAGCGCGGCCGTCGAGACGAGCGGCGTGTCGCCCTCGCCCATCGAGACCAGCTTGTCGCGCGTGATCGGAAGCTGGGCCACGAACCGGGCCAGGCCGCGCCCGGTCAGCTTGCCCGGCTTGAGCGACGAGACCCGGCCGTAGATCGGGGCGACGTTGGCCGGCGTTCCCTCCGACGAGCACGACGGGCACCCGCCGGGCATCGAGACCACCGGGTAACGCCGCCGGCACCGCAGGCACTCGAGCGCGTTGGGGACTGCCACCCCGCGAGCATACCCCTTGACGGGGCTGGCTCAGCCGGTGTCTACTTCAGGACATGATCTACTGCGTGATCCCGCGCGAGCTCGAGGAAGAGCTCCTCCCCCGGATGGTCGAGTACTACCGCGACAACCCCAACGTCGAGGTGATCGTCGACCGCCGCGCCCACGCCGGCGACCGCCGGGCCGGCGCGTCGGGGACGCCGGACGAGCGCCGCGAGATCCGCGACCGCCGCCGGCCGCGCGCGATGGGCACCTTCCCGCGCGCCGAGGCGTTCGACGACAACGCCTGACCGGGCCGTGGCATCCGGGGCGCACGGCCTCGAGGAGCTGCACCGGCGCCTGGCGGAGGCCGGGCTCGAGCCGGGGCCGATCGCCTCCGGCGCGCCGGGGCCCGACCGGGAGTTCCGCGTGGTCGACCCGGACGGCGACTGCGTCGTGGTGACGGACGCCGAGGCGATGAAGCCGCCGGCCTGAGGCCGGCCGTCAGACCGCGAGCGCGAGGGTGCCGTCGGGCTCGGCCTGCGCGTTCCAGTCCTGGAACCGGCCGTCGATCTCGGCCACGTCCTCGCCCCGCTGCTGCAGGGTGACGGGCTGCGGGCCGA
>JAICJM010000105.1 GCA_025928435.1 Thermoleophilia bacterium
ACGATGATGAACCACGCCAGGATGGCGGTCAGCTCCAGCAGCAGCGTCAGCACATAGGCGACCACGTAGGCCGGGATCAGCATGATCAGCCGGAAGAACGTTGTCAGCCGCGACAGCCGCTCCGGCTCGTCGACCGCCACCTGCACCGGGTAGCCGTCATCCGGGGAGCCGCCGCCGATCGGCGGGAAGCGGTCGGTGACGAGGAACATGTAGCAGTTGACCCGGGACGCGTAGCGGACGAAGCCGACGACGAACCCGAACATGCCGCTCGGGTAGCGCCCCGTGAAAAGGATCGCGAACCAGGCGATGAAGACGACCACGATCGCCGCGATCGAGTAGAACCACAGCACGATCTGGTGCGGGATGACCAGGAAGATGCGGAAGAACGTCGTCAGGCGCGAGTACCGCGCCTGGTGCTGCACGTCGAATTGGACCGGGTAGGCCATCAGCCGGCCGCGGTCTTGACCAGCGCCTCGGCGAACCCGACCTCGCGCCGCGCGGCGTACACGTCGCCCTCGCCGCCGGTCGCGCGCTCCAGCGCCGCCCGTGCCTCCTCGAGCCTGCGTCCGGCGTCGGAGGCGTCGATGTCCTCCGCCCGCACCGCCTCGCCCACCAGCACGACGGCGTGGTTCTTGCGCACCTGCACGAACCCGTCGTCCGTGGCGTAGCGGCGCACCGTGCCCTCGGCGTCGGTGAGCCGGGTCTCCCCCGGCTCGAGGAGCGAGATCAGCGGCGCGTGGTTGGCCAGGATCCCAAGCTCGCCCGCGGCGCCCGGCACGACCAGGCGCTCCGCGTCGCCCGAGAACGCGATGCCCTCGGGCGTGATCAGCTCGACCGGGTAGGGCGTGAACTCGGGCACGGCTAGGCGGTCGCCTTGAACTTCTCGGCCGCCTCGAGGGCCTCCTCGATGCCGCCGACGAGCCGGAACGCCTGCTCGGGCACCTCGTCGTGCTTGCCGTCCAGGATCTCCCTGAAGCCGCGGATCGTGTCGTCGAGCCGCACGTACCTGCCCGGGGTGCCGGTGAAGACCTCGGCGACGTGGAACGGCTGGCCGAGGAACTGCTGCACCTTGCGCGCCCGGCTCACGATGAGCTTGTCCTCGTCGGAGAGCTCGTCCATGCCCAGGATGGCGATGATGCTCTCGAGGTCGCGGTAGCGCTGCAGCACCTCCTGCACGCTCGTCGCCGTCTCGTAGTGCTCGTCCGAGACCGTGCCCTTCTGGAGCAGGCTCGAGCGCGAGTCGAGCGGGTCGACGGCCGGGTAGATGCCGCGCTCCGCGATCGAGCGGGAGAGGGTGGTCGTCGCGTCGAGGTGGGCGAACGACGCGGCCGGGGCCGGGTCGGTGAGGTCGTCGGCGGGGACGTAGATCGCCTGGATCGACGTGATCGAGCCCTTGGCGGTCGACGTGATCCGCTCCTGCAGCTGCCCCATCTCGGTGGCCAGCGTCGGCTGGTAGCCCACGGCGCTCGGCATGCGGCCGAGGAGCGCCGACACCTCGGAGCCCGCCTGCACGAACCGGAAGATGTTGTCGATGAAGAGCAGCACGTCCTGCCCGAGTTGGTCGCGGAAGTACTCCGCCATGGTCAGGCCGGACAGGCCGACGCGCAGGCGTGCCCCCGGGGGCTCGTTCATCTGCCCGAAGACGAGCGCCGTCTTGTTGAGGACGCCGGACTCCTTCATCTCCAGGTAGAGGCCGTTGCCCTCGCGGGTGCGCTCGCCCACGCCGGCGAACACCGAAAGGCCGCCGTGCTCCTGGGCG
This sequence comes from Thermoleophilia bacterium, assembly GCA_025928435.1. Next base: position 1,760 of record JAICJM010000105.1, read on the forward strand.
ATGTTGTTGATCAGCTCCATGATCAGCACCGTCTTGCCCACGCCGGCGCCGCCGAACAGGCCGACCTTGCCGCCCTTGACATACGGGGCCAGCAGGTCGATGACCTTGATCCCCGTCTCGAAGATCTCGGTGGTCGGCGACAGCGTCTCGAACATGGGCGGCTCGCGGTGGATCGGCCAGCGCTCCTCGGTCGCGACCGGGTCGCCGTTGTCGATCGTCTCGCCGAGCACGTTGAAGATCCGGCCCAGCGTCGCCTCGCCGACGGGCACCGAGATCGGTCCGCCCGTGTCGGTCACCTCGAGCCCGCGGGCGAGGCCGTCCGTCGCGTCCATCGCGATCGCGCGGACGCGCCCGTCGCCCAGGTGCTGCTGCACCTCCGCCACGAGCACGCGCTCCGACGCCTCGCCGGCGCTGGCCGGAACCTTGATCTCGAGGGCGTTGTAGATCGAGGGCATCTCGCCGGGGAAGACCGCGTCCACGACGACGCCCTTGATCTCGACGATGGAGCCGACGTGCGCGGACTGTCCGTTCTGGGACGACATGTAACTCCTTGGAAGGGGTGCCGGATCGGGTGCTTCTGGCCTAGCGAAGCCGGATTCTACCAGCGACCAGGCGGAACGACGGCCGACATTGTGACATCAGACGCGGCAGGTTCGGGAACCGCCTCCGACGTTCCTCCGGCCGCAGCTCGGCGCGGAGGCGAGCCGCCTCGAGGGACGCCGCCACCCGGGCGGCGTGATCGACGTGTCAGGCTCGTGACGAGACGGCGGAGACGAACGGCATGGCCGTATCGTACGTGCTCGCCGCCCCGCGGTCGGGGGGCTCAGATGATCAGCCGGTTCGGCGGCCAGCGCGTCGCGGCCGGCGCGTGCCAGCCGTGCTCCGTGCGGAAGACGAGGAGCTCGCGGGCCAGCGAGAACGGCCGCTGAGCGACGACGATCGCCGGCTCCGAATGCTGAGGTTGCGCCGAGTGCCCCAGCCGGGCCACCGCCGCCCCCATGCCACCCGCCACGGCCAGCGACATCGCAACTGCCGCCACCAGCCCCAGGCCGCGCCGGCGCCGCTCGCGGGCGGTCCACAACGACCTCGGAGCCGTCTCGAGCGGCACCGCGCGCACGGCGGTCGTGACGTGCCACGCCTCGCGGTGGAAGCGCGCGCACTCGGCGCACACGCGGAGGTGCGCCTCCAGCGCAACGTGCTCGAGCTCGGAGGCTTCCGAGTCGATCGCGAGCGAGGCGATCGCCCGAGCGCGTTCGCAATCCAGGGTAGGTGGGCCGGCCATCGGCTCCCCTTAATGACGTCACCTTCGTGAGAAACGTTAGCGCGGGCCGCTAGACCAGGCGACTGCGAGGATCGATCGCCGCGCCGATCACGATGAGGAGCAGGCCGATTCCGACGAACACCGCCGAGAGGCCGAGGCTCTCCTCGATGTCATGCCGGTCGGCCCACCGGGCGATCCCGCCCCCCGCCGCAAGCGACCCGAAGATCCCCGGCGACCCACCTCCGCCGGTCGTTCTGACGGGCGGACGGATGCCGTAGAAGACGCCAACGATGACGAACAGCGACCCCACGCCGTAAAGGCCGAGCGAGATGCTCCGGCGCGGGTCGGCACCCAGGAGCAGACCGAGGACGACCGAGCAGACGGCGACGAGGACGGTCGTCCCGGCGGCGAAGCCGAACAGCCGCCGCAGCCCCGCTGCCAGCCCCTCCCGGCGCACGCTTAGCGCGGCGTCGAGCCCGCCGGCAGGCGAAGGTCGGACATCGGCCAGGTCTCGAGCGGGAAGTGACAGGCCACCTCCGAGGCGGATCCCTCCTTGCGCTCCAGCATCGGCTCAACGGTGTCGCACGTGCCCGGCTGGAACCGGGGGCAGCGGGGATGGAACCGGCACGCCGAGGGGGGATTGATCGGGCTCGGCACGTCCCCCTCCAGCACGACCGGCTCGCGGGCGCGGGCCGCGCGCGGGTTCGGGATCGGGACGGCCGAGAGCAGCGCCCCCGAGTAGGGATGCTTCGGGTGCTGGTAGAGGTCGACCGCCGTGCCGATCTCGACGACCTTGCCGAGGTACATGACGCCGACCCGATCGGAGATGTGCCGCACCACGTCGAGGTCGTGCGCGATGAAGATGTATGTCAGGTCGAACTCGCGCTGAAGCCGCTTCAGCAGGTTCAGGATCTGCGCCTGGACCGACACGTCGAGTGCCGAGACCGGCTCGTCGCAGACGATCATCTTGGGCCGGATCGCGAGCGCCCGGGCGACGCCGATGCGCTGGCGCTGGCCGCCGGAGAACTCGTGCGGGTACCGGTTGTAGTGCTCCGGGCTCAGGCCGACGACATCGAGCAGCTCCTGCACCCGCCCCTTGATCTCCTTCGGCGTGCCCTGCTTATGGACCGTCAGCGCCTCGCCGACGATGTAGCCGACCCGCTTGCGCGGGTTGAGCGAGGCATACGGATCCTGGAAGACCATCATCAGCTCCCGCCGCACCCGCATGAGGTCGTGCCCGCGGATGCTGGTGATGTCCTGGCCGTCGAAGACGATCCTGCCGCCGGTCGGGTCGAGCAGGCGCATCACGCACCGGGCCATCGTCGACTTGCCGCATCCCGACTCGCCGACGATCCCGAGCGTCTCCCCCTTGCGCACCGAGAACGAGACGCCGTCCACCGCCCGCACCTTCGCGATCTCCTTCTGGAAGATGATGCCGCGGGTGATCGGGAAGTGCTTCTCGAGGTTCTCGACCCGCAGGAGCTCGTCCCCGAGGGGCGCCGGGCGGGTGGCCTCTTCGCTGGTCGCCGTTGCCATCAGGCCGAGTCCGCCAGCGTCTCGGTGAGGATGGTCGCCGCCTCGCGCTGCTTCGTCTCCTCGTCCAGGTGGCAGGCCGCCCGGTGGTCGGCCGATCCCGGCACCGGGGCGAACTCGGGCTCGACCGTCGTGCAGATGTCCATGACATACGGGCAGCGGGGGTGGAAACGGCATCCGGGGGGCGGGTTCAGGAGCGACGGCGGCGCGCCGGGAATGGGCTTCAGGTCTTCGCCGACGGCCGTCAGGTGCGGTAGCGACCGCAGGAGGCCCCAGGTGTAGGGGTGGTGGGGCCGGTAGAAGATGTCCTCGTAGCCGCCCCGCTCGGCCGGCTCGGCCGCATACATGACGAGCACGTCGTCTGCCGTCTCGGCGACGACGCCGAGGTCGTGGGTGATGAGGATGATGGCGCTGCCGAAGTCGCGCTGGAGCTCGTTCATCAGCTTCAGGATCTGGGCCTGGGTCGTGACGTCCAGCGCGGTCGTGGGCTCGTCCGCGATCAGCAGGTCGGGGTTGTTGATGAGCGCCATCGCGATCATCACCCGCTGGCGCATCCCGCCCGAGAACTGGTGGGGATAGTCGTCGAGTCGCGTCTCGGGCCGCGGGATGCGAACCGCCCGCAGCATCTCGAGCGCGCGCGCGTTCGCCTGCGCCTTCGTGACGTCGGCATGCAGCTGGACGGCCTCACGCAGCTGACGGCCGATCGTGTGCACGGGGTTCAGCGAGGTCATCGGATCCTGGAAGATCATCGAGATGCGCTTGCCCCGGTACCGGCGCAGCTCGTCCTTCGGGATCGAGAGCAGGTCCTCGCCGTCGAAGACCGCCTCGCCGCTGATGTCGATCCGGCTGCCCGAGTTCAGGCCCATGATCGTCAGGCAGGTGACGCTCTTGCCGGAGCCCGACTCACCGACGATGGCAAGCGTCTTACCCTTCTCCACCGAGAACGACACCCCGTCGACGGCGCGGACGATGCCGTCCTCGGTGTGGAAGTGCGTGCGCAGGTTGCGAACGTCGAGGAGCGCCATCTAGTGGGCCTTCTCGTGATGTTGATCTGGAGATGGAAGCGCGACGGTTTGCAGCCGCCAGAACGGGTCAGGCATCGCGAGAAGGCCCACTAGCCCAGCCGGATCCGTGGGTCGATCCAGGCGTACAGGATGTCCACCAGGAGGTTGAACGTGATCACCATGATCGAGGCGAACACGACCGTGCCGATGATCACGGGCAGGTCGAACGTGCCAACGGCGGTCACGGCCAGCTGTCCGAGCCCGGGCAGGCCGAAGACATTCTCGACCAGGACCGCGCCTCCCAGCGCGATGGCGATGTCCATCCCGAGCATCGTGACGACCGGCAGCATCGCGTTTCGGAGCACGTGTGATCGCAGGACCTGGAGCTCGGGCGCGCCCTTCGCCCGCGCGGTGCGCACGTAGTCCTCGTTCAGCGTCTCCATCACGTTCGCCCGGATCATGCGCACGTAGAACGCGGCGTAGAGGATCGCGAACGTGATCCAGGGCAGGATCAGATGGTAGAACCACTGGATCGGCCCGCCGCATAACTGCCCCTCGGACGCCCCCCGCAGGTTGCAGTACCCCTGGATGGGCATGAACGTGAAGCTGGGGAAGCTCAGGCCCAGGGCGTGGCCGCTCGTCGGGATATACCCGAACACGTAGGAGAGCACGAGCCCGATCCAGATCGGGTGGGCCGAGATCCCGACCAGGACGCTGGCCATCGCGACGCGGTCGGTCTTCGAGCGCGGATGCAGCGCCGAGAAGACACCCACCGGGATGGCGATCAGCATCCACAGGATGGCACCCCCGAACACGAGCGACGCCGTCACCGGTGCGGCGCTGAGCACGGACGTGTTGACCGCCTCGCGGTCGGCGAACGAGTACCCCAGGCTGTGGTCGATCACGAGCCGCTTGAGGAACAGGCCGTACTGGTAGTAGATCGGCCGGTCCGTCCCCAGGTAGTGGGCGACGGCCTTCACCTGCGCCGGGGTCGGGTTGCGGCCGGCGGCCAGTCGGGCCGGATCGACCGGGACGAGATAGAAGATCACATACGTGACGATCGTCACGGAGATGAAGAGGACGATCGCCCACAGAAGCCGGCGGATGATGTACCTGACCACGCGGACTCCAGTCTAGTGGTTGCGCGGCTCGGGCGCCGGAACGGATCCGGCGCCCGAGCCAGGTGGTGCTCCTTCGGCTACTTCTTGATGCACATGGTGTTGAGCGCCATGCCGTAGATCGGCTGGTAGACGCTGCAGCCCATGCGCGCGCTGAAGAAGTCGAGGTTGTTGTCGACGTCCCACGCGGCCCACGGCGCCTGCTGCTGCTGGATGTCCGTCGCCAGCTGTCCGTAGGTCTTGTAGCGCTGGTCGCCCGTCAGGAGGGCTGCATCATCCATGCGCTTGTTGAACGCCGCGTTGTTGAAGTAGGAGTAGTTGCTCCCGTTCGTGGCCGGGATGTGCTCCCCGTTCAGGAGCACGTTCACCCAGTCGTACGGATCGGGGTAGTCAGCAACCCATCCCTCGTCGGCGATGTCGAACGGCTCACCCTTCGTCCCTTCCTTCGTGAACTGGGTCGCGCGGGCGAACTGGTCGATCTGCACGTTGATGCCGATCGCCTTGAGGTTCTGCTGCATCACCTGCGTGCGCGACGGGCACGGGTCGGTGTTGCAGGTGTAGAGCACCGCCTTGATCGGCGTCTTCACGCCCGACTGCTTCATCAGGGACTTCGCCTTGTCGATGTCGCTCGAGCTCGGAGACGTGAGCGGGTAGAGGGTCTTCTCGAACTGGGCGCCGGGGACGCCTGGCGGCATGATCTTGGCGCCGGGCGTGCCGACCTTGTAGCCCATGGTCTGGATGATCCCGGGCCGGTCGATCGCCCAGTTGACGGCCTGGCGGACCATCGGGTTGGAGAACGCCGTGCGGCTCGTGTTGAGGCCCATGTAGCGGACGCACAGGCACGGGTTCAGGAACAGCCGCTCGCCGCCCGGGGAACCCGGGCCGAACTGCTGGTACAGCGGCCGGATCTGGGCCGGCGCGACGGCGTCGTTGATGTAGTCCAGCTGGCCGTTCTTGGCTTCCAGCGTGCCCTGGTTCGTGTTGATGGTCAGCTGGGTGTAGTCGAACTCGTCCGCGTAGGCGGGCCGGTCGCCGTGGTAGTTCGGGTTCTTCTTCACGACGATCGACTGGTGCGGCGTGTACGAGGACACGTAGTACGGGCCCGCGGACGGGACCGAGTGGAGCCCGTTCGCGTCGATCTTCGTGCCGACCGGGATCGCGCAGAAGAACGGCATCGCCATCTTCGTCGGCCAGGTCGGATCGGCCTGGGTGAGCGTGAACGAGATCGTGTCGCCGCTCACCTTGATGCCGGAAACCGTCTTCGCCTTGCCCGTGTTGTAGGCCGTGGCGCCGGCGAGGTCGCCGAGGAACGGCACCGCGAAGGAGTGCTGGTCCGGGTTCAGGTCGCGCTCGACGGCGTACTTGAAGACCTCGGGGGTCACCGGCGCGTTCGACGGCGGCGAGAACTTGAACCCCTTGCGGATGGTGAACGTGTACGTCTTGCCGCCGTTCGAGACCTGCGGCAGGTCGGCCGCGTCCGGCACGAGCTGCTGCCCGGCCAGGCCGGCCTTGTCCGGATAGTTCACCAGCTTCAGGCAGGTCGAGTACTCGATCTGCCAGCTGTTCTGGTAGTAGGCGAGCGCGGGATCGAGGTAGTCGATGTCGCCCGAGAGCGCGATCTTGACGATCCCGCCGTTCTGATGCGCCACCTGGGATTGGCCCCCGTTGCTGGCGCCGCCGGACTCGCCTCCGCTGCTGCTGCTGCCACACGCTGCGGCGCCGAGCAAGACGGTACCGACCGCCAGCGCCGCGGCGCTGAGTACCAAAGCGGGTCGTCTCATACTCTCACCCCTCTGTCGATTCCCGAGGCGCGGATCCTGCCCGCACCCGACCGTGAACCTAAGACGTCGGCGGGGTCGCGAGAGTTAGCGGAGAGATCTACATCGAGCCGCGCGGATCGAGCGCGTCGCGCAGGCCGTCGCCGAGCAGGTTGAACGCCAGCGTCGTCAGCAGGATGGCGAGCCCCGGCCACAGCATCAGCCACGGCTGCAGCGTGTAGAACTGCACCGCCGCCGAGAGCAGGTTGCCCCAGCTGGCGTTGGGCAGCGGGAGGCCCACGCCGAGGTAGGAGAGCGCCGCCTCGAAGAGGATGTTCGTGGCGATGATGAGCGTGCCGTAGACGATGATGATGCCGACGAGGTGCGGCAGCAGGTGCGACCGCATGATCCGGAAGTCGCTGTTCCCGACCATCCGCGCCGCCTCGACGAACTCCTTCTCGCGCAGCGACAGCACCTGCGCCCGCACGATGCGGGCCGGGTAGTACCAGGAGAAGAAGGCGATCACGAAGGTGAGCGTGACGATGCCGGGCGGGAAGACGCCGAAGAACGTGTAGGCGTTCAGCCGGTTGCCGACCGTGGCGGCGACCGCGATCGCGAAGAGGAGCAGCGGGAAGGCCATGACGATCTCGGTCAGACGGGAGACGATCGTGTCCACGAAGCCGCCGTAGTAGCCGGCGGCGACGCCGAGGACGACGCCGAGGAAGAGCCCGAACGCCGTCGCGAAGATCGCCACCTCGAGCGAGACCTGGGCGCCGTAGAGCAGCCGCAGGAACTCGTCGCGGCCGAGCAGGTCAGAGCCGCCCAGGACGAGAAACGTGTGGCTGCCGGTGGACGTGGCCGCGTCGGTGAACGGGCCCGCCGGAACGTAATCCACGACCCCGCCCTTGATCAGGTCGTTCGGCCCGTGCCCGAGCATGTGCCGGGCGATGGGTGCGCCGATGAAGGCCGCCAGCGCCAGGAAGACGATGAAGATCGCGCTCGCGATCGCGAGCCGGTCGCGGCGCAGCCCCCTCCACGCCTGCTCCCAGTAGCCCCGGGCGACAACGGCGGGAGCGCCGCCGCTGACGGTCTCGGCTGCTCCGATCGCCGCGCCGGGTACGACCGGCGCCGTTCGCTGCGATGCCATCGCCGCCAAGAATAGTTGCACCGGGAAACGGGTGCAAGGAGCTGCCCGCGTCAGCGGTGTGGCGTCAGCGATTCAGCGGGATCGGGGCCTCGTGGCCGTGCGGCTGGAAGTACGTGACCCGCCAGGAGCCGCGGTAGGGCACGAGCTCGACGATGTAGTCCCAGCCGGGGACCTTCGAGCCCTTGCGGGGGAAGATGTAGACCAGCAGGAGCACGTCGCGGGCGCGCGAGCGCTTGACCATGTACCCGGCCTTGGCGAACGCGGAGTGCGGGAACTCCGCGACCGGGATGTTCCCGGTCATCCACTGCTTGTGGGTGAGGCCCTGGCGCAGCTTCGGGGTGGCCAGCTTCCAGGCCGCGGCCAGGTCCTGCCGCAGCACGCCGTCGCGGAGGAACGTCCGCGCCACGGCCAGCGCCTGCTTCGGCACCGGGATGTGCGGGCCGTAGCTGCCCGACGAGGTCGTGACGGCGGCCGGGCCCGGGGGCGGCTGCGCCTGCGACGACGAGCGGTGGTTCAGGAACGCCACCACGCCGACGAGCAGGACGACCCACGAGACGGCGATCAGCCCCCTCCGCGCGGAGCTGTGGTCGAAGACGGCCCGGAGCGCGTGCACGACGATCATGGTAGCGCCCTACTCGAGCGCGTCTGCGCCGGCGACCACCTCGAGGATCTGCTGGGTGATCTCGGCCTGGCGGGCGCGGTTCATCTCGAGCGTGAGCGAGTCGATCAGGTTGGAGGCGTTCTCGGAGGCGTTCCCCATGGCGGTCATCCGGGAGCCGTGCTCGGACGCCGTCGACTCGAGCAGCGCCCGGTAGATCGTGACCTCGACGTACGTCGGGAGCAGCCGCCCCAGGATCTCGGAGCGGTCGGGCTCCTCGAGGTAGGCGCCCTGGATCAGCTCGGGCTCCTCGCCGGTCAGCACCTCTTCGGGCACCGGTAGCACGTCGACCGTCTCGAGGCCCTGGGTGAGCGCCGACACGAACCGGTTGTAGACCATCACGACCAGGTCGACCTCGCCCTCGACGTAGAGCTCGGCCACCCGCTCGGCGATGGCCCGGGCGTCGGCGTAGCTGGGCCGGTCGGTGATCCCGGTGTACGACGCCTCGATCTCCTGGCCGCGGAAGCGCAGCGACGAGCCGCCCTTGCGCCCCACCGCCAGCCAGTGCACCTGGCGCCCGGCCCCCCGGTGCTCGGAGGCGACGGCCAGCGAGCGCCGGATCACGTTCGCGTTGAACGCCCCCGCGAGGCCGCGGTCGGCCGTGAGCGCGAGCACCGCCACGCCCTTCAGCTCGCGCCGCGCGAGCAGGGGCTGGCCCTCCACGTGCGACGTCGCCGCCGCCACCTCCACCGTCAGCTGCTGGAGCCGGTCGGCGTAGGGGCGCAGACCCTCGATCCGGGCCTGCGCCCGGCGCAGGCGCGAGGCGGCCACGAGCTCCATGGCCTTGGTGATCTTGCCGGTGTTGCGCACCGACCGGATCCGGCGCGCGATGTCCTGCTGGGTTGCCATCTAGGCGGCGGCGCCGGCCTTGTCCTGATCACCCTCGACGAAGAAGCTGTCCTTGAAGCTGTCGAGGTGCTTGCGCAGCGCCTCGACCGTCTCGTCGGAGAGGTCCTTCGACTCCTCGATCGCCTTCAGGATCGAGCCCTCGGCCCGCAGCGACTCCACCAGCTCCTCGTTGAACCGCGACACCTCCTCGACCGGGATCGCGTCCACGTAGCCGTTCGTGACCGACCAGATGACGACGACCTGCTCGGCCACCGGCCACGGCGCGTACTGGGGCTGGTTCAGCGACGCCACGACGCGCTCGCCGCGAGCGAGCTGGTTCTGGGTGGTCTGGTCGAGCTCGGAGCCGAACTGCGAGAACGCCTCCAGCTCGCGGTAGGAAGCCAGGTCGAGGCGCAAGCGGCCGGCCACCTTCTTCATCGCCCGGATCTGGGCGTCGCCGCCGACGCGCGACACCGAGATGCCGGCGTTGATTGCGGGGCGCACGCCCGAGTAGAACAGGTCGGCCTGCAGGAAGATCTGGCCGTCGGTGATCGAGATGACGTTCGTCGGGATGTAGGCCGACACGTCGCCGGCCTGGGTCTCGATCACGGGCAGCGCCGTCAGCGAGCCGGCGCCGAGGTCGTCCGAGAGCTTCACGGCCCGCTCCAGCAGGCGCGAGTGCAGGTAGAAGACGTCGCCCGGGTAGGCCTCGCGCCCCGGCGGCCGGCGCACGAGCAGCGACATCTGCCGGTACGCGTCGGCGTGCTTGGAGAGGTCGTCGTAGATGACCAGGGCGTGCTTCCCGTTGTAGAGGAAGTGCTCGCCCATCGCGCAGCCCGCGTACGGGGCCATGAACTTGATCGGCGCGGCCTCGGTCGCCGACGCCGCGACGATGATCGTGTAGTCCATGGCGCCGGCCTTGCGCAGCTGGGCCTCCACGGCGCGCACGGTCGAGGCCTTCTGACCGATGGCGACGTAGATGCAGATCAGGTCCTGGCCCTTCTGGTTCAGGATCGTGTCGACGCAGATGGCCGTCTTGCCGGTCGTGCGGTCGCCGATGATCAGCTCGCGCTGGCCGCGCCCGATCGGGATCATGGAGTCGATCGCCTTGATGCCCGTCTGCACCGGCTCGGACACCGGCTGGCGGTCGACGACGCCCGGCGCCTTGAACTCCATCGGCCGGAACTCCTCGGTCTCGATCTCGGGGCCGCCGTCGATCGGCTCGCCCAGCGGGTTCACGACCCGGCCGATCAGCTTCTCGCCGACGGGGATCGACATGACGTCGCCGGTGCGGCGGACGGTGTCGCCCTCCTTGATCTTGTCCCACTCGCCGAAGAGCACGCAGGCGACGTTGTCCTCCTCGAGGTTCAGGGCGAGGCCGGTGACCCCGTGCCCGAACTCGAGCTTCTCCATCGCCACGCAGCGGTCGAGGCCGTACACGCGGGCGATGCCGTCGCCGAGCTGGATGACGGTGCCGACCTCCTCGACCTCCGCCTCGACGTCGTAGCGCTCGATCTCGGTCTTCAGGATGTTCGCGATCTCGTCTGGTCGCAGCTTCACGCTTCACTCCCAACGGGCAATGGTGTACGGATGAGGGCGCGCCGAAGCTCCTCCAGGCGGCGCTTGACGGAGGCGTCCACGAGCACGTTGCGGGCCCGCAGGACGAGGCCGCCGATCAGGTTCGGGTCGACCGTCGCGGTCACCTGGGCCTGGCGGCCGACGGCCTCGGTGATGCGCTTCGTGAGCGCGTCGAGGTCCTTCCTGGCGAGCTCGACCGCGGTCGTGATCTCGACCGTCAGGATCTGCTCGTCCTCGGCGGCGAGCTCGGCGTAGGCGGACTGCATGTCGACCAGGAGCTCGAGCCGGCCGTGGTCGGCCAGCACGAGCACGGCGTTCCGCGCGAGCGGGTCGGCCTGCTCGAGCACGCGCGCGAGCACGCGGCGCTTGGCCTCACGCGGCAGCGCCGGGTTCACCAGCGCGCGGAGCAGGGTCTCGTTCTCGCCCAGCGCCGAGATGAACCCCTCGAGGTCGCGGTCGACGTCCCGCACCTTGCCGGCGTCGGTCGCCGCCTGGTGCAGGGCGCTCGCGTA
>JAICJM010000315.1 GCA_025928435.1 Thermoleophilia bacterium
CCGCCGGCGTCCCGGTGCTGATGGCCATCTCGGCCGTCATCGCGACGATCGGCCTCGTCGCCATCCCCAGCCACATCTTCCCCATCGACGACAACACCTCGATCGTGATCACGCTGATCGGCATGGCCGTCGGCGTCGACTACTCGCTCTTCTACCTCAAGCGCGAGCGCGAGGAGCGGCAGGCCGGCCGCGACGAGACCCGCGCCGTCGAGATCGCCTCGGCGACCTCGGGACGGGCGATCCTCGTCTCCGGCCTGACCGTCATGGTCGCCATGGCGGGGCAGTTTCTGACCGGCGACAAGAGCTCCGCGTCGTTCGCGGTCGGCACGATCATGGTCGTCGCCGTCGCGATGCTGGGCTCTCTCACCGCCCTGCCCGCGATGCTGGCGCTGCTCGGCCGGCACGTCGACAAGGGCCGGGTCCGCATCCCGTTCCGGCGCCGCCGGACGCAGCGGGCCGAGTCGCGGGCGTGGTCGTTCGTGCTCGACCGGGTGCTGGCGCGGCCGGGCCTCTCGGCCATCGCCTCGGTGGCCGTGCTGCTCGCCATCGCCTCGCCGGCGCTGCACTTCAAGGTGCACACGACGGGCCCCAACGACCTGCCCCCGAACCTGCCCGGCATCACCACCTACCACCACCTGGAGAAGGCGTTCCCCAACTCCGAGATGCCCGCAGTGGTCGTCGTGCAGGCCAAGGACACGACCGCTCCCGAGGTGCGCAGCGCCATCGCGACCCTCGACCGGAAGGCCGTCGCGGCCGGCGTCGCCCGTGAGCCGATCACGAGCGACACCAACGCGGCGCACACCGTCACCACCGTCGCCCTGCCGCTCGTCGGCAACGGCACCGACCGCGCCTCGAACGACGCGCTCGCCCAGCTCCGCGACGAGCTGCTCCCGAGCACGCTCGGCCAGGTGCACGGCGTGACGGCGGACGTCACCGGCGACACCGCCATCAATCACGACCAGGACGCGATGCTCGCGCACAACACCCCGCTCGTGTTCGGGTTCGTGCTCGGCCTGGCGTTCCTGCTGCTGCTCGTCACCTTCCGGTCGGTCGTGATCCCGATCAAGGCGATCATCCTCAACCTGCTCTCGGTCGCGGCCGCCTACGGCGTCCTCGTGACCGTGTTCCAGGACGGGCACGGGTCGTCGCTGCTCGGCTTCACGCCCACGGGCGGGGTGGCGCCGTGGCTGCCGCTCTTCCTGTTCGTGATCCTGTTCGGGCTCTCGATGGACTACCACGTGTTCATCCTGAGCCGGGTGAAGGAGCTCGTCGACGGCGGCATGCGCACCGACGACGCCGTCGCCCAGGGGATCAAGTCGACGGCGGGCGTCGTCACCAGCGCCGCCGTGGTCATGGTCGGCGTGTTCTCGATCTTCATCACCCTGAGCCTGGTCGACTTCAAGGAGTTCGGCGTCGGCCTGGCCTCGGCGATCCTGATCGACGCGACCATCATCCGCGGCGTCCTGCTCCCGGCGACCATGAAGCTGCTCGGGGACTGGAACTGGTACCTGCCCCAGCCGCTGCAGTGGCTGCCCCGGGTCGGCGCCGAGCCCTCCCTGGAGGCCGCCGGCGACTGATCTCCATCCGCAACATCCACCGACGCACGCAAGCGGCCCGCCCCCGGCGGGCCGCTTCGCGTTGGGGGAGCCGCGGCTCGGGACGATGGGCTGGGACGATCGCCACGACGGGAGCGAGTGGATCGCGGCGGGCGGCTCGGTCACGTGCAGAAGGCGCAGCAGCAGATGGTCGGGGCCGCCATCCGCCAGGTCTTTGCCGCAGGCTCACGCGATGAGGCGGCGGCCATCCTGGCTGATGTGGTCGACCGCCTCCAGACGCCGCTGCGCTCAACCAATCCGCTTGAGCGGGTCAACCGCGAGATCGCGCGCCGCTCGGACGTGATCGGCATCTACCCCAACGACCATAGCCTGATCCGCCCTGGCCGGGTGCCTCCTGATCGAGCAGGGCGACGAGTGGCTGGTCACCAAGCGCCACCTCAGCCAAGAATCCCTCGCCGCCCTCTACACCAACGAGCGCTGCGCGCTCGCCGACGACGGCCAGCCAGCTCTCCAAAGGAGCGCTGGCCGCCGTCGGCAGGAAGGGAGGCCGCCCATCATCACCACCTGACCGACGATCCCGATCCACACCACAACGCGGGACTTGACTGTCGTCGAGCGTCATGGAGCCAGGCCGGCTTTGCGCGACGGCCGGCAGGGCTGCGCGAGGGCGCTGCTGGCTGCCGTCAGACCTCTCGGCCATCGGAACGAAGCCCGACCGGTAAACGACAGTTGGCGTCGTTTGCATGTGTCATTTGCGGTTCCCTGACACTCTCACGACGCCTCGTCACCCACGTGTGACATCTCCGCCGCCACACTCATCGATACCGATGGATGCCCTTCCGACGCTCTACAAGGCCCGCAACCTGTCGCTCAAACGACCCGTCTGCGCCATCTGCATCGACCGGACACAAGGACGCACCGAGGAGATCCGGCTCGGCTACCGCGTCACCG
>JAICJM010000323.1 GCA_025928435.1 Thermoleophilia bacterium
CCTCGCCTACTTCACCGGGACGAACCAGCAGGCGCACCTGATCGTGCCCGCCGCCGGCGAGCCCCGGCTGCTCGTCCGCCGCGTGCTCGATCGCGCGCAGCGCGAGTCGCCACTCGCGCGGATCGCGCCGCTGCGGTCGCTGTCGGGCCTGGCCGCCGAGCTCGAGGAGGCCGGCGCGGGTCCCGGATCGCGGGTGGGGTTCGAGCTGGACGTGCTCCCGGCGGCGGCGTACCTGGGGTACGCGAGGCGGCTGCCGGGGATCGAGCTCGCCGACTGCACCGCGGCCGTCCGCGGCGCCCGGGCGGTGAAGTCCGCCTGGGACCTCGAGCAGATGGCCGTCGCGTGCGAGCAGGTGCGGCTCGCGTGCGAGGCCGTGCCGGGGCTGATCGGCGTGGGGGTGAGCGAGGCCGAGGTGCAGCTCGAGGTCGAGCGGGAGCTGCGCCGCGCGGGCCACCAGGGCCAGCTGCGCTTCCGCGGCTTCAACCAGGAGATGCACTACGGCCAGGTGCTGGGCGGCCCCAGCGGCGCGGTGCCCGGCTACTCGGACTCGCCGCTGTGCGGGCCGGGCCCGAACCCCGCCATCGGGAAGGGGGCGGGCGACCGCGTGCTCGCGCGCGGCGATACCGTCATCGCCGACCTCGTCGGGGGCCACGAGGGCTGGCTCTCCGACCAGACGCGCACCTTCGCCGTGGGGACGCCGCCCGCCGACATGGCCGCCGCCTACGACGTGGCCGTCGCGATCCTGCGGGCGGTCGAGGAGCAGCTTGCGCCCGGGACGGCGCCGTCGGCTCTGCACGCCCTGTCCGAGCGCATCGCGGCCGACGCCGGTCTGGAGGAGCACTTCATGGGCGCAGGCGCCGAGCGGGTACGGTTCCTGGGCCACGGCGTGGGGATGGAGATCGACGAGCTGCCGATCCTCGCGCCCGGATTCGACGAGCCGCTCGTGGAGGGAAACGTGGTCGCGATCGAGCCCAAGTTCGTGTTCCCCGGCCGCGGCGCGGTCGGGATCGAGAACATGTACGCCGTCACGGCGACGGGGTTCGAGATGATGACCACCGCCTCCGAGGAGCTGATCGCGCGTGACTGACACGAGCCCGCTCACGCCGCTCTCCGACGACGCCCGGATGCTGGTCGAGGCGGTGCGCACGCTGGCGCGCGAACGGATCGCGCCGCGCGCCGCGGAGGTCGACCACAGCGCGGAGTTCCCGTGGGACGCGGTCGAGCTGCTGCGCGAGAACGACGTGTTCGCGCTCGCCTTTCCCGAGGAGTACGGCGGCACCGGCACCGGCATGCTCACCCACCTGCAGGCGGTCGAGGAGCTGTCCTGGGCCGACGCCACGGTGGGTCTGCTGCTGGCGGTGCAGGGGCTCGGCGGCCTGCCCGTGCTGCTGGACGGGACCGAGGAGCAGCGGCAGCGATATGTGCCGCGGTGGGCGAGCGGCGAGTGGATCGCCGCCTACGCGCTGACGGAGCCTGGGGCGGGCTCCGACGCCGGCGCGCTCACGACCCGGGCCCGCCGCGACGGTGACGGCTGGGTGCTCGACGGCGTGAAGCGCTTCATCACGAACGCCGGCGTCGCCCACACCTACGTCGTATTCGCGCGGACGGACGCCGGGATCAGCGCCTTCATGGTCGAGGCGGACGATCCGGGGTTCTCCGTCGGCCGGATCGAGCCGAAGATGGGGATCAAGGGCTCGACGACGGGCGAGCTCCTGCTCGACTCCTGCCGTCTCCCCGGCGACCGCCTGATCGGCGAGGACGGGGCCGGCTTCCGGCTCGCGATGCGGGTGCTCGACCGCTCCCGGCCCGGCATCGCCGCCCAGGCGCTCGGCATCGGCCAGGCGGCGCTCGACTACGCGGCCCGGTATGCGACCGAGCGGCAGGCGTTCGGCAAGGCGATCGCCGACCAGCAGGGGATCCAGTTCATGCTCGCCGACATGGCCACGGCGCTCGAGGCCGCCCGCGGGCTCGTGCACCGAGTTGGCGCGATGCTCGACGCGGGCGCCGACGGCCCCGAGCTGACGAAGCTCTCGGCGATGTGCAAGCTGGCCGCCTCGGACGCGGCCATGCGGGTCTCGACCGACGCCGTGCAGATCCTGGGCGGCTACGGCTACATCCAGGAGTTTCCCGTCGAGCGGATGATGCGCGACGCGAAGATCACCCAGATCTACGAGGGCACGAACCAGATCCAGCGCGTCGTCATCGCCCGCGAGCTGCTGCGCGCGCTTCGCTAGCCCCGGCGATCC
>JAICJM010000271.1 GCA_025928435.1 Thermoleophilia bacterium
AGCGAGGCCGCGCCGGCGGACGCCGCGGCGGCCTCCACGGCGGCGGCGCGGTCGGCCGCGCCCCGGTCGGGCTCGAGGGTCGAGATGTTCGCCTCGAGCTCGCCGCACCGCGTTTCGAGCGCCCTCGCCGCCTCGGTGTCGGCTGCCGCCAGGGGCATGCGCTCCCCGAGCTCGGCGGACAGGTCGTGGATCCGGTCGCGCATCGCCGCCATCTGCTCGACGGGCGCGAACGCGGCGCCGTTGCCGTCGGCCTCGAGCCGCTCGGTCGCGAGGGCCATCGTCGCGGCCAGCCCCTCGGCGGCGTCGAGCCGGCGGCGCAGCTCGTCCGCGCGGAGGTGGTCGCGGACGGACTCGAGCGTGTGGACGCGCTCGTCCGCGACGTCAGCCTCCCGGCGGGCGGCGTCGCGCCCGGTGGCCGCCCGCTCGACCTCTGCCCGCTCGGCGGACGCGCCCTCGAGCTCGGCACGCAGGCTCTGCGCCGCGGCCTCGGCGGCCGGGAGCGGCCTCGTCGCGGCCCGGTTGAGGCCGACGAGCTGCGCGCGGTGGGCCTTCAGCGCCTCGACGGCCGTGCCGGCCGAGGCGTCGGCGCGGGCCTGGGTCAGGGCGGACTCGACGGCGTGGCGCACCGAGCCGGGCGCGCCGATCTGGTTGAGCTCGGACTGGTCGACGCATCCCAGCCGCAGGTAGACGTCGCGGTCGACCCCGTAGAGCTTTCGCGCGAGGACGCGCGGGTCGGTCCCCGCGCCGTGCTCGGCGGTGAGATCGGCGCCGGTGGCCGCATCGCGGAGGGTGTAGCGCGAGCGCTCGAAGTCCCACTCCAGGCGGAGCCGGCGGCCGGCGGCGTCGGCCAGCTCGAGGACGGTTCCATAGCGTGCCTCCGACCACGGCCGGCAGCGCTCGATCGCGGCGGTCTCGTCGCGGGTGCGGCGTCCGCCCGAGATCAGGCCGAAGAGGCTCGCCCGCAGCGCGGCGTGGCTCGTGCTCTTGCCCGACTCGTTCGGCCCGTGCACGATCGTGAGCCCGGGCCCCGGCTCGAGCTCGCGCCCGGCCAGCTTCCCGAAGCCGCTCACCGTGAGGCGCTCAACCCGCATGGATCACCTCCGCGCGGCCGTCGAGCGCGCGCAGGCCCGCCAGGATCGCCTCGTGCGCGTCCGGATCGCCGGAGTGCAGGAGCCGCGAGACGAACCGTCCCCGCACGGATCCCTCGCGCGCGAGCGCATCGAGGTCGTAGGCGGGCACCGTGCGGTCGACGACGGCGAGCTCGGTCAGGCCGGCCGCGCACCGCTCGGCGATGCTGCCGGAGTCGATCTGGCAGCCCGGCTCGACCTCGCCCGTGAGCACGACCCGCAGCGAGGCACCCATCTCCGCCGCGGCGGCCGTGGCAACGGCGACCTCGACCTGGGCGGAGCCGGACGCGCCTCCCACCGGGACCGTCCGCTCCACGTAGCGGCGGGTCGCGATCGGGATTGCCTCCGCCGTCACCGTCCCATCGGCGACCTCGACCATCGAGGCTCCGTGCGCGCCGCTGCGCTCGCCCCAGTCGAGCGGCTCGGGGCTGCCCGGGTAGCACAGGAAGCCGTCCCCCCGGCCGTCGTGGAAGTGCCCGAGCATCACGTACGCGGCTCCGGTCGCCCGCAGCTGCGCACGCGTCACGGGGCGGTAGTCCGCCTCCTCGGCCCACTGCTCGCCGGTGAGTGCCGCGTGGACGAGGAGCACGTGCGTGCCGTCGCCGTCGGGGACGCGGAAGCGCGCGATGGAGGACGCGTCGCAGTTGCGGGCGGTGAACGCCGCGCCCCAGACGGTGAGCCCGCCGCCCAGCGGGTACGGCTCGACCTCGTCGCGCGCGAACACGTGCACGTTGGCCGGCCACTCGGTGCGCTCCCACGCGGACCCCGGCAGGTGCGGATCGTGGTTGCCGGGGCTGACGAGCACGGGGACGCGGGCGTCCGCGAAGGCGTCGCGCAGGAACGAGATCGTGTCCTCGCTCACGTACTCGTGCTCGTAGACGTCCCCCGCGATGCACACCGCGTCGACCTGCCTCTCCTTGCCGAGCGCGAGCGCGCGCACGAGGGCGTCGCGCAGCTCGCCGCGGCGGCGGACGGCGGCCGGGCGCGACTCCGCGCGGTGGAAGACGCGATCGAGGTGGATGTCGGCGATGTGCAGGAGCTTCATGGGCGGGCTCTCAAGTGTAGGAACGACGTCGGCTGGAACCCGGGCCGTCTTACAGATCCGGCACGGTTTCGGCACGGCTCGTGACTGACACGTGACAGGGGCCGGGGGTAGCGTCGTTCCCGTGTCTCGCCGCGATCTCATCCTTGCCTGCATCGCTCTCGCCGTCGTGGTGCTCGCAGGCTGGTGGCGTGTCTCGGCCGGCGCTGTGCAGCCGTTCGCGCGCGGCACCGTCGTGCGCGCGGTCGACGGCGACACGATCATCGTGCGCAGCGGCGGGCGGATCGAGGACGTGCGCCTGCTCGGCATCGACACGCCCGAGACGGTCGATCCGCGCCGGCCGGTCGGCTGCTACGGCCCCGAGGCGTCCGCGTACACGAAGCACCTCGTCACCGGGCGGACCGTGACGCTCCGCTATGACCGCGAGCTGCACGACCGGTACGGCCGCTACCTGGCGTACGTCTGGCTGACGGGCCCGCGGCCGGTGTTCGTGAACGCCGAGCTCGTGCGGCTCGGGTATGCGCGCAGCTACCCGTTCCCGCCCAACACGGCGCACGCCGGGCTGTTCGCGGCCCTCGAGCGGTCGGCGGCCGTGTCCGGGAAGGGGCTCTGGCACGTGTGCGAGTAGCCCCGCAGTACACTGGGCGGGATGCGTCGTCTGCTGCTCCTCGCCGCGGTTGCCGCGGCCGCCGGTGCCGTCCGGATGGCGCTCAACCGGGAGCGCCCGGTCGCCGCCTCGGGGAACGGGCACTCCGCGGACGAGGGCCGCCTGTCTGCCCTGCGCGAGCGGATCGCCGCCGCCCGCACGCGCATGCAGGGCGACGTGCCTCCTGTGCGTGGCGAGTAACCGCGCCCTCGGGGCGCTGGCCGGAACCGGCGCCGCGCTGGCGGCGTGGGGGCTCTACGAGTCGCAGTGGGTTCAGGGCCGCGAGCTCGAGATCGGCGTGCCGGGACTGCCGACGGCGCTCGACGGGCTCTCGGTGCTGCACCTGTCCGACTTCCATGCCGGCACGCCGTCCCTGAACGTGCGGGCGATGCGCAAGGCCGCGGCGCTCGGCGCCGCGTGGCAGCCCGACCTGGTCGCGCTCACCGGCGACATCCTGAGCCACGGGCGGGCCCGCGACGCGGTGGTCGCCGCGATGGAAGGCCTGCGGCCGCCGCTCGGGATCTTCGCCGTGCTCGGGAACCACGACGTGGGCGACACGAACGACCCGTTCTCGCGCGGGATCGTGATCGAGGACTGGGGGTCGGCGGCGGTGACCGTCCTGCGCGACTCGGCCGCGGCCGTCGAGTCCGGCGGGCACGAGATCGAGATCGCGGGCGTCGATCCCGAGCGCTTCGCGGGGCGCCGCAACCGGCCGGCGGAGCAGCTCTTCTCGCGGCCCGGGGCATTCCGGATCCTGCTCTCGCACTTCCCCGACGTGCCGGCCGAGATGCCGCCCGGGACGTGCGCGCTCGCCCTCTGCGGGCACCTGCACGGCGGCCAGATCTGCCTGCCGACCCCGCGGGGCAAGCTGCGGCTCTCGCACCGCTCCTACCGCTACGACGAGGGCGTGTACGAGGAGCCGGAGACGACCGTGGTGGTCTCGCGCGGCCTGGGGACGACGCTCATCCCGTTCCGGTTCATGGCCCGGCCCGAGGTCTGTCTGCTGCGCCTGCGGCCGCGCTGACGGTATGGGCCATCCGGCGCCCGCCGCGGAGCGCCTCGGATGGTTTCTCGTGTGGATGGTGCTCGGGGTCGCGATCGGGGTCACGATCGAGTTCGTCCTCTTCCTGCCGGTCACAGTGCTCGTGGCCCTCGCCGGCGCCAGGTGGCTCCCACGCAGCCGGGACCAGTGGGAGGGCGTCATTTCGGGCCTCGGGCTGCCCTTCCTGCTCGTCGCATACATCAACCGCGACCCGGGCGACTGGAGCCCCTGGCCGTGGCTCGTGGTGGGGCTCGGCCTGCTGATCGCAGGCGTGCTCCTTCACCGCCGCGCTAGAGCCGCCCCT
>JAICJM010000041.1 GCA_025928435.1 Thermoleophilia bacterium
GACCCGCCTGGCGGCCCAGCTGGCCGCCAGCCAGAGCCAGGCGAAGCAGATCGCGCTGCGCCTGTGCGCGCGCGGGCTCGCCGTCCGCTACGGCGCGTACGGCCGCACCGAGCTGACCGCCGCCGGCCGAGAGCTGGCCGACGCGGCTGCGAGCGACCTCGAGGATGCTGTGGCGGGCCGCATGGCCGCGATCGATCCGGCCCTGCGGGTCCTGGGCACCGCCACGCTGGCCGACCTCACGCTGCCGACCTCGGCGTAGCGTCCCGGCCTAGGGGCGGCGCGAGCCGCCCCGTAGGACCGTGCCCGCGGTGGGGACAGTCCCCGCGCGCGGGGACTGTGCCCGGTTCCCTAGGCAACCGCCGCCTTTTCGGCCATAATCGCAACATTCATCGGCGTCCGAACGTCTCAATTGGCGTCGACCCGTGGTCAGAGGAAGGGGTCTCATGAGTGCATCTGAGGGAGGGGCGGTCGAAACCACGACCGCCATGGCGCTCGAGGAGAAGGGGCACCTGCACAAGAGCCTGCGCAGGTTCGACATGCTCTTCTTCACCGTGTGCGCGCTGGTCGGGCTGGACACGCTCGGGCAGGTGTCGAGCTTCGGCGCGCAGACGTTCACCTGGCTCGTCATCCTGGGCGTCCTCTTCGTGTTCCCGTACGCCCTCGTGATGGCCGAGCTGGGCGCCGCCTTCACCCAGGAGGGCGGGCCGTACGAGTGGATGAAGATGAGCTGGGGCCGGCTGCCCGCAGGGCTCGGCGCCGTGCTCTACTGGGTGACCAACCCGCTCTGGGTGGGCGGGTCGCTGTGCTTCATCGCGTCGGCCGCGTGGAGCGACAACCTGCATCCGATCGGGTCCGGGTTCACCGCCGGCAACATGATCTTCAAGATCGTGTTCATCTGGATCTCCATCGGCGTCGCGATCGCGTCGCTGCGGCACGGCAAGTGGATCCCCAACGTCGGCGCGATCGTCCGCGTCGGGGTGCTCGCGTTCTTCTCCATCACCGTCCTGATCTATGCGATCGAGCACGGCGTGCACGGCTACGCCGCGGGCGACTTCAACCCGAGCTCGATGGTCATCTTCCTCGGGCTCGTGCCGCTGCTGCTCTTCAACTACGTCGGCTTCGAGCTCCAGAACGGCGCCGCCGAGGAGATGCAGAACCCGCAGCACGACGTGCCCGTGACCGTGCTCCAGAGCGGTGTCATCACCGTCCTCGCCTACTCGATCCCGGTGTTCGGCATCCTGGCGGTGCTCCCGTCGGGCCAGGTCACCGGCATCGGCGGCTTCCTCGACGCCGTCCACACGACGTTCAGCGTCTACGGCGGGGCCCAGAACTTCCTCACCGACGTGATGGTGTTCGGGTTCATCTTCGCCCTGGTCACCTCGGGCGCCGTGTGGATGATGGGCTCCGACCGCATCCTCGCGGTCGCCGCCTACGACGGGGCCTTCCCCGGCTACTTCGGCCGCTTCCACTCCCGCCTCGGCACGCCGGTGCGCGTGAACGTGATGTCCGGCATCACCTCGACGATCTTCATGCTCGCCGCGGTGTACCTGCTGAGCGGCTCGGCCAGCGCGGCCAACACGTTCACCGTGGTGCTCTACCTGGCCACGTCGACGACGCTGCTCTCCTACCTCGTGATCTTCCCGGCGGCGATCAAGCTGCGGATGAGCCACGCCCACGTGCCGCGGCCCTACCGGCTCGGCAAGTCCGGCGACGGCCTCATGTGGCTGTGCACGGGACTCTGCACGGCGTGGATGGTGCTTGGCTCGTGGGTGGCGCTCTTCCCCGGCACGCTTGAGAGCATCACCGGGCACTCCTACAGCGTGGTGGACAGCTACGGGGTGACGAGGCTGCGGTTCGAGGTGTTCACACTCGGCACGCTGGCCATCATCCTCGCCGTCGGCGTCATCGGCTACGTCCTCGCGGCCGACGTCCGCGCGAAGGCCGTCCAGGTCCCGCTCGACACCACCGGACTGGAGCCGTCCTCGGGCGACTGAGCCGCGTACCGGCCGGGGCCCCGGTCGAGTGGGAGCGATCGGGGCCCCGGCCGGGCGCCTGCGCGCGAATCTCATGCGCCGGCCGACGATTGGCATCACCAGCTACTGGGGCCACGCCGTGATGGACGAGTGGGCGCTCGACGCCGCGTTCATCGCCCAGGGCTACGTCGAAGGCGTGCGGCTCGGCGGGGGCCGGGCGCTGGTCCTGCCGCCCGACCCGCTCTGGGAGGACGAGCCGGGCGACGTGCTCGATATGCTCGACGGGCTCGTCGTCGCCGGAGGCGAGGACGTCGGCTCCGACCTCTACGGCCACGACCCGCATCCGCGGGCGGGCCCGAAGCACCACCGCCGCGACGGCGCCGAGCTCGGCGTGCTCCGCGGCGCGCTCGAGCGCGACCTGCCGGTGCTCGCCATCTGCCGCGGCATCCAGCTCCTGAACGTCGCCTGCGGCGGCACCCTCGTCCAGCACCTCGAGGACGTGATCGACCAGACGCCGCACCGCTTCGACGACGCCACGTGGGGCGAGCACGAGGTGGTGACGGTCGCGGGCTCGCGCCTCCGCGAGATCGTCGGCGAGCGGCCGCACGTGCGCTCGCACCACCACCAGGGCATCGGCGACGTGGGAGCGGGCCTGTCGGTAACCGCGCACGCTCACGATGGGACGATCGAGGGGCTCGAGCGCGACGGCGCCCGGTTCTGCATCGGCGTCCTCTGGCACCCCGAGGCCGACGTTCCCGGCTCCGGGCGGCCCCTGTTCGACGCACTGGTATCGTCCGCTCGATGACCCGGCTCTGGCATCCGTTCGCCGACATGGCGGTCGTGAAGGACGCCGAGGTGGTCATCGCCCGCGGCGAGGGCGCAATAGTCTGGGACGAGGGGGGGCGCGAGTACGTCGACGCCCGCGGCGGCCTCTGGTACTGCGCCGCCGGCCACGGACGGGCCGAGATCGCCGCCGCCGCCGCCGAGCAGATGCGGACGCTGGCGGCCTTCGACACGTTCGAGCGGCTGGCGAACCGCCCCGCCCTCGACCTGGCGGAGCGCGTCTCGGAGCTGGCGCCGTTCCCGGGCGGCGCGGTCTTCTTCACGAGTGGCGGCTCGGAGGCGGTCGACACCGCTGCCAAGCTCGCCCGCCGCTACTGGCACGCGCTCGGCCGGCCCGACAAGCAGGTGATCGTGCACCGCCGCCACTCCTACCACGGCATGAACGCGTACGGCACGAGCCTGGCCGGCATCCCCTCGAACCGCGAGGGGTTCGGCATGCTCATCCCGGACGTCGCGTCGGTCTCGCACGACGATCCCGCCGAGCTCGAGACGCTCTTCGCCGAGCGGGCCGGCACCATCGCCGCCTTCATCGGGGAGCCGGTGATCGGCGCCGGCGGCATCCTCCACCCGCCCGAGGGCTACTGGGCGAGCGTGCAGGAGCTGTGCCGCCGCCACGACGTGCTGCTGATCGCCGACGAGGTGGTCACCGGCTTCGGGCGGCTGGGGCGCTGGTTCGGGAGCGAGCGGCTCGGGATCCAGCCCGACCTGATCACGTGCGCGAAGGCCATCACGTCCGGCTACCTGCCGCTCGGCGCGGTCATCGCAAGCGAGCGCATCCAGGAGCCGTTCTGGACGCGGCCGGGCACGCTCTTCCGTCACGGCTTCACCTACTCCGGCCACCCCTCCGCGTGCGCGGCCGGGCTCGCCAACCTCGACCTGATGGCGCGCGAGCGCCTGGTCGAGCGCGTCGCGGAGCTCGAGCCCGTGCTGGCCGCGGCCGTGGAGCCGCTCCGCTCAGCGCCGCTCGTGACCGAGATCCGGGCCGGCCTGGGGCTGCTCGCGGCCATCGAGCTCGACGCCGACGCCCGCGCCGCCGATCCGGGCCTCGTCGACCGAGTGGTGCACGCGTGCCGTGGCCAGGGTGTGCTCACCCGCGGACTCGCGGGCCGCGCCCTCCAGATCTCGCCGCCCTACGTGATCTCGCAGGCGCAGCTCGAGCGGGTCGCAACCGGTATGGAAGCGGCCCTCGAGGCGATCGCCGCCTCGGCCGCAGCAGCCTAGTCTCAGCTATCGCAGGCGGGCGCCCGGGAGGGCGCCAGCAGGCGCACGATCCAGGCGAGACGCTCCTGCGAGGGCACCGGCGCCTCGAGCAGGCGCTCCGTCTCGATGACGGCGCGCGGATCCGGGTCGCCGTCCTCGAGACCGGCCGCGATCAGAGTCGCGTCGGCGGGATTGCGGGCGAGCAGGCGGGCGACGGGCGGCGCCAGCCGATTGCGCTCGGTGCCGAGCTCGAGGTTCTGGCGCAGCAGGCGGGCGAGCGTGGCCCGGTAGGCGGCCGAGCGCAGCTTCTCGAGCCGGGCGTGGGTACGGCGGTCGATCGGCGCGTCGGGATCGATCACGCGCCGCATGACGGCACGGTCGGCCTCGCGGCGGCCACGATCGGTGTGCGCCTCCCAATCGAAGCTCCGGAGTGCCATCCAGGTGTTGGCGGTATGCATGTGATCCCTCCTCTCGTCGGCTGTACCCCAGGATGTTACCATCAAAACTGTTACAGTGGTGTCATGTCGATGACCGAACCCTCCGGCCGGGCCCCTGCCCCGGGGCCGCTGCGCCTGGTGCAGGAGTTCGTCAACACCCTGGACGCGGAGGACGGCCGGGATCTTCTGGCCAACCGCGATACCTTCTCCGCATGGTTGCAGGAGCAGGGGCTGGCGGCCCCCGGTCCGCCGCCCGCCGCCCGTGACATCGCCGCCGCGACGGAGCTGCGCGAGGCCCTGCGGGCGCTCCTGCGCGGGAACGCGGGAGGCGAGCCCGACGCGAACGCGGCCGCGCTCGTGAACCGGATGTCCGCAGAGGCGCCGGTTCGGGTCGAGATCGGCCCCGACGGCGCTGCGACGCTGCAGGGTGACGGGGTTCTCGCCGGTGTCCTCGCCGCGACCGCCGCCGCCATGCTCGACGGCACCTGGCCGCGCCTCAAGGCGTGCGTCGACCCGGAGTGCGGCTGGGCCTTCTACGACCGCTCGCGCAACCGCTCCGGCCAGTGGTGCGACATGGCCGTCTGCGGAAGCCGGCACAAGGTGCGCGCCTACCGCTCCCGGCAGCGGGGTACCGTTTCCCCGTAGGCGACGGGAGGACGAATGGCGACGAGCGCGCGGGAGCCGCTGACACGGTTGGGGCTCCAGATCAACAGCTTCACCTACCCGGGTGTGCCCGACGGCGAGCTCTTCGGACGCATCGCGGGGATCGCCGGCACGGCGGAGCGCTCCGGGTTCGACTCGATCTGGGTGATGGATCACCTGTACCAGATCCGTAACGTGGGCGAACGCACGGAGCCGATGCTCGAGGCCTACTCGCTGCTGTGCGGGATCGCGGCGCGCACGTCACGGGCCCAGCTGGGCACGATGGTCACCGGGGTGACCTACCGCAACCCGGCCCTGCTCGCGAAGATGACGACGACTCTCGACATCGTCTCCTCCGGCCGGGCGATCCTCGGCATCGGCGCGGCCTGGAACGAGGAGGAGCACCGCGGCTACGGCTTCGACTTCCCGCCCCTGCGGGAGCGGTTCGAGCGGCTCGAGGACGCGGTGCAAATCTGCCGGGCGATGTTCACGGACGACGCCCCGAGCTTCACCGGGACCCACCACCACATCGACGCTGCGCTCAACGTCCCCCGTCCGGTGCGGCCCGGCGGGCCGCCGCTTCTGATCGGCGGGAGCGGCGAGAAGCGCACGATCCCAATGGTCGCCCGCTACGCCGACGCGTGCAACTTCTTCGGCGACATCGAGACCGTCGGGCGCAAGGTCCGCATCCTCGAGGAGTCGTGCGAGCGGATCGGCCGCGACCCGGCCGAGATCACGAAGACGCGGCTCGGCCCGCTCAACATCGCGGCGTCACAGTCGGCGGCGGAGCGCAACGCCCGCCGCGTCGCCGAGGAGCGCAAGCTCTCGCCCGAGACGGCGGCGACGTCGTTCATCACCGGCGACCCCGACTCCGTGCTCGAGCAGGTCGACGCGTTCCTCGAGGCAGGCCTCGACGGCATGCTGTTCAGCCTGCCGGATGCGTACGATCTCGAGCCGATCGAGCTCGCCGGGCGCACGCTCTCGGGCCGGCTGGGCTCGGCGGCCGCCGTCTGATCTCAGGCGTGGCGGTGCGGCATGTGGTCGTGCACGAACGTGTCGATGTGCAGTGCGTGCTCGAGCCGCGTGAACGCGTGGTGGATGCGCTCGGCGCAGTGGAAGGCGACGAACGGCACCATCAGGGTGAGCAGCACGGGCACGGCAAGCGACCATGCGACAGCCGCGGTGAACGACCGCTGGCCGGCGACGATGGCCATCCACACCGGCCATGACATGAACGCGATCACGGCCAGGAGGCCAACGCGAATCGCGAACCCCGTGTCCTCGTGTTGCTGCTGCATGCTGCTCCCTTCGGTCGTGCTTTCCGGTCAGCCTCCGGCCGCCGCGAGCATGTCGCCGGCGGCGCCGGCGCCGCGCGGGTCGAGCCTGAGCACGGCCTCGGCGGCGGCGTAGAGATCACGAATCGAGACGATGCCGACGACGTGGCCGCCCTCCCCCACCGGGAGATGGCGGACGCCCCCGCGGCGCATGGTCTCGGCGGCCCAGAGGACATCGGCGTCGGGCGGCGCCATCGTCACGTCGCGGGTCATCGCATCGGCCACGCGGCGATCGCGCACGTCCTCGCCGGCGGCCACGACGTGCAGGAGGTCGCGCTCGGTGAAGATCCCCGCGAGCTCTCCGCCCTCCACGATCAGGCACGCGCCGACCCGCCGCTCCGTGAGCAGCCGGGCGACCTCGAGCACGCTTGCCTCCGGCGGGCTCGTCACGAGGGCCGTTTGCATGATCTCCGAGACATGCATCGTGCCTCCTGCAACTAGTGTTCCCGAGGTGGAGTTTAGCACCGCGCCCCGGCGCGCCCGCAGGCGCGGGCCTACGCGGCCCAGCGGTCGAACGCGTTCGTGAACGCCGAGATCAGGGCCGCGTGCAAGTCGTCCGGCGGGGCCGACCGGAGCCGCCGCGCCCAGCCGCGCCGGTCGCGGGCCCGTTCGGCCATGCGGTCGTCCCCCAGGCCGTCCGCCGTCGCCATCCCGGCCTGCGCCCGGGCCTCGATCGCGCTGCGAACGCGGGCTGCCTCGGCCGCGTGGCGCTCGAGGCGGCGCAGGTCGACGAGGCACTCCGGGCACGGCCGCACGATCGGGTGCTCGACGGCCGGGCCCGCGCAGATCCCGCACACCGGGCACGCGAACGACGCCAGCCGCACCCGCTCCGCGGGCACCTCGGAGCCGTCCTCGAGCACCACCCAGGCCGGCGCGTACCGGCTGGCGAAGACGGTTCCGGCGACGGTGCGGGCGTCGCCGTCGTAAGGCCAGACGCGCACGAGGTCGCCCGCGCGAAGCCCGGTACGGCGGCAGACCGGTGCGGGCGCGGCCGGCTCGGCGGGCCGGCGGGGACGGGCCGCGGGCCGCGACGAGCCGTTGACGGCGTGCGCGGGCGCGACCGGCCACTCGCGGCCGGACCCGATCCACTCGGCGACGATCGCGCGGGCGTCGTTCAGTGCGCGGGTGAGCGTGTTGGCCGCCTCGGAGCGCTCGGCCGACCCGACGTGGCGGTCGGGATGCGCCTGCGAGATCCGGGCCCGGTAGGCGGCCGTGAGCTCGTCGGCGGTGACGGGCGCCGAGAGTCCGAGCAGCCACAGGGCGCGGGAGCAGTCTCGGTCGCTCGTGCGTCGGCGGGGCATGGATCCAGGTTACCGCGGTCGCGGCCGGGCGCTCAGGCCGCGGAGGCCGCGACGCAGGCCGGGCAGAGGCCGGTGACGGTCACCTCGACCGCGTCGGGCGCGAACCCCTGACCCTCCGCGGCGCGCGCGGCCGCGGCGACGTCCATCTCGGCCTCGAGGTCGCTCACCCCGCCGCAGCGCAGGCAGCGGAGGTGATGGTGGCGCTCGGCCCGCGAGTCGTACACCCGGGCGGGGCCGGTGCCGGGGACGCGGCGGATGACGCCGAGCTCCTCGAACAGGTCGAGGGTCGCATAGACCGTCGGCAGGGAGACGTTGGGAAGCTGGGGCCGGGAGCGCGCGAGCAGCTCCTCCGCGGTCAGGTGCTGCGGGCCGGCGCGCAGCAGCCGGTGCAGGATCAGGCGCTGCGGCGTGACCCGCTGGCCGCGGCCGTGCAGAACGGCGGTGAGCTCGGCGTCGAGGGCGATTGCGTCCATCTTCTTCGGCAATCGTAGCAAAACTAAGGGAAGACTTATTACAAGTCGCTTGCTAGAATGTCCGAAATGACAGCGAATCCGATCCAGGCATGGGCCTCCCGCGACGACCGGCAGCGCCTGCTCCAGATCGTCCAGCCGGCCCTGATCGGGCTCATCGACGGCACCGTCTCGACGCTCGCCCCCATCTTCGCGACCGCGTTCCTGGCCGGCCCGCATGCCGCGCTGCTCGTCGGACTGGCGGCGTCGCTCGGTGCCGGGATCAGCATGGGGCTCTCGGAGGCGCTCTCCGACGACGGCAGCATCACCGGCCGCGGCGACGGGGCCGCCCGCGGCGTCATCACCGGCGCAGCCACCTTCCTCGGCGGCACGTTCCACTCGCTGCCGTTCATCATCGACAGCCTGCGCGTGGCGCTCCCGATCGCGATCGTCGTGGTCAGCGTCGAGCTCGTGGTGATCGCGCTCCTGCGGCGGCGGTTCCTCGACGTCACGCTGTCGCGGTCGCTGATTCAGGTCACCTTCGGCGGCGCGATCGTCGTCCTCGTGGGCGTCGTCGTCGGACAGGCCTGAGCCACCTCCGGCCCCGTGGGCTGCGAGAATCCCCGGCATGAGCGCTGAGGGGCGGTCAGGGCCGGCGGCGACGGTCATCGCAGCGGCGAGCGTGGCGGCGTGCACGGTCGTCGTCGCCCTCCTCACCCCCACCGTGCCCGTCCGCTCCGCGGGCGTCTTCTACCTGGTCGCCGTGCTCGCCATCTCGTCCCTGTACGGGCTCTGGCTCGGCCTCGCCACCAGCCTCGTCTCGGCGGTCGCGTTCAACTTCTTCTTCCTGCCGCCGCTCCACACGCTCACGATCAGCTCGTCCGGCGACTGGCTGGCGCTGGCGGCCTTCGCGCTCGCGGCGCTCGTGACCAGCCAGCTGGCCGCGCGCGAGCGGGCCGAGGCGGAGCAGGCGACGCGGCGGGCGGCCGAGGCCCAGCTGGGCGAGCGGCTGGCGACGCTGATCGCGACCGGTTCGCAGCTGGACGCAGCGCTGCCGCTGCTCGGCCGCCAGGCGGCCCGGGCGCTCGGCGCGCGCGACGGCGGCATCCACCTCGGCCCGCCGCCGGAGTCCGCCAGGCCCGGGCGCACGGTGGCGATCGAGCTCGACGGCCAGCGGCTCGGCGAGCTGCGCCTGATCGACGCACCCGCAGGTGCCGCCGAGTCGGCCGACGCCGCCCGGATCGGCCGCGTCCTGGCCGGCCTGATCGTGCTCGGCCAGGAGCGCGAGCAGCGCCTGGCAAACGAGGTCGAGGCCGAGGCGCTGCGGCGCTCGAACGAGCTCACGACCGCCCTCTTGCGCACCGTCTCGCACGACTTCCGCTCGCCGCTCACGGCGATCTCGACGGCGGCCGAGGGGCTGCGCTTCGCCGTGCTCGACGGGGACGAGCGCGAGCTCGTCGACACGATCGCCGAGCAGAGCGGGCGCCTCAGCCGGCTGGTGACGAACCTGCTCGACCTGTCGCGGCTGGAGTCCGGCGCGGCCGTCCCGGCGGCCGAATGGGTCGACGTGCGCGACCTGATCGACGCCGCCGTCGCCGACGTGCGCGCGACCGCCGAGGTACAGACCCAGGTGGAGCACACGCCTGGTCTCCCACTCGTCCGCGTCGATGCCGCCCAGCTCCAGCGGGTGCTCGTGAACCTGGTCGAGAACGCGGCCAGGTACTCGCCGCCGGGCGATCCGGTGCGGATCACGGCGGGGGCGCGAGGTGGGCGGGTGACCGTGTCGGTCGCCGACCACGGCCCCGGGGTGCCCGAGTCGGACCGCGCGCACATCTTCCGCCCCTTCTACCGCGGCCCCGGCGGCGGCGAGCCGGGCTCCGGCCTCGGCCTGGCCATCGCCCGCGGCCTCGCGACGGCGAACGGCGCCACGCTCACGCTGGAGCCCCCGGACGGATCGGGGGCCACCCTGACCGTGTCGATCCCGGCCCCCCCGGCGCCCGAGGGGAGGCCGCGGTGAGCGCCGGCGAGCAGCGCATCCTGGTGGTCGACGACGAGCGCCCGATCCGGCGCGCGCTCGAGGTGACGCTGACGAAGGCGGGCTACAGGGTGCAGACGGCGACCAACGGCGATGAGGCCCTGACCGCCGCGGCGCTCACGCCGCCCGACCTCGTGATCCTCGACCTGATGCTGCCCGACGCTGACGGCGCCGACGTGTGCCGGCAGCTGCGCGACTGGCTGGCCGCGCCGATCCTGCTCATCTCCGCCGTCGGCGAGGAGGCGGACAAGATCCGCGCCCTCGACGCGGGCGCCGACGACTACGTGACGAAGCCCTTCTCGCCCGGCGAGCTGCTCGCGCGCTGCCGCGCGCTCCTGCGCCGCGCCGCCGGCGCGAAGGGCGGCGAGGCCGTGATCGACGTCGGGCCGCTGCGGATCGACCTGCCGCGGCGGATGGTGACGGTCTCCGGCGACGAGGTGCGGCTGACGCCCACGGAGTTCGACCTCCTGAAGGCCCTCGCCGTCGCCGGCGGGCGACCGCTCACCCACCAGATGCTCCTGCGCACCGTCTGGGGGCCGGGGTACGCGGACGAGATGCACCTGCTGCGCGTGAACATGGGCCGGCTGCGGGACAAGCTGCAGGCCGAGGGCGTCGAGCGCGGGGCCATCGAGACGCTGACCGGCGTCGGCTACCGCCTCCGCGAAGCGGGGTCTGATCCCGAACGGGGGCCGTGATGCTTCTGTGACCTGATCGAGAGGGAACTGGGATGCCGGGCGCCGCAACTGTGAGGCGGCCGTGACGCCCCGGGGCCGACCATGGACGTGAGATGGCAATCGCGCTCCGGCCCCGCCCCAGGCAGTCCCCGCCGGCCCCTCCCCGCTCGCCCCTGATCCGGCGCGGGGGCGGTTCCGGCGGCCTGTCACGCGCGGTCGGCGTCCCCGGCCTGTTCGCGACGGCCTACGGCAACGTCGGCTCCTCGATCTACTACGCGCTCGGCCTCGTCGCGATCCACGCGCTGGGCCTGACGCCCGTCGTGTTCCTCTTCGCCGGCCTGCTCTTCATGGCGACCGCGTACTCGTACGCCGAGGGCGCCTCGATGTACCCCGAGGCCGGCGGGTCGTCCTCGTTCGCGCGCCATGCCTTCAACGAGCTGGTGAGCTTCATCGCCGGGTGGGCGCTCTCGCTCGACTACATCATCACGATCGCCATCTCGGCGGTGTTCGTGCCCCACTACCTGAGCGCGTTCTGGCCGCCGCTCGCGGGGTCGCCGTGGGACGTGATCGGCGGCATCGTGGTCGTCGTCCTCCTGGCGGCCGTGAACATCCGCGGCGTCAAGGAGTCGGCCAGCCTGAACGTGTTCCTGGCGGTCGCCGACCTGACCACTCAGATGCTGCTCGTGCTCCTGGGCGCGCTCCTCATCTTCCGCCCCGACCGGCTCGCCTCGAACGTCCACTTCGGCGTCGCCCCGTCGCTGACGCAGCTGATCTTCGGCCTGTCACTCGGGATGATCGCCTACACCGGCATCGAGACGATCTCGAACATGGCCGAGGAGGCGCGCAACCCCGACCAGGACGTCCCCCGGGCCGTGAACTACGTGCTGGCCGCCGTCCTCTCGCTCTACGCCGGGATCTCGGTGATCGCGATGATGGCGCTCCCGGTCTACAAGGCTGCGAACGGCACCTACACGACGCTGCTGGCCCAGAGCCCGCCGCACGGCTACGCCGAGGACCCGGTGCTCGGCATCGTCTCGCAGCTACCGCTGCACGTGCTCGCGACCGGGCTGCGCTTCTACGTCGCGATCCTGGCCGCCACCATCCTGATCATCGCCACCAACGCGGGCCTGATCGGCGTCTCGCGGCTGAACTACTCGCTCTCGCAGCACTTCCAGCTGCCGGGGGTCGCGAGCCGCATCCACCCCCGCTACCAGACGCCGTACGTCGCGATCCTGTTCTACTCGGCCGTGGCCAGCGCCCTGCTCGTGCCCGGGATCTTCTTCGCCGGGGAGTCGTCGTTCCTCGGCGACATGTACTCGTACGGCGCGATGCTCTCCTTCACGACGGCGCACATCGCGATCATCGCGCTGCGCTGCAAGGAGCCCGACCGCGTGCGGCCGTTCCGCATCCGCGGGAACGTGCGCATCCACGGCCGGCTGATCCCGCTGCCCGCGGTGATCGGCGGCATGGGCACGGGCGCGGCCTGGGTCATCGTGCTCGTCCTGCACGTCTACGCCAGGTACGTGGGGACGGCCTGGATGATCCTCGGGCTGATCGGCTACATCGTGTACCGCCGCCGCCAGGGAATGAACCTGACGGAGAGCCACAAACGCGTCGTGGCGACGGCGGCCGGGCCGCAGTTCGAGGTCGAGTTCCAGTCGATCCTCATCCCGGTCACGACCGAGCGCGACCATCTGCCGTCCGAGGTGCTCGAGACGGCCATGCTGCTCGCCGGCGAGCGGCGCGCGCTCGTGACCGTCCTCGGGATCACGCCGATCCCGCTCGACCGGGGCGCCGATGACGCCGACCCGTGCGAGCGGGAGCGCTTCGACCGCCTCGTCGGCGGGGCGCGGGCCGTGGCCGACGGGTACGGCGTGCGCCTGCACGCCACCCGGGTGCGGACGCGCACGCCCGCCGCCGCGATCCTGGCCGATGCCGCCAGGCGCAACGCCGAGGTCATCGTGCTCGGTGCGACGGGCCTGAAGCCGCCGTCCGTCCGCCGCCGCGACTGGGTCGACCCGGTCGCGCGCGAGGTCGCCCGCCAGGCCACTCAGCGGGTGATGTTCATCCACGAGACCGAGAGGGCCGCCGCATGACGCCGCTTCCGCCCCCCACCCGCTACCTCGTCTGCCCGACGGCCGCCCGGGTCGCGCCCGAGCTCCTGCGGGACGCGATCGCGGAGGTGGCGCGGGGCAACTGCTACGTGCACGTGGTGCTCCCGGCCGTGATGCCGGCGACGATGCCGGTCTCGGCCTATCCGCCGCGGCTGGCGGAGCGGCTCGACCTGCTGCGGGCGACGGCGGAGCGAGCGGTGCGCGAGCCCATGCGCCGGGGCCGGATCGAGATCGTGCCGTGCCGCAGCGTCGGGTCGGCGATCGGCCAGGCGATCGGGCGGGGCACGCCCGCCGAGATCGTCCTCGTGGGCGCGGCCCCCTGGCGGCTGCGCCGGGCGCTGCGCCATGTCGCGCCGTTCCGGGTCGTGACGGCGCGCGGGGCGGAGACGCCGCCGGCCGTGCCGGCTCGAAAGCGGGGAGGGTCCCCGCACGCGGGGACTGTCCCCACCTAGTCGTTGCGCAACAGCGCCGCCCCCAGCGTCTCGCCCAGCCATTCCGCGTACCGCTCGGGCGGCCAGCCCCGGCGGCTCCGCAGCAGCGTGTGCAGCTCGGGGCTCGCGAGCGCCCACACCGTCTCCGCGGCGGCATCGGCCCCGAGTCGCAGCGGCCCGCGCCCCTCGAGGGCCGCGACGAACCGGCGCATGCCCTCAAGCCGATCGCGGTCGACGTTCGCACGCAGCTCCGCGAGCTCGGGCTCGGGCGCCGCGGCCACGGCCTCGAGCACGGGCCCGACCCGCTCGAGGCGCGCGGAGACGTCGGCGGCGAACAGGCGGATCTGCTCGGCCTGCGAGGGCGCGGCCGCCACCGCCCGGGCGCCCGCCTGCTGCGATGCCGGCGGCGCCGAGCGGTCGCCGCGCACAGCCGTCCGCACGAGTTCGCCGACGAGGGTGCGCTTGTTCCGGAAGGCGGCGTAGACCGTCTCGGCCGCGACCCCCGCCTCGCCGGCCACGGCCGCGATCGTCGTCCCCGCGTACCCGCGCTCGGCCAGCAGCTTTCCGGCCGCCTCCAGCACGCGCCTGCGCGTCTCCTGCGCCCCCTCGCGGCGGCGATCCGAACGGTACGTGCGTTTGGGGGTGTCCTCGTCGTCAGTCATTTGATACAGTTGAACTGTATTCAATATTGCAAAGGTTGAAAGGAGTATCGCATGTCAGATCCCGAGCAGCTTTTCCGGCGCCTGATCGAGGAGGGCTTCAACGGCGGCGACCTGAGCGTCGCCGACGCCGTCACCGCGCCCGACATCGCCGAGCATCAGGACTTCGGCCCCGACCACGCCCCCGGCGCCGAGGGCGTCCGCGCCGTCATTGCCTCCCTGCGGCGGGCGTTCTCCGACTTCCACCTCCAGATCGAGGACATGGTGGTGGCGGGCGACACCGCGTGGGCGCGGATGACCGCGACCGGCACCCACGACGGCCCGTTCATGGGTCACCCGCCCACCGGGCGGCGGATGCGGATCGACGTCTTCGACGTCATCCGGGTCGAGAACGGGCGCATGGTCGAGCACTGGGGCGTCCCCGACCGGCTCGGCGTCCTGCGCCAGCTGGGGCTGCTCGCCCCGCCGCCCGTCCCGCAGCCGGCGTAGCGCTCTACCGCGTGCGGCTGCCCTTGTGGCGATACATGGCCCGGTCGGCGGTGCGGAGCAGGTGCTCCGTGCCCCGCCCCGGGCCGACCATCGCCGCGATGCCGACGGACACGCCCACCTGGGCGCTGCCGCCGTCGACGACGACGGGCTGGCGCACCGCCGCCTCGATCCGCTTCGCCACATGGGCGCAGGTACCGCGCAGGTGCTGCGCGGTCTCGCCGCGCTCGCCCGTGAGCACGATGACGAACTCGTCGCCGGCCGGGCGGCACACCAGGTCGTGGGCGCGGCAGATGCCGCGCAGCCGGCCCGCCACCGCCCGCAGCACCTCGTCGCCGGCCGCGTGCCCGAGCCGGTCGTTCACCCGCTTGAAGCCGTCCAGGTCGCACAGGATCACCGCCACCGGCCGGGCCGGGTCGGCGGCCGCCTGGGCGAGCCGCTCGTCCATCAGCATGCGGTTTGCGAGGCCCGTCAGCGGATCGTGGGTGGCGCGATGGGCAAGCGCGCGCTGCGCCGCCACCTTCTCGGTAATGTCCTCGCCGAGCGACGTCGTCCCGATGGGGCGGCCCGACGTGTTGGTCACGAGCGTGTGCGACCACCGCATCGTGCGCCGCTCGCCGCTCCGGGTCAGGATCTGGCCCTCGTGGTGGCGCTCGATCCGGCCCGTCGCGATGCCCTCGCCGTGCAGCGCCCGGGCCTCGCCGTTGTCGCGCGGGACGCAGATCTCGAACCAGTCGCGGCCCAGGAGCTCCTCGGCCGACCAGCCCACGAGGCGGCACAGCTCGGGGTTGCAGTAGGTGATCGTGCCGTTGGCGTCCATGTTCAGCGCCGCCAGGTCGACGTTCTCGAGCACGTCGCGGAACAGCCGGGCGGACTCGGCCAGCTCCTCCTCGGCCCGGACGCGCGCGGTGGTGTCGCGGATGTGGGCCACGTAGCGGACGATCCGGCCCTGGTCGTCGCGGCGGGCGGTGAGCGACTCGGCGACGTGGATGGCCGCCCCGTCGGCGCCGAGGTAGCGCTTCTCGGCCTGCACCGACCGGGCGCCGCCCTGCAGCGTCGCCAGCATGTCCACGCCCGCGGACAGGTCGTCCGGGTGGGTCAGCTCGTTGAAGTGGCGCCCCACGAGGTCTGCCCGTTCGCGGCCGAGGATCGCGCACCAGGCCGGGTTCGCCTCCTGCCAGCGGCCCTCGTCGTCGAGGATGACGATGCCGAGCGGGGACTCGTGGAACGCCGCGGCCAGGTCGAAGCCCAGCAGCTCGAGGCGCGCGCCGCCCGCGGCGGTTGCGATCTGGTGGTTCGCCGGCATCGTCCGCCTATCGGCGGTCCGGCCCCCGTCCGACCTCCCCCCGATGGCGTATTTCGGCGATTTCCCCCCGTCCCTGGTACGCTTCCGTTCGATTTAGGACGTTCGACGGTTGCGCGCTTCGCCTTCCTGACTCGTTCGTTTTGAGTGGAAGGGAGGTGTTTCATGGCAACCGGAACTGTGAAGTGGTTCAACGACCAGAAGGGCTATGGGTTTATCCAGCCCGACGAGGGCGGTAAGGACCTGTTTGTCCACCACAGCGGCATCGTCGGCACGGGCTACAAGAGCCTGACCGAGGGCGCGAAGGTCACATACGAGGCCCGGCAGGGCGAGAAGGGCCCGGAGGCGACCGACGTCACCCCGGCCGGCTGAGAGGAGCCATATGAGCGTCAAGGAAGAAAAGGTCGAGGTTGAGGGCGAGGTCACCGAGTCGCTCCGCAACGGCCTCTTCCGGATCGAGCTCGACAATGGCCACGAGACCACCGGGTACATCGCCGGCAGGATGCGGCGCTACCGCATTCGGATTCTGCCCGGCGACCGGGTCAAGGTGGAGTTGTCGGCCTACGATCTGAACCGAGGCCGGATCGTCTACCGCTATCGATGAGGGTCAAGAGCGGTGGATGACCAGCGGGCGCGCGAGCTGCTCGCAGCCGAGCGCGCACGGATCGAGTCGGCCCTGCGCGGGTCGGCGATCGAGCCGACGGACGAGCTCTCGACCGTCGAGATCGCCGACGACGCGTCGGACACCTATCAGAACGAGTTCGACGAGGGCCGGGCCGAGGACCTCCGGGCGCAGCTGGCCGCGGTCGAGCGGGCCGAGAAGCGCCTGAGCGACGGGACGTACGGCCTCTCGGTCGAGAGCGGCGAGCGGATCCCCGACGAGCGGCTCGAGGCGATCCCGACCGCCGAGCGGACCGTCGAGGAGGAGGCCCGGCGCCGGTAGGGCGCCGCGGCGGCGAGAGGAGCGAGGGATGGACGACAGCCAGGTTCTGGGACGGATCGACCAGCTGGTCGCCGAGGAGCAGGCGCTCTTCGAGCGTGAGAGCCACGGCCGGCTCGAGGCCGGCGACCACCAGCGGCTCGAGGAGATCCGCGTCTCGCTCGACCGCTGCTGGGACCTGCTGCGGCAGCGGCGGGCCAAGCGCGAGTTCGGCCTCGATCCGGACGACGCACAGGCGCGCAGCGCCGACACCGTCGAGCACTACGAGCAGTAGCCGCCGCTAGGGCAGCGGGTTCGCACGTTCGCCGGCAGCTTCGCGCGCGAACGCGAGCGGGCTCGTCGCCGTCAGGTCGATGGCCGGCTCGGTCGTCGAGTACGACTGCACGTCGTCCGTGAACACGGATGCCGAGTCGAACGGCCGGAAGCGGTCGACCCCGTTCCCCGGGCACAGCCGCATCGGTGGGACCACGCCGGTCGCCGCGCTCGCGTTCGGGCCCTCGACGACCGCACCGGCCAGGATCGGCGCCGTCCCGTCGAGCGATCCGACCAGGTTCGCGACCTGGTGCTGCATGCAATGAGGGAAGGTGCTGCCGTCGCCGACCGCGAGCGCGACCCCCCACGCGTTTGCGCCGAGCACGTTCCCGAGCCACCGCGACGCCCGGGCGGCGTTGCGGCCGCCCCGCGTGAGCTGGTCGTATTCCCCCGCTTCCACCGCGAGGCCGAACCCGTGCGACGCCGTGTCCCACCGCGCCCACGGGAAGCCGAACCCGAACGGGTCTGTCGCGCCCTGGGTCCCGGCCCGGCCGAGCTGCCGGCGCAGGTCGGTCAGGAGCGCCGCGGGCCCGACCGCGAGCCCGTGCGGGCCGCCGGCCGCGCGGATGGCGCGGACGAGGTCGTAGTGGGCGAGCCCGCTCACGTCGTAGAGGTTGAGCGTGTCGGCCGCGTCGTTCGGCCCGTGTATGTAGGCGTGGGCCCAGTGCGCGGCCAGGTGCAGGTAGTAGCGTGAGCGCCGGTGCGGGAGGCCGCGCGGCAGGTGCCGCCCGGACGTCGCGATCGCAAGCTCGGTCGCGCCCAGCTCGAGGTCGTCGCGCCACTCGGTCTCGGGGTAGAAGTCGAACGGGATCACCGTCAGCAGCTGCCCGGGCGTCGTGTCGGCGAGCGCGAAGATGTGCTCCCCGGCGCGCAGGCAGCGGGCGGCGAGGCGCGGATCGGTTCGCCGGTAGACCTGGAAGCAGAGCCCGAAGGCCGCGGCGTCGCGCCCGGCCAGGTTGGGGCTGACCGGCGCGCCCGGCGGCCCGGCCCGGAACACGGGCCGGTGGCGGATGTAGCGCGCATCGCGGCTCGTGCCGCCGTACGTGTCGTCCGCCTGCGGGAGCCGCCAGATGTCGTGGTCGCCCAGCGTCTCGTCGTTTCCCTCGCCGATCCCGACCTGGTAGTACAGGGTGCGCGTGCGGTCGTCCCACATCCGCAGCAGCCAGCGGACGCCGAAGGCCGCCTCCGCCCGGTAGGTGCGGCCGTGGACGCGGCCGCGCAGCTCGCGCGGGAAGTCGCGCACCGCGGAGAGCAGGACGGCGTCGGTGTAGGACGTCGTCTGCACGAACTTGAGGTAGTCGCCCGCGTCCCACCATCCTCCGGAGGCGTCGATCCGCGTCCCCAGCGGGTGCAGGTCGCCGGCGAAGATGCCGTCCTCGTCGACGCGCGGGGTGAGGTACGTCATCGCGTTCTCGTCGTTCAGGTGCCCCGGCGCCGTGCGCAGCGGCGTGCGGATGAAGTCCGGACCGTCCCGCTCGTCCTGGAAGAAGCTCAGCGAGCGCTGGATCGGCCGCCGGGCGAGCGCAGCGCCGGAGGCGACCCGGAAGGCCGGTGAGACGCCGGGCCTGCCGGCGACGACGATCCGGTAGGTGCCGCGGGCGCGCAGGCGGGAGAAGTCGATCGGGTAGACGTGCGGGAAGGCGGCGCTCCAGCGCCCCAGCGACGGGCCGGCGTGCCCGCTCAGGACGGTGCGGCCGGCAGCGTCCACGATCCGGAAGGGAGCGGCCGGGTCGGCGGCGCCCGCGAGCAGGTAGGCCCGCTTGGGGCCGGCGACGGGGTAGCCGGCCTGGTTCACGCGCACGAACGCGGCCGTCCCGGCCGCCGCGGCACCGATCCCGGCCGGCAGGCACAGCGCGGCGACCGCGACCGCCAGGACGAGCACCACGTGCCGGGCTCGAGGCATCGAGCCTAGCTTACGCCCAACCCCTCCCCGACCAGCAGGAAGCCGACCAGCTCCTCCATGTCCTCGTCGCCGGCGACGATGGCGGCCGCGCCGGCGCCGTCGGCCTCGACCAGGTCGGCCGCACGCCGCAGCTCCTCCAGCCGCGCGGCGAACCCGGCCGCGTCGGCCGTCGCGTCGTCGTGGCCCTCGACCGCGACCGCCACCGGGAACGGCTCCACGCGCTCGAGCAGCGCCCGCACGCCGGCAACGGTCAGGAGCGGCTCGGGCGCGTACAGGCGCTGGTAGAGGCAGTCGCCGAGGAAGAGCACGTCGTCGCCGGGGACGTGGATCACGCACGAGTCGGCGGCGTGATCGCCGCCGACGTGGACGATGTCCGCGCGCACCCCGCCGAGGTCGATCGAGTGCCGCCCGCTGAACGTCTCGGACGGCAGGACGATCTCGAGGTCGGACCGGTCGGGGATCTCGAGGCGGAGGCAGTCGGCGCAGAACGCGATCTCGCGGCCGTCGCGGACGCGCTCCTCGAGCGCCTCGTCCGACCAGTCGTACGCCGCCTGGACGGCCAGCTCCGCCGCCGTGTCCGCGTGGGCGATCACCGGAGCGGCGACCGCGGCCGAGCCGAAGCTGTGATCCCAGTGCCAGTGGGTGAGCACGATGCCGACGGCCGGCGGCCGGCCGCGCGCCGAGAGCTCCGCCGCAAACGCGCCCAGGTGGGCGACCGACGCCCCGCCCTCGACGATCAGCGTTCCGCGCTCCCCCCGGACGGCGCCGAGCGCGGGCCGGTCGGTGCGGTCGTCCGGCGTATAGCGGTCGACGTGGGCCGAGATCTCCTCGAAGACGCAGTCGGGCACGGCGTGAGAGTATCCGCGCCGGCAACGAGACGAAAGGTGAGGCCCGTGTCAGACCTGCTCCAGGGGACGTCTGCCGTCGACGTGCACTGCCACGGCTGGCGCAGCGACGAGGTCGCCGGCCTCCCGCAGCGTGGGTTCCTCGACCGGATCACGATGCTCGGCATGTGCCTCGTGAGCTCCGGCCTCGAGGACGAGGGCCTGCGCGAGATCCTCGAGCTGACGACCGACACCTCCCCCGTCGCCGTCGCCATGGCCGACCGGCTGGGAGCCGTTCTCGGCTGCGAGCCGACCAGGGACGGCCTCGCCGCCGCCCGGACCGCCGCGCTCGCCGACCATCGCGCCTATCTGCGCCGGCTGTGGGCGGACGCCGGCGTCGACGACCTGATCATGGACGACGGCTACCCGCTGCCGCGGATCGACGGCCGTGCGCTCGGGGACGAGGTGGGGCTGCGCGTGCACCGGGTGTGCCGGATCGAGCCGATCATCACCGACGTCCGCGCCGCGGCCGGCTCCTACAGCGAGCTCGAGGACGCGTTCACGGCCGGGCTCGAGGAGGCGGTCGGGGACGGGTCGATCGCGTTCAAGTCGGTCATCGCCTACCGCACCGGCCTGGACGTGGCGGAGTGGAGCCCGGGCGATTGCGAGGCGGCCTTCACCCGCTGGCGCGACGACGGCTGGAAGGAGACGCGCGAGCACGCCAAACCGGTGCGCGACGCCCTCCTGCGGCGGGCGCTCGCGGTCGCGCGCGGCGCGGGCATCCCGGTCCACATCCACTGCGGCGGCGGCGACCCGGCGATCGTGCTCGAGCACGCCCGGCCGTCCGACCTCTTCCCCGTGCTCGCCGCCCACATGGATCAGCCGGTCGTGCTCATCCACTCCGGCTGGCCCTGGGTCGAGGAGGGCGCCTTCGTCGCCTCCATCCTCCCCCACGTCTACCTGGATACGTCCCTGTCGACGCCGTGGGCGAGCCTGGCGATCGACAGCCGGCTCGAGATCCTGCTCGGGATCGCACCGCCGGCCAAGGTGATGTACGGCTCGGACGAGGCCAGCGAGCCCGAGGTGATCTGGCTCTCGGCCCACCTCGCCCGCGAGGCGCTCACGCGGGTGCTCGAGACCGGGATCGAGCGACGGCACCTGAACCGCGCCGCCGCGGCCCGCATCGGTGCCGACGTGATGGGCGGGAACGCCCGCCGCCTGCACGGGCTGGGGGCGTCGGGGTGAACTCCCCGGCGGGTGACGACCTCGTCCGCCCGTCCCGCGACCGCTTCGAGGCGGCCGGCGTGCGCGCGCTGGCCATGACGATGGTCGACAACGGCGGCATCACCAGGGTGAAGGCCGTACCCCTGGCCCGCCTCGAGCGGGCCGCGACGAACGGCGTCGGCATGGCCTACATCTGGGCGGCGGCGGGCACGGACGACCTCTTCGCCGACGTCCCCCCGTTCGACAGCCCGAGCGGCGACATGCGGCTGGTGCCCGACCTCGGCGCCGCCCGCATCCTGACGGCGGCGCCCGGCTGGGCGTGGGCGCCGGTCGACCAGCTGAGCCAGGAGCGCGAGCCCGTGCCCGCCTGCCAGCGCACGGCCCTGCGGCGGGCGGTCGAGTCGGCCCGCGCCGCCGGGCTCGACATGCGGGCGACCTTCGAGATCGAGGCAACGCTGCTCGACGGGGAGGGCCGCCCGGCCCACGACGGCCCCGGGTACAGCACGACGGCGTTCACCCTGATCGAGGGCTTCCTGTTCGACCTGGTCGAGGCGCTGGAGGCGTCGGGCGTCGAGGTGGAGCAGTTCCACCCCGAGTACGCCCCGGGCCAGTTCGAGGTGTCGGTGGCGGCGCGCGACCCGCTGGCGGCAGCCGACACGCTCGTGTTCATGCGGACGCAGATGCGCTTCGCGGCCCGCCGCCACGGCCTGCGGGTGAGCTTCGCGCCGACAGCGCTCGCGGGTGAGGTGGGGAACGGCTGCCACGCCCATCTGAGCGTCTGGCGCGACGGCGCCAACCAGATGCAGGGCGGCGACGCTCCCGCCGGCATGACCGCCGCCGGGGCGGCCGCGCTCGCGGGCGTCCTGGAGGCGCTCCCCGGACTGCTCGCGGCCCTTGCCCCCAGCCCGGCCGCCTACCTGCGGCTGCAGCCCCACCACTGGGCCGGCGCGTACGCCTGCTGGGGCGTCGAGAACCGCGAGGCGGCGGTGCGCTTCATCCCCGGGACGGTCACAAGCCGGGAGCGGTCGGCCAACTTCGAGGTCAAGGTCGGCGACGGCGGTGCCAACCCGTACCTCGTGATGGCGCTGCTGACGGCCGCCGCCGCCGACGGGGTCGAGCGCGGTCTGGCCCCGCCGGAGCCGGTGCAGGACGACCCGTCGACGTTCGGCCCGGAGGAGCTCGCGCGCCGGGGGATCACGCGCCTCCCGACGTCGCTCGCCGAGGCGACGGAGCTCTTCGAGGGCAGCGAGCTCGCCCGGCGCGCCCTCGGCGACGTGCTCCACCGCGCGTTCGCGGCGGTGCGGCGGCGCGAGTGCGAGACCCACGGCGGGCTCGGCGAGGAGGAGCTCGCCGACGCCTACCGGTGGCGCTACTGACCACGAGGAGGATCCCATGAACGCAAACGGTGCCAAGGTCGTCGTCAACCTCGCCACGGGGCTCGAGGACCCCGAGCGGGTCACGGTCGCGTTCCTGATCGCCGGCGCGGCGGCGGCCGGCGGGAAGCAGGTAACGATGTTCCTGACCAAGGACGCGGTGCGGCTCGCGCTCCCCGGCGTCGCCCAGGGGGTGGCGTGCGACGGCTGCCCACCGCTCGAGCGGCTCGCGGCGCAGTACGCCGAGGCCGGCGGCCGCATGCTCGTCTGCCCGTACTGCTTCACCTCCCGCAAGCTCTCGGAGGACGAGCTGCTCGACCACGCCGAGATCGGCGGCGCCACCCCGCTCCTCGAATGGATGGGAGACGGCGCGACCGTCTTCAGCTACTGACGGTTCGAACAAACCGGCGCTCGGTCGCCGCGGTATCTCATTGACGAAGCAACCACTACGCGTCAACGAGAGGGATGATCGAGTTGAGGGACACACGGAGCACCACGACCCGCCGCAGCCTGCTGGGCGCGGCGACCGTCGGCGTCGGGGCCGCGATCGGCGGCGTGATCGCCGTGCCGGTGGCCGGCTATGCGCTCGCGTCGGCCGGCACCGAGGCGACGTTCCGGCCGACCGCGCTCGGCCCCGTCGAGCGGTTCACGGGCGAGAAGAAGTTCGACCCGACGCCGGCGCCCTACGTCGAGGACCCGGCACAGCCGCTGGTCTCGAGCGGGCTCGCCTACGTCCACTACACCGGCCGGCCCAGCCACGACTGGCTCGCGCCGGACGCGAAGTTCGCCGTCTTCTCGAACCGGTGCACGCACGTCGGCTGCCCCGCGCAGTCGACCCCGGGCGGGTTCTCGTGCCCGTGCCACGGCAGCCAGTTCGACACGCAGGGCGCCCGCACCGCCGGGCCCGCCGTGCGGCCGCTCGACCGCTTCCAGTGGGAGATCCGCGACGACGGCAACCTGTGGATCACGCAGCGCTGGAGCGTCCTGATCGAGGGCGGCCGGATCCAGTACTTCCCGGTGAAGTCGCCCGGTCAGCCGCTCACGGGCCAGCTCCCGCTGGCGAGCGCCGATCTCCTGTATCCCGCGGTGACGTATCGGCACGGGCCGGTGCCGAAGGCCGCTCCGTGAAGAGGCGGGGTCGGGTGCGAGGCAGCCACGCCAACGATAGGATCGCGCTCTCGGGGACAGCCCCCAGGGGGACAGTCCCCATGCAGAACCGGTGCCTGGCACCGGTTATGCACGCTCGGGCGGCGCGGGCCGACCCTCCCACAGGTAGCGGCCGGCGATCCACGCGGCCGCGAGCAGGAGGACGTTCCCGGCCCCGAACATGACGGCCCCGGCGGCCTGCTGGTCGGTGAGCGCCCCGGGACCGGTGTAGTGGGAGTAGACGACGTGCGGGTCGAGCAGGAGCCACAGGCCGATCGCGTCCGTCGACGGCATGGCCGCGGCGATGTAGAGGGCGAGCGCGAGCGGCTGCATCCGCCCGGAACCGGCCTGGGCGAAGAACGCGACCCCGGCGACGACGAGCAGCCAGTGGACGGCCCCGTAGACGGCGGGCCCCCGCACCTCGAGTGCGAACAGCGCCGGGACGTGGACGACCCACTGGATCCCGACGAACGCGAGCCACGCGACCGCGGGCGGC
Source organism: Thermoleophilia bacterium (assembly GCA_025928435.1). The sequence continues at coordinate 24,100 of JAICJM010000041.1, forward strand.
GGCGTGAGCGCGATCCTGCGGCCCAGGGCCCGGCCGGCGAGCACGAGCGGACGCCCGGCGACGATCCCGGGTGCGACGACCAGGAGGAGGGCCATCTGCCCGGTCATGTGCCACGCGAGCGAGCGCCGGGCGACGTCGTCGGTGGCGCTGGAGGTGGCGATCGCCGCCAGCACAAACGCCGCGACGAAGGCCGCGGTCCGCGCCGCCGACCACTCCCCTCCGCCCCGGCGCACGCGCCGCGCCATCGCCAGGTAGACGGCCGCCGGCACGACGGCGTTCAGGCTGTCCAGCGCGAGCGAGCCGGCGTCAGCCACCGCCGGCCGCCTGCTCGGCCTCGATCTCGGCCGCGTGCCTGCTCGCCTCCACCCGCTCGTTGCGCAGGAGCTCCACGCAGATCCGGTGGGCGAGCCAGTACGCGACCACGGGCACGACGAACACCGCGACGCGGTACACCTCGATCTGGGTCGCGTAGCTCCACCCCATCAGCACGTACGCGCGATCCGCCGACCCGGCGACGAGGATGATGAACATGAAGGTCAGAAGCGCCGTGGCGAGCCCGGTGCGCACGGGCGCGTCCCGGGGCCGGTCGAGCAGGTTGTGCGGATGGCGGTCGCGGGAGAACCGCCGCTCGAGCGCCGGCCACCCGAAGAGCACCCCGAACACGACGGTGGGCAGGAGCGCGCCGCCCCAGAACGGGTTCGGCACCAGGGTGCGGCCGGCGACGGTCACGTCGAACGAGGGCATGAGCCGCAGCGCCCCGATCAGCCAGCCGAGGTACCAGTCGGGCTGGGCGCCGTTGGTGCTGTCCGCCACGTGGTAGGGCCCCCAGATCCAGATCGGGTTGATCTGGACGAGGCCGCCGAGCAGGAAGAGCGCGGCGACGACGGCGAACATGAGCCCGAGCGACCGCGGCGCCTGGCCGGGAAACGAGGGCACGCCGAGCAGCCGCTTCTCGGTCCGGCGGCCC
>JAICJM010000244.1 GCA_025928435.1 Thermoleophilia bacterium
CCCGCGCTGGAGCACGAAGGCGTAGCCGTTCTGGGTCGGGTGTCGCAGCCACGTCACCTTCGGCCGTAGGTTGCGCAGGCGGGCGCCGTTCTGCGGCGTGCAGATCTGGCCCGTGTGCTCGCGCAGGCGGACGCCCTGCGAATAGTTGACCTGGCCCTTGTGCGTCAGCGAGTGGTACTTGGCGAAGACTCGGTAGTAGAAGGTCGAGAAGTGCCTGAGGCCGGTGTCGTGGGCGACGCCGGTGCCGTGAGCGATGACCGTCCCGTCGCCGGGGTTCCGCGGGTAGCGCGAGTGGTTGCGCACGACGATCGTCTTGGCGAACCGGGTCGCGGTCGGCGACACCCAGGTGACGGTGACCGCGGCGCACCCGACGGTCGCGCGGACGCTCTTCGGGTTGTTCGGCGCGGTGGCCCGGCCGGTCAGGGTGATCTGATGGGTGTGGGGGGAGACGGTCCCGGTGTCCGTCACCGCGAGGACGGCGGTGCGCCGGCCCGCGGCCGACGGCGTGAACGTGACGCGCACCGTGCAGGTGTCGTTCGGCTGCAGGGTCGTGCCGGTGCAGGTGTCGGCCGAGCGCGCGAAGTTCTTCGGGTTCGTGCCGCCGAGCGCCGTGCCCGTGATCGGCATGGGGCTGTTCGTGAGGTTGCGGATCGTGACGACGTGCGGCGGCGAGGCCGTGCCGGCGGGGATCGGGTTCGTGTACGTGACCGTGGCGGGCGAGAAGCCGACCGACGACGGTGTGCCCGTGCCCGACACGTTCACCGTCTGCGTGCCGTTCTGGGGGTCGTTGTCGTTGATGCTGACGACCGCGCTGCGCGCGCCGGTCGCGGTCGGGTTGAAGGCGACGGTGACGCTGCAGGAGTCGGTCGGGGCGAGCGTGACGGCGGCCGCGCAGCCCGCGTCGCTCACCGAGAAGTCGCCGGGGTTCGCGCCCCCGACGCCCGTGCTCGTGTAGGTCAGCGGCGCGGTTCCGGTGTTCTGCAGCGTGATGGTCTCGCTCTGCGAGATGACGTGCAGCGGCTGGTTGCCGAAGGCGATGCTCCCCGGCGAGACCTGCGCGTTCGGGTTGGTGCCGTTGCCGCTCAGGCTGATCCCCTGGCCGGCGACGTTCAGCGTCGCCGAGCGCGAGCCCGTGGCCGCCGGGGTGAAGTCGACGGTCACCGCGCACGTGCCGTTGGCGACGACGGTGCTCGTGCACCCGATCGCGTCGAAGTCGCCGCTGTTCGCGCCGGTGACGTTCGGGCCGGCCGGGTTGGCGTCGTAGTCGGTGTTGTTCGTGACGAGCACCGACTGGGCCGCCGACGTCGTCCCCACCCGCTGGTCACCGAAGTCGAGCGGGCCGGCCGCCGCCGAGAACTGGTCGGCGACGCCGCTGCCGTGCAGCTCGAGCGACTGGCTGGGGTTGCCGTCGGTCGTATCGTCGTCCGTGATCGTGAGCGTCCCGTTGTCGGCCCCGGCCGAGCCGGGCGTGAACGTGACCGTGACCGTGCACGTGTCGCCCTGGTTCAGCACCTGGGTCGAGCAGTTGTCGGCGCCGAGGTTGTAGTCGCCCGACGCGGAGACGTTCGCGATCGTGATCGGCACGCTGCCCGTGTCGTCGCTGAACGTCACCGTCTTCGCCGGCGTCGTCACGCCGACCGCCTGGGTGCCGAACGCCACGGGATCGGGCTGGGCGCTGAACGGGCCGGAATCGATCGCCATCGCGCCCGACCCGGTCGACGCGAGCGCGACCGCGAGGGTCACGAGAGCGATGAGCGCGAGAACGAGGCGACGGCGCATGATGGGCCCTTCAGATCAGTGGTTGAGCAGGACGAGCGCGATCGCGGCGCCGCAGCCGAGGACGGCCAGCGCAGGGATCACCAGGGCGCCGGGGCCGGAGGCCGTCATCGCCACCCGCGGCCCGAACTGGCGGGCGGGGGCGAACTGGCGGCGTGCGGCCGGCAGGTAGGCGGTCGAGTGCGTCCGCCGCCGCGTCGCGACGGTCGCGGCGGCGGTGATGAGCAACATCAGGAACCCGGCGATCGCCACGGCGCGCACCAGCGTGGAGGTGAGCCCTCCGCCGCGTCCGGCGTGGGCCGGCGCGGTGGCGTCGTGGTGCGCCGCGGACGGCTTCGGCAGGGTCGTCCGGGCGCCCTGCACCGCGACCGACGCGTTGCCGGCGGCATCGAGCGCGAACACGCGGTAGCAGTAGGTGACGCCCGGCCGGGCGGACGCGTCCACCTGCGAGCTGCGGACGGACTCGCCGCCGACCGGTGAGCCGTCGGCAGGGCCGGTCGGGCACGTCGGGTAGACGCCCCGGCGCACGGCGTCGAAGGCGATGCCGGCCCGCTGGGGGTTGTGCCAGGACACGACCACCTGGCCGCGGGCGTTCGTGGTCACGGCCAGGCCGGTGACCGGGCCGGGCGCCGTGCGGTCGCCCGGGTTCGTGACGCGACGGTCGAGAGCGGCCCCGGAGTAGTTCGCGTGCCCGTCGAAGGCGAACGCGGCGTAGCAGTAGCGGGTGTTGTCGACGGCGCCCGTGTCGACCTGCACCGTCCGCACGCCCGTGCCGCCGATCTGCACCCCGTCGTGGGGCGACGCCGGGCAGACCTCCCAGCCGCGGCGGATCATGATGCCGGCCAGGTCGGAGGCGGGCGGGTTGGCCCACCGCAGCGTGATCTTGCCCGGCACCTTCGTGATCGCATGCAGGCCCGAGACGGAGGCCGGGGCGCGCGTGTCGGCCGGCGGCGGGGTCGTCGTGGTCGTCCCGGTCGTCGTGCCCGTCGTCGTCCCGGTCGTCGTCTGCGTGGGCGTCGAGGTCGTCGTCGAGGAGGGAGGCGGCGGCGAGCCTCCGCCGGCCGGCGGAGGCGGGGGCGGGCTCGACGCCAGCGCGGCGCCCGCCCCGGCGCAGAGGAATGCGGCCGCCGCGCACGCAGAAGCGAGCGCACGAAGCCCGGTACCTGATCTCACACTCCCCACGTCCACCGCGTCTTTCGAGCCGGAGATGTAAATCTCTTCCAGCGTACAGCAGGCTGAAAACGCGTCAACCTGCACCTCCCCACCCCTGGGACCGACTGGAAGCACACTCCAGTCAGGGGCGATCATACCGAGGTTCCACGCGGCCTGCCGCGAGGATCGGGCATATCTCGGGAGGTACGTTCGGCCCATCCGACGACGCTCCGGAGACGTCGCTGGAATATCGATGAAATTGACAGGAAATTGTGAGCACCGCTCCCTGATATCCGGTAATCCTCCGGACCTCGCCGCCTGTCGGCCACGGGCGCAAAACGTCGCATTTTGCGGTGAGTGGTAGCCTTGGCGCGATGGTGGGCGACGTAGCGGTCACCCCGCTCCGGTTCACGGGCGACTTCCTGACCGCGCTCGCTGCGGCGGACGATCAGCGCGGCATCGCGGACGTCCTGGCGGTCGAGCTGCACGGGCGGCTGCGGCTGGACGGCGTCCTCGTGCACGAGCACCTCGCCGGCCGCAACCACACCTGGGCCCAGCGCGGGGTGGTGAAGCCGCCGATCGCGCCGCGGATCGCGGCGGTGCGATCCGGGGCGACCCAGGCCGGAGGGTTCGGCTACGCGTCGGCCGGGACGCCGCGGTGGGTGATCGTGTGCGCGCGCGCCGCCGCAGCCACCGACGAGGAGCTGTCCTATCTGGCGATGGCGTGCGACACCGCCCTCGTCGCGGCCGCCCACGCCGCGCGGGTGAACGAGGAGCGCACGGCGGCACGGACGGGCCGCGCTCTGGTCGAGCTCGGACAGGCGCTGGCGCTCGAGCACGGCGAGGAGCGCGTGCTCCACCTCCTGACGCTGGCCGTGGCGCGGCTCGTGGAGCAGGACGGCGTCGCCGCCTGGCACGCCGGGGACGGCGCCTTCACGCTCGTCTCGGCGCACGGCTTCGCCGGACGCCGCCGCTCGGCGATGGGCGCGCACGTGCCGGCGAGCGCGCTTCCGCCGGAGCTGGCCGCGTCCCGGCGGCTGCGGATGCTGACCCGCGAGGAGGCGCCGGCGCTCCTGCGCGGGCCGCTCGCCGGTGTCGTGCCGATCGGCGAGCGCGAGGGCAACCACGCGCTGCTCGTGGTCGAGCGGGGGGCCGCGTTCGACGCCGCCGAGGAGGCGCTGCTCCTGGGCGTCGCCGACCAGGCGCTGCTCGCGCTCGAGAACGAGCGGCTGCTGTCGGAGCAGCGCGACGCGCTCTCCGGAACCGTCGCGTGCCTGGGGCGCGCGCTCGCCCTGCGCCACCGCGAGACGGCCGAGCACTCCGATCGGCTCACCTCTGACTGCACCGCGGTCGGGCGTGCCCTCGGCATGACGGGCGATGCCCTGCGTGACCTGACCTATGCCGCCGCGCTCCACGACCTGGGCAAGATCGGCGTCCCCGAGCGCGTGCTCGGCAACCGCGGGCCGCTCGACAGCGAGGGCTGGCGGCTGATCCACGCCCACCCCGAGCTGGGCGCCCAGATCATCGACCCGGTCGGCGCGCTCGCGGGCGCGGCGGCGCTGATCCGCGCGTGTCACGAGCACTGGGACGGCAAGGGATATCCGCTCGGGCTCACCGGCGAGGACATCCCGCTCGGCGCGCGGATCATCCTCGCCTGCGACGCCTACCACGCGATGTGCGAGGAGCGCAGCTACCAGGCGGCGCTGCCGCCGGAGGCGGCCCGGGACCGGCTGCGCGAGCTGGCAGGCGCCGACTTCGACCCGCGCGTGGTCGACGCCTTGCTCGTCCACCTCGAGTCCGCCGAGCCGGCGGCCGTCTCCTAAGCTTTACAAGTTATTGCAACAGCGGCTTGATCGTACGGCAAACTTGGCCGTGGTGTGACAGCATGCCCGTGTGCTGACCACCACGAGATTTCGGCTGACGGCGACCGCCTATCTCCCGGGCGCCGCGGCGGTGGGCGTCGAGCAGCGCATCCGGGCGGTGCTCGAGGGTCGAGTCCCAGATTCGGATCCGGACGTTCACGTGGCCCTGACCGACCGGGTCACGGTGGCGTTCACGCTGGCCGCGGACTCGGCGACCGAGGCCCGCGCGGTCGGCCGCCTGCTGGCCCACGACGTGCTCCTCGGGGCCGAGCCGATCGCGCTCGAGGCCGCCGAGCTCTTCGCGGCC
>JAICJM010000037.1 GCA_025928435.1 Thermoleophilia bacterium
ACACGGCGGCGGTCGTAGCGGTCGGCGACGACGCCGCCGAAGGGGCCGAGGAGCATCGCCAGGCCCAGGGATGCCGCCAGCACGGCGGACACCCAGTAGGTGCTCCCGGTCATCCGAAGAACGCTCAGCGCCAGCACGATCGCCGTGGCCTCCGTGCCCGCGACCACCAGGACGGCGGAGGTCATCAGGCGGCGCAGATCGGGATCGAGGAGGTGTGCGCGTCTCAAGTTGACAAGACTTTACACACTTGCCGACTCTCCTGCAACTTCCGCCGGAAAGTGCGTCACGATCACGCGGCACGGGGCCTTGCGGAGGATGAAATCCACCGTCTGGCCGAAGAATTCCTCGTGCAGGCTGCGGGCCAGCCGGCGCTTGTACGGCGACCCGACCATGATCAGCTGCGCGCCGTATTCGACGGCCGCGTCGACCACGAGCCGGCCCGGGCTGCGCGTGCGCGCGACCACCGAGCGGTACTCGACCCCGTACTCCGAGGCCAGTGACCGGGCCATCTCCTGCACCTCCTCCACCTCGCGCTCCCGCTCGGGCAGCGGGGTGTCGATCGGCTCCTTCACCGGGACGTAGACGGCGCTCACGCCGACCACGACTGCGCCGGAGTCGACCGCGATGCGGCAGGACGCCGCCATCGTCTCCTCCGCGACCGCATCGAGCCGCTCGAGCGGGACGACGATCGTCGAGTAGGCGACGTCGGTCACGTCCTCCGGCGGCGGGATGGCCCCCTCGACCCGCTCGATGATCGGCAGCCCCGCGCGCACCCGCACGGCGATGTAGATCGCCAGGCCCGCCACCATCCACAGCGGGCCGACCACCCGGGCGCCGGGGTGCGTCCCCAGGGCGACCACCCAGGCGAGGAACGCCAGCACCGTCCCGATGACCGACGTGAGCGGGATCAACCGCCCGCGGATCCAGACGTTCCCGTGCATCATGAACGGCCGCGGCAGGTCGGGCTCGACGATCCGCAGCCACACGACCGCCGCCTGCGTGAGCATGAAGGCGATCAGGATGCCGAAGCTGTAGAGGGAGGCCAGCGTCAGCGCCTCCTGGCCGTGGTAGAGAGCGCCGACGACGATGAAGGCGATCGAGAGGACGCCGACGCCGAGGATCGCGGCCGGCGGATGCAACAGGCGCCGGCTGGTGCGGCCGAACAGCGACGGCAGCTGGTCGTGGCGGCCCATCGCCTCGGCCAGGCGGCCACACCCGGAGAAGCTCGTCGAGATCGCGAGGATCAGGATCGCGCAGGCCGTGAGGCCGACGCCGATGCGCATCGCGACCTCGATCGTGTGCGGGCCGTGCGAGCCGATCCGCTCGGCCAGCCCGAGCATCGGCGCGTTCTCCCATTTCGTCGCGAGCAGCGACGTGCCGTGCGCCGTCTTGGTCATGTCCGCATGGGCCGGGAACGCCGACGCCGCCGCCGTGGCGACCGCCGCGTAGACGATGACGACCGTGAAGACCGAGGAGCGGACGCTGTCGGGCACCGATCGTTCGGGGTCCTTCGCGTAGGCCGCGAGGCTGCTCACCTTCTCGAGGCCGGTGTAGCCGATCATCGCGATCGGGAACGCGAAGGCGAGCGAGTTCCAGGTCGGCACCGACCCGACGTCGATGCCGTGCGTGAGCGAGCTCCACGAGAAGAGCAGCGCGAGCCCGAGCACCGCCAGGCTCACCTGCACGATCAGGTCGAGCGCGGCCACGATGACGCCGGCGGTGTAGATCTCGGTGCGGCGGGCCAGGCGCGCGCCGGTCATGACGACCAGGATCGCGACCGCGTAGGCGGCTGCCTCGCGCACCGAGAGGGCGTTCGGCCTCTGGCCCAGCGCCCCGGCGACGTAGTGCGGCAGGAAGAGCGCCGAGAGCGACATCGCGATGACGAAATCGAGCACCGTGGCCCAGCCGGCGATGAAGCCGACGAGATCGCCCCACGCCCGCCGCGCCAGTGCCGCCGATCCGCCCGGCTCGGGGATGGTGGCGCCGCCCTCGGCGTACGCCGCGGCGGCGAACGCGAACAGGATGCCGGCGGCGATGAAGACGATCGGCGTCAGCGAGAGGGCGTAGACCGCCGTCAGACCGAGGGCGTAGTAGAGCGACGAGGAGATCTCCCCGTACGCCATCGCGTAGAGCGCCGGGGCGCCCAGGAACCGGCCCAGAGACGGGATCTTGCGCGCCATCGCGCGGAGGATACTGACACGTTCGGACCCGCCGGAAGGGGTCTGACCCCGTTTGGCGGGCGCTAGCGCATCGCGCTGCGCATCTCGGCGCGGCGGCGCTCCAGGAACGCGCGGTCGGCCTCCCCGGGAGCGAGCTCCAGCGCGCGCGTGTACGCCGCGAGCGCGTCGCCGGGGCGGTCGAGCCGCCGCAGCATGTCCGCGCGCGCGGCGTGCAGCAGGTGATAGCGGGCGAGCGCGCCCGCCGCCGCCAGCGCGTCGACCAGCTCGAGTCCGCGCGCCGGGCCGTCCGCCATCGACACGGCCGCGGCGTGGTTCAGCTCGACGACCGGCGAGGGCGCGAGCGCCGCAAGCAGGGCGTAGAGCTCCGCGACGCGCGCCCAGTCCGTCTCGGCGAACGCCCGCGCCCGGGCGTGCTGCTCGGCGATCGCGGCCTGGAGCTGGTAGGGCCCCGGCGCGCCGGCCCGTTCGGCCCGGCGCAGCTCGGCCGATCCCGCCCGGATCATCGCGGCATCCCAGCGGCTGCGGTCCTGGTGCTCGAGCAGGACGATGTCGCCGCCCGCCGTCGTCCGGGCGGCGGCGCGGGCATGATGGAGCAGCATGAGCGCGAGCAGGCCGCGCGGCTCGGGCTCGGCCGGGAGGTGCGAGACGAGCAGGCGCGCGAGCCGGATCGACTCCTCGCACAGGTCGCGGCGGACGACGTCGCCGCCGGACGAGGCCGAGTAGCCCTCGTTGAACACGAGGTAGATCACGGCCGCCGCGTGATCGAGCCGCTGGGCCAGCAGGTGGCCGGGCGGACGCCGGAACGGGATGCCGGCCATCCGGATCTTCGCCTTCGCCCGCACCAGCCGCTGCGCCATCGAGGGCTCGGGGACCAGGAAGGCGCGGGCGATCTCGGCGGTCGTCAGGCCCGCCACCAGCCGCAGCGTCAGGGCCACGCTGGCCTCGGCCGAGAGGGCCGGGTGGCAGCAGGTGAAGATCAGCTCAAGTCGGTCGTCGGGCACGGCATCCTGCTCCTCGAACGGGTCCGGATCGGGCCGGGCGGGCTCCGCCGCGAGGGCCGGGAGCCGCTCGCGCAGCGCCCGCTCGCGGCGGAGGCGGTCGATGGCGACGTTCCCGGCCGTCGCGACGATCCAGCCGATCGGCGACGCCGGTGTCCCGTCGGCCGGCCACCGGGCGGCGGCGCGGCCGAACGCCTCCTGCACCGACTCCTCGGCCAGGTCGGCGTCGCCGAAGCGGCGCATGAGCGCCGCCACGGCGCGCCCCCAGTGGTCGCGGAACGCCTCGGCGGCCGCGTCCGGTGCTACCGCTCCACCAATGGCCGCACCTCGATCGACCCGTGCCGGGCGGTCGGGAGCGTCCCGGCCGCCTCGATGGCCTCGTCCAGCGACTCGCAGTCGACCACGAAGTAGCCGCCCAGCTGCTCCTTCGTCTCGGCGAACGGGCCGTCGGTCACGAGCGCCCGGCCGTCGCGGACGCGCACGGTCGTGGCCGCGCTCGTCGGGCGCAGCTCCGCGCCGTCGATCAGCATGCCGCGCCGGCCCATGTCCTCCGACACCCGCGAGTACTCCTCGTACATGGCCTGACGGCCGTCGTCGCCGAGGTCGTTCCACTCGGCCTCGTCGGCGTAGATGGCAAGCAGGTACTTCATGGCGTCTCCCTTCGTCGTTCGCGGCCGGGATCCGGCCTCACCCTCATGGACGAACGGCGGCGGACGAAATCGACAGGCCTCACCGCGCTCCCGGAGGGCGCAGCGCCCGCCGCCGGAGCAGGCCCAGGGCGATGAAGACGACCCCGGCCAGGTAGCCGACCGGGAACCCGTGCGGGCCCTGGACGGCCGTCTCGATGATGAGGACGATCCCGATCACGATGAACGCGATCGAGATGATCCGGTTCAGGCGCAGCATCGGCTCACCCCGTCGGCTGGGTGCCGACCATCACCCGGCAGTCGGCGTTCCGCAGCACGTAGTCGATCACCCTCCCGAACATCCGCTCGCCCCCGCGCTTGCGCTGCTCGGCGCCCAGCACGATGATCTCCGCCCGCCGCCGCCGGGCCTCGTCGACGATCGCCTCGCCGACGTTGCGCGTCCGCACGATGCGCGGGATCACGGCCACGCCGTACTGGCGCCCGAGGGCGGCGGCCTCGCCCAGCTCGTGCTCGGCCTTCCTCACGGCGTCGTCCATGGGCGCCGAGAGCGGCAGGTTCATCGGGACGGGGATGGGATAGAGGGCGACGAGCTTCGTCCCGGACTCGGCCGCGAGCCGCAGGGCGGTCGCCGTCATCTCGTCCGTCACCCGGTGCGGGGTGAGCGGCAGGAGGATCGAGCGGTACTCGACCTCGACCGCCGGCCCGGTCGCGACCCGCTCGGCGAGCACCGTCTCGGTCAGCGGCAGGTGCTGGGCGCGGCGGTAGAAGACGTAGACGACCATCCCGATGACGAGCCACGCGATGCCCACCGGGGCGACGCCGTCGGAGAAGTGCAGGCCGACCGTGACGAACCAGGACGCGCCGGTGCCGATCAGCCCGAGGAAGGCGAACACGGGCGCGTCGTACGAGCCGATCCGCACCGACATCGGCCCCCGCCACGGCATGTCGGCGGCCGACATCGTCCGCCGCATCTGGATCACCGACGCGTGCGCGAGCGTGAACGAGAGCATGGCGCCGAACGCGTACAGGTTCCCCAGGAAGGCCGTCGCCCCCGGCGGGATCATGAGGAAGATCGCGATCACGCTGTAGAGCACGATGGCCACGTAGGGCGTGTTGAAGCGCGGATGGACGTGGCGGATCACCTCGGGCAGCTGGCGGTGCTGGCCCATCGAGTACGTCAGCCGCGAGACGCCGATAATGCCGGCGTTGGTCGCGATGATCAGGATCGTCGCCGCCAGCAGGGCCACGTAGTAGCCCATCCCCTCCTTGATCGTGTCCGGAATGGTCAGGTGCTCGACCAGGCCGGCGACCGGGTCGCCGGCGTACTTGCAGGCCAGGTCGGACGTCGGCTCGTGCAGCTTCACCGCCTTCGGGCAGGCCAGCACCGAGCTCTTGGAGTTCGCCACCTGCTGCTGCGTGGCCGGCTGCACCGGGAGCGCCGACAGGGCCACCGACGGCAGGAACGCGTAGATCGCGAACACCGCCAGGACGACGTACATGATCGCGCTCGGGACGTGCCGGGGTGGGTCGATCGCCTCCTCGGCCATGTTCGAGACGGTCTCGATGCCCGTGTAGGCGACCATCGCCACCGGGATCGAGACGATGAAGTTGCTCCACGTCGGCGCCGTGCCCAGGTGCACGTTGTCCACCAGCGTGCTCGGGCTGAGCACGGTGAAGAGGCCGATCAGCACGAGCAGCGCCTGCGTGCCCAGGTCGGTCAGGGCGAGGAAGATGTTCAGCCCCGCCGCCTCCTTGACGCCAACGATGTTGATCGCGACCAGCAGGCCGACCACGATCGCGCCGCCCACGATGTCCCACGGGTGCCCGATCAGGTTCACGCCCAGGTTGAACTTGTTCAGGTAGTGCGGGACGAAGATCGCCGAGATCGCGATCGTCACCGTGTAGTTCAGCATCTGCGCCCAGCCGGCGAAGAACGACACCGCCTCGTTGAAGGCGTGGCGCGTGAACGACGACGAGCCGCCGGCCTCGGGGAACCGCGCGGTCGCCTCGGCGTACGTGACCGCGGTGAAGAAGAAGATGGCGCCCGAGATCGCGAACGCGATCGGCGTCATCCCGAGCGCATAGACCGTGACCAGGCCGAGCGCGTAGTAGATCGAGGAGCCGACGTTCCCGTAGGCCGTGGAGAACAGCGCCGCCGTCCCGAGGACCCGGGTGAGGCCCCCGGCATGACGGCGCTTCAGCGGCATTCGGCCATTATGGCGGCTGGACGAGATGGGGACTGTCCCCGCGGCAACGCGGGGACAGTCCCCGGTTTTTCAGCGCGCCAGCAGCGGGATGATCAGGATCGCCACGATGTTCGTGATCTTGATCATCGGGTTGATCGCAGGACCGGCGGTGTCCTTGTAGGGGTCGCCGACCGTGTCGCCGGTGACCGACGCGGCGTGGGCGTCCGAGCCCTTGCCGCCATGGGCGCCGTCCTCGATCAGCTTCTTCGCGTTGTCCCAGGCGCCGCCGCCCGATGTCATCGAGATGGCCAGGAAGAGGCCGGTCACGATCGTCCCCACGAGCAGGCCGCCGAGGGCCTGGTAGGAGATCAGGCCGACGATGATCGGCACGGCCACCGGGATCAGGGCCGGGAGCTGCATCTCGCGGATCGCGGAGCGCGTCACGAGGTCGACGCAGCGGGCGTAGTCCGGGCGGGTGGTGCCCTCCATGATCCCCGGCATCTCGCGGAACTGGCGCCGCACCTCCTGCACCACCAGACCGCCGGTGCGGCCGACCGCGTCCATCGCGAGCGACGCGAACAGGAAGGGCATCAGGCCGCCGATCAGGAGCCCCGCGAGCACCCACGGGTCGTTGATCGTGAACGTGACGGGCCCGCCCACCTTCCGGCCGAGCTCGTCGCTGTAGGACTGGAACAGCACCAGCGCCGCCAGGCCGGCGGAACCGATCGCGTAGCCCTTGGTGACCGCCTTGGTGGTGTTGCCGACGGCGTCCAGCGGGTCGGTCACGTTGTCACGCACCTCGTGCGGCAGGTCGGCCATCTCGGCGATCCCGCCGGCGTTGTCGGTGATCGGCCCGAACGCGTCGAGCGCCACGACCATGCCGGCCATCGAGAGCATCGCCGTGACGGCGATCGCGATGCCGTAGATCCCCGCCAGCTTGAACGACGCCACGGTGCCGACCGCGATCACGATCACGGGCAGGGCGGTCGCCTGCATGCCCACCGCCAGGCCGGCGATGATGTTCGTCGCGTGGCCGGTCTCCGACTGCTGCGAGATCCGCTTCACGGGCCCGAAGCGGGTGCCGGTGTAGTACTCGGTGATCGCGACGATCAGGGCGGTGATGACGAGCCCGATCAGGCCGCAGAAGTAGATCTTGCCCGCGCTCGCCCCGTCCGTGAAGCCGCCGAAGTGCTTGGCGACGTTCAGGACGACCGGGATGTAGATGATCGCCGAGAGCACCGCCGAGACGATCACCCCGACGTAGAGCGCGGAGATGACGCTCATGTTGCCGTACAGGCGGACGAGGAACGTCCCGACGATCGATGCCGGGATCGAGAACGCGGCCAGGAGGAGCGGGAGCATGACGGCGTCGTGGTTGCCGAACAGCGCGCCCAGGAACATCGAGGCCACGACGGTCACGGCGTACGTCTCGAACAGGTCGGCGGCCATGCCGGCGTCGTCGCCGACGTTGTCGCCCACGTTGTCGGCGATCACCGCCGGGTTACGGGGATCGTCCTCGGGGATGCCCGCCTCGATCTTGCCGACCAGGTCGGCGCCGACGTCGGCGGCCTTCGTGAAGATGCCGCCGCCGAGCCGGGCGAACACCGAGATCAGCGAGCCGCCGAACGCGAGGCCGACGAGCGCCCTCGTGGTCTCGAGGTCGCGGTGCGACTGGCTGCCGCTTCCGATCGCGTCCAGGATGCCGAAGTACGCGCCCACGCCGAGCAGGCCGAGGCCGACGACGAGGATGCCCGTCACCGTGCCGCCCTTGAAGGCCACCGACAGCGCCGGGGCGAGGCCGGTCTTGGCCGCCTCGGCGGTGCGCACGTTCGAGCGCACGGCGACGTTCATGCCGATGAAGCCCGTGAGCGCCGAGAGCACCGCGCCGATCAGGAACCCGAAGGCCACCTTCCAGCCCAGGTCGTCCGTCCATATCCCGGCGATACCGATCAGGATGAAGACGACCACGGCGACGCCGGCGATGGTGGTGTACTGGCGCTTCAGGTAGGCGGCGGCGCCCTCCTGCACCGCACCGGAGATCTCCTGCATCCGTTCGGTGCCCGGCGACTGGCTGAGCACCCAGCGGGTGAGGGCGAGGCCGTACACGACCGCGAGCGCGCCGCAGACGAGAGAGATCAGCACGGCATGGCTAGCGAGCGAACTCACGTGGTGGACTCCTTGCTGTTAAACCGAGGGACGGAAGGCGGAAAAATGAGCCGCGGGATTGTAACAGCGGACTCGGTTTTCAAATCCCGCTAGAGCGCGCCCGCCCGGTCAGGCGTACCGCAGCACGAGCTCGCGGATGAACGGGTTGAGCACGTCCTGCGCGTGGCCGTAGATCGAGCAATGACCCATGCCCTCGAACTCGTGGTAATGGCCGTTGCCGGCGACCTCGGCCAGCTCCATCCCGTCCTGGGGCGGGGCCTGGACGTCCTCCGAGAAGGCGATCACGTGCATCGGCACCGGGCAGTCGGGGAGCGCCTCCATCTGGTCGTAGAGCAGGCTCGCCTCCCACTGCGGGATGAGTGAGCTCTCGGCGTCGTCCGTCTCGAGCCACGCCGCGAGGTCCGCGCGCAGCTTCGGCCACAGCTCCCGGTTGCCCAGCACCTTGGCCGGGAACATCATCATCGCATGGTGGGCCACCGCCATCGGCCCGTCCAGCCGGTGCCCCTGCTTGCGCCATTCGATCTCGGCCTCCTGGTAGTCCCAGCCCCAGCCGATGCTGCGGGCGCCGGTGCCCATCGTGATGGCGCAGCGCAGGAGGTCGGGCCGGTCGATCGCCACCTGCTGGACGATCGCCCCGCCGAGCGAGAGCCCGACGATCGCGACCGGCGGCGTGCAGACCGCCTCGATCAGCTCCGCGGCGTCGCGGGCGAACGTCTCGAGCGGCCAGGGCATGGGGACGTCGCACTCGGTGCTGCCGACGCCGCGGTTGTCGAAGGTGGTGTTGCGGAACTCGCCTTCGAAGAAGGGGATCTGGTACGGGTGCCAGTCGGTGGCGAGGCCGCCGCCGCCCGACACCCAGAGGATGTCCGGCCCCTCGCCGTGCTGGACGTAGTGGATACGGGCCTCCGAACCCTGGAACGTCGGCATCCCGCTAGCCTCTCACGGTCCGGTCGAACCATGGGGTGCCCCCACGGTTAAAAGCGCGCGCCCTCGAGCGCGGTCGCGCAGATGTCCGAGGGCTGCGCCCCGATCTTCGGGATCGCCTCGAACAGCAGCCGGCGCAGCCGGTCGTTGTTCTCGGTGAACACCTTCACGACCGCCTCGTGGCTGACCGGCTCGATGTTCGGGTCGTCCTCGAGGCCGACGTCGTAGTCGGTGATGAGCGAGACGTTCGCGTAGCAGAGGCCGAGCTCGCGGGCGAGCCACCCCTCGGGATAGGCGGTCATGTTGATGACCCCCCAGCCCATCGCCGAGAACCACTTGCTCTCCGCCCGGGTCGAGAAGCGCGGGCCCTGGATCACGACGACGGTGCCGCCGTCGCGGATGTCGAGCCCCTGCGCCCGGCCGGTCTCGAGCAGGATCGTGCGCAGGTCGGGGCAGTACGGATCGGCTGCCGACGCGTGCGTCGTTACGGGGCCGTCGTAGAAGGTGTCCTTGCGCGCGCTCGTGCGGTCGACGAACTGGTCGCAGACGACGAACGTGCCGGGCGGCAGGTCCTTCTGCAGGCTGCCGGAGGCGCAGGGGCCGATCAGGCGCCGCACGCCGAGCTCGCGCATCGCCCACAGGTTCGCCCGGTAGGGGATCGCGTGCGGCGGGAGCTGGTGGTTGCGGCCGTGGCGGGGCAGGAACGCCACCCGCCTGCCGCCGATCTCGCCGATCGTGAAGCGGTCGGACGTGGGCCCGTAGGGCGTGTCGACCGTCACCTCCTCAGCGCGCTCGAGGAACGAGTAGAACCCCGATCCCCCGAACACGCCGATCTCCGCCGTCGCGCTCATACATCACCTCCGGGTGTCCAGATCTTCGGCCGCTCGGGCGCGATGCGGCTCTCGGACGGCGGCGGCGGCTCGCCCTCGCCGGCCGCGGGCTCCTCCGGGCCGGCCGCCTTCCCCGCTGCGGGCTCCTTCCCCGCCTCGGCATAGGCGAGCTGCAGCTCCGAGAGCGCCGATCGCAGCGCCGTCATCGACGCGGGCTCCAGCACCCGCTCGAGCACCGGCAGCAGCGCGCGCACGGTCTCGATCGCGAGCGCGGTCTGGGCCAGATCGCGCTCTCCGCCGTCGCCGACGAGTCCCGTGCGCCGGTAGCCGACGTCGAAGACCGTCTGCACCATCGAGACGATCACGTCCTGCACCGGCACGGTGCGCATGAACTCGGCAGCCGCCTCCTGGACGTTCTGCTCGGGGTCGCTCATCCCGTCCCCTCCTCCCTGACGGACAGCCATTCCACCACGGACTCACGCGTGCGCTCGACGGCCCGCGGCCACACGTCCTCGACCGTCGCCCCCGCCTCGAGCTCGGCCCCGTAGACCTCGGCCGCGGTCGGCTCCGACAGCGCTCCCAGATACGGCGCGATGCCCAGATCCGCGGCGACCTCGCCCACCTCGTCGACGAGCGCCTCCAGGCGCGCCCGGGCCGGCACGGCAGCGCCCGCGTCGAGGTCGATCAGCTCCCCGGTCATCCCCCACCGGATCGCCCGCCACATGTTCTCCTCGATCAAGCGGTGGGGGTGCGCGGGGAGCGGCCGGCCCTCGTCGAACCCGCGCGCGTAGTGGGCCGAGAGGGCCGTCATCAGCCCGGCCAGCGCCACCGCTCGCGAGAACTCCGGCTGGGCGTCGCAGATGCGCACCTCGACGGTCGGGAACGCCTGGTGCGGGCGCACGCTCCACCAGATCTCGGTGTGCTCGCGGATCGAGCGGGTCGCGATCAGGAACCGCACGAAGCGGTCGTACTCGCCCCAGCCGTCGAACGCGTCGGGCACCCCGCAGCGGGGGAAGAAGCGGGTGAAGATCTGTGTGCGCGTCGACTGCAGGTGGGTGTGGCGGCCCTCCAGCCAGGGCGAGCTGCACGACGCAGCCAGCAGCTCGGGCAGGACCGAGCGCAGGGCGTTATTGACGGCAATCGCACGGTCGGCCCCGCGGATGCCGGTGTGCACGTGGATGCCGAAGGTGTTGTTGCGCCAGGCGACGTAGCGCAGCGTCGATTCGACCAGATGATAGTGCGGGGTGTCGATCACCTCCTGGTCCTGCCAGCGCGCGAACGGGTGCGTCCCCGTCGCCGAAAGCCGGTATCCGAGCCGGTCGGCCACGTCCATGAGGTCGAGCCGTCTGTGCGCCATCGTCTCGGCCGCCTCCGGGAAGGACTCGCACCGGCCCGTACGCACCTCGACCTCGGACCGGATCAGCTCCCCGGCCACCATCCCGGCCAGGGGGCCGGTCTTCGCGGCGGCGTCGAAGCGCTCGAACCCGGCGGTCATGTTCAGCCGTTCGCGGTCGAGGATCGCGAACTCCTCCTCGACGCCCACGGTGAAGTCGTCGCCGGCCTCGAACGACGCCCGGGCGGCGGCCAGCGCCTCGACCGGGTCGGTGATCTTGGGGGTCTCACCCATCGGCCGTGGCACGATACCCGCCCGGGGCGAACCGCATCTTCGTGTGGAGGATCGGGCTCCTTCGCAGTAACCTGTCAAGGTCCGCCTGGCCTGGCGGACCGGGCGACGGGCGGGGGTGGGCGATGCACGTGAATCCGGCACGGCTTGCGTTGATGGTGTCCGCATGTGTCGCGTGCCTCGCCGGCGGCCTGCTCATGGGCGTGGCCACCGGCGGGTCGCACGCCGCGCATCTGTTTCAGATCGAGACCGTGACGACCTCCATCCGCGGCCATGCGCTGCCGGCGCAGACGGTGACGGTGACGCGGGCCGTCACGTCGAGCGACACGGTGACGGCGAGCCAGACCGTGACAGCCGCCCCACGCGTGATCGAGGTGGTGGCGCGCCATCGCAGGAAGGCCGCCAGGACCGGCCCGTCGAGGCCGGCCAACCCACCGCCGAGCACACCCACGCCGGCCAAGCCAAAGCCCGCGCCGAAGCCGACGCCCGCCCCCACGCCGGCTCCAGCGCCCCAACCCAAGCCGAAGCCCGCGCCCAAGCCGGCTCCGCCACCTCCACCCAAGCCGAAGCCGGCGCCCAAACCGCCCCCGCCACACTAGGCCCTGGGTCAGGCGGCCAGCGGAAGCCGCACGGTCACCGTCGTGCCCTCGCCCAGCGCGGACTCGAGCCAGAGATGGCCGGCGTGGGCGTCGACGATGCCCTTGCAGATCGCGAGGCCGAGGCCCGTGCCCGGGATCGCCTGCTCGACGGCGTTCCCGGCCCGGAAAAACCGCTCGAAGAGGCGCTCGCGGTCGGCCTCGGAGATCCCGATGCCGGAGTCCCCGACGTGCAGGACGGCATCCCGGCCGTCGACGGCGAGCTCGATGCGGAGGCTGCCCTCGTCCGGCGTGAACTTGATCGCGTTGGAGACGAGGTTCGAGAGCACCTGTGAGATCCGGTCGGCGTCGACGACGGCGGTGACGGGCTCGTCCGGTACACGCACGTCGAGTTGCTGGCGATGGGCAACCACCGCCGGCGCATGCATGTGCACGTTCCCGCGCACGAGCTCGCGCAGGTCGACCGGCTCGGGCCGGATCACCATTCGCCCGCTCTCGAGCCCCGAGAGCGTGAGCAGGTCATTGATCAGCGTGAGCAGCCGGCGCGCGTTCTGGTCGATGATGTCCAGGAACTCGGCCTGGTCGGGCGTCATCTCCCCCAGCTCGCCGTTCACGAGGATGTCCGTGTAGCCGAGGATCGACGCGAGCGGCGTGCGCAGCTCGTGCGAGACGCTCGAGACGAAGTCCGACTTGAACTGATCCGAGAGCCGCAGCGCCTCGACCTGCTGGGCCAGGGCCGTGTTCAGCTCGTCCAGCCGCGCGAGGATGTCGACGCGCTCGATGGCGACCGCCGCCTCGGCGGCGAACAGGCCCACCACCGCCGCGGCGCGGTCGGAGATCAGCGTGACGTGCCGGTCCCAGGCAACGAGCAGCACCCCGACCGGATCGCCATCGCGCAGCACCGGCTGCCACAGCGCGGTGACCAGGCCCGAGGCCTCGACCAGCTGGGGCGAGACGCCGCCGTGGGTGGAGAGGTCGGCGAAGAACGGCTCCCGCGACGCGAACACCTGGGCCGTGGCGGAGCTCGTGTGATCCATCGGCACCATCAGCGGCTCGGAATGGGCACCGGCGACCGCCGTCGACACCAGGTTGCCGGAGCCGTCCGGCTCCATGAGCACGGCCATGGCGCCGTCGCACACCTCGAGGGCGGCCTCGCAGATCGCGGTGCGGGCCGAGGCGGCGTCGGCCGTCCGCGGCAACCGCCGGGCCACCTCGGCGACGACGGTGAGGTCGGCCGCGTACTGGAACGCGAGCACGCCCGCCTCCTCCTCGGCCTGGCGCCGGTCGGTGACGTCGCGCACCGCGAGCATGCCCCACTCCTCGCGGGGCACCTGCCGGGCCGAGACCTCGAGATAGCACGGCGCGCCGGCCTTGGTGGCGCCGATCAGCTCGAACGGCGCGGGCTCGCCGATGCGGATGCGCTCGCCCAGCGCCGCCCGCTCGGCGGGCGCGGCCAGGTCGAGCACGCTCAGCGCGAGCGCCTCGTCGGCGGAGTAGCCGAAGGTCTGCGTGAAGGCCGGGTTCACGTCGACGATCTGCCCGTCGACATGGGCCAGAAGCGGCTCGAAGGACGCCTCCCAGAGCGTCCGGAACGGGTCCGCGGCGGCGGCCTTGCGTCGGCGGAAGGGAAGGGCAAGTCGCCGCAGTCCGCGGGGGACGGATGCGTTCACGAGCGGGGTATCGGCGGGCGGGGGAAGCGGCTTGAGGCCTACGCGAGGGCGTCGTCGATCAGGCGCCGTGCGATCCCCTCCCAGCTCCAGCGGGCGACGACGGCGGCGCGCGCGAGGGCCCCGAGCCGCGCCCGCTCCTGCGCGGGGAGGGCGAGCAGCGCGTCCAGCCGCCGCGCCAGGTCGGCGCTCGACCCGTCGAAGGTGATGCCGGCCTCGCCAAGCCCTGCCGCGACCTCGGCCAGGCCCGAGTGGTCGGAGACGATCGGGAGCACCTCGCAGGCGGCCGCCTCGGCGGCGACCATCCCGAACGCCTCGGGCAGCACCGAGGGCACGACGACCGCCTCGGCCAGCGGGACGAGCAGCTGCAGCTGCTCGTGATCCATCGCGCCGGTGAAGATCGTGCCCGGCGGGGCGGCCTCCTCGAGGTCGGCCCGGGCGTCGCCGAAGCCGACGACCACGAGCCCCACGCCGGGGTGCCGCGGGCCGACCTCGTGCCACGCCTCGAGCAGCAGGTGGACGCCCTTCTGGCGCATGAGCTTGCCGAAGTAGAGGACGAAGCGCCCGACGCCCTCGAGCGCCGCGGCCGCGCCCGGGTCGGCGGCGCGCTCGGCCGGCTCCGCCCATCCCGGCCCGGCCCCGGCATCGAGCAGCCGCCGCAGCTCCGGCATCGACCCCCGGCCGGGCGCGAACCCGTCGGTGTCCACGCCGGGCGGAACGATCCGCATCGCCTCGCGGTAGCGGCCCTCCCCCAGGAGCTCCTCGGTCACCGACACGATGTGCTCGGACCCCGCGTACACCGCCGCCGCGCCGGCGAGCCCGTCGCGGGCGAGATCGGCAAGCGCGGGCCTCCCGCGGATCGCGTACTCGAGCTCCGAGCCGTGCACCTTTACCGCGTACGGCGTCCCGCCCTCGCAGGCCGCCGAGGCGACCGGGCCGCCCATGATGGCATGGTTCGCGAGCACGAGTTCGGTCGGTGCGGCGGCGAGCTCGGCCCGGATCGCCTCGACGTTCGCGGCCGTGAACCGGTCGAGCTCGGCGGCCGTCATGTCGGGGACGTGACGGGCCTCGATGCCCTCGTAGCGGTCGAGCACGAACACGGGTAGCAGCGGGCCGACGTCCGGACGCACGACCCGCACACGCGGCCCGAGGTCGAACCGCTCGGCCCGCAGCTGCTGGCAGACGACCACGACCTCGTGCCCGAGCCGCCCCCAGGCGCGGGCGATGTGCTGGGTGTAGATGTTCGAGCCCGTGCCCTCGAGCAGGTAGCCGTGCCACAGGATCAGGCGCACGGGTAGAGGCTACTCGTGCCCCGTGAATAAACGGGGTCTGACCCCGTTTATTCAGTCGCTAGGTCAGGTGGAAGTACAGCGCGTGCAGGATCTCGACGACCGGGCTCGACCGGTGCACGGTCACGTCGGGCGGCGTGTCGATCAGCGCGTCGGAGTAGTTGAAGATGATCTTGACCCCGGCGGCGACCAGCATGTCGGCCGCCTCCTGGGCGGCCTCCTCGGGCACGGCCAGGACGCCCACGATGATGTTGCGGTCGCGCACCGCGCCGGGCAGGTCGGACACGGCCTGCACCTGACGGTCGCCGATGCTCGTGCCGATCTTGGCCGGGTCGGAGTCGAAGACGCCGGCGATGTTGAACCCGTGGTCGGCGAACGTCGGCGACGACGCGATCGCGGAGCCCAGCCGCCCGGCGCCGATCAGGACGATGTTGTGCTGCCCCGACGTCCGCAGGATCTTGCGGATCTCGGTGACCAGGTAGTCGATGTTGTAGCCCACGCCGCGCTTGCCGAACTTGCCGAACCCGGACAGGTCGCGCCGAATCTGGGTGGCGTTCACGTTCGTGTACTCGCCGATCTCCTGCGACGAGATCGAGTCGCGCCCCATCTTCTTCGCCTGCGTCAGCACCTGCAGGTAACGCGAGAGGCGGGCGGCGACGCCGACCGTCAGGCGCTCGGATTCCAAAGGTTTCTCCTTCGAAGCGGGGGCGTGCAACACGATGTCTCCAGTGTAGCCACGGCGTTTTCGCACCCGCGCCGGTGCCCTGGCGGGTCTCAGCCTGCGGCCGCGGCCGCATCGAGGCGGCGATGCAGCTCGGCCACGTCGACGTGGTACTTGAACGCCTTGCGTCCCGCCACGAACACGACCGGGATCTGCTCCCGGTAGGCCGCCTCGAGCTCGTCGTCGCCGGTGATGTCCACCTCGATGAGGTCGAACCCGCGAGCCTCGCGCTCGCGGACGAGGATCTCCTTGGCCACGTCGCACAGGTGGCACCCCGCCGCCGAGTAGACGCGCACCTCGACGCTCACGACGCGGTCGCGTATGCGTCCCGGCCCAGGTAGCCAGGGAACGCGATCGGGTCGGTGTAGCGGGCGGCGCTCGCGATCATCGCCGCGTTGTCGGTGCAGAGCTCCGGCGCGACCAGGGCCAGGCGCACGCCCAGCTTCCGGCACCGGTCGGCGAACGCCTCCCGCAGGGCGCCGTTGCGGGCAACCCCGCCGACCACGGCCAGGGTCGTCGCCCCGGTGTCCACG
This sequence comes from Thermoleophilia bacterium, assembly GCA_025928435.1. The sequence goes on from JAICJM010000037.1 coordinate 16,362, forward strand.
ACCGCCGAGGCGGTGCGCTCGAGGAGCGAGCGGACGATCGCCGCCTGGTAGGAGGCCGCCAGGTCGGCATGATCGGCGTCGGGCTCGCGCGCGAGGGCGTAGCGCAGGGCGGTCTTCAGGCCGCTGAACGAGAGGTCGTAGCCCGGCTTGCCCGACATGCCGGTGGGAAACGCGTGGGCCTCCGGGTCGCCGCCGGCCGCGAGCCGCTCGAGCTTCGCCCCGCCCGGATACCCGAGGCCGAGCAGGCGGGCGCCCTTGTCGAACGCCTCGCCGGCGGCGTCGTCGAGCGTTCCGCCGATCACGCGGTAGCCGCGGCGGTCGGTGACCTCGACGATCAGCGTGTGGCCGCCAGAGGCAAGCAGGGCCAGGAACGGCGGCTCGACCGGGTCGGGCGCGAGGTAGAGCGCCGCCAGGTGGCCGTGCAGGTGGTCGACCGGGATCAACGGGAGCCCGCGGGCGAACGCGATCGCCTTGGCGGCCGAAAGCCCGACGAGGAGCGCCCCGATCAGGCCCGGCCCCTCCGTCACCGCCACCGACTCGATGTCGTCCAGCGTCGCGCCCGCCTCCGCCAGCGCCTCCTCGACCACCGGGACGACGAGCTCCAGGTGCCGCCGCGACGCCACCTCCGGAACGACGCCACCATAGCGCGCGTGCAGCTGCGCCTGCGACGAGACCACGTTCGCACGCACCACACCGTCGGCGGTGACGACCGCCGCCGCCGTCTCGTCGCAGGACGTCTCGATGCCGAGGATCACGCGGGCTCGGGGTCGCGCCACATGATGAGCGCGTCCTCGCGGTTGTCCGTGTAGTAGCCCCTGCGCACGCCGGTGGCCACGAACCCGAGCGACTCGTACAGGTGGATCGCGATGCGATTGGAGACGCGCACCTCGAGCGTGTAGCCGCGCTCGATGTCGTCGCCGGTCAGCTCGAACAGCTTGTCGAGCAGCGCCCGGGCGACCCCGCGCCCGCGCCAGGCCGGGTCGACGGCGACGTTCATCACGTGCCACGCGTCCACGTACCGGGCGACGATCAGATACCCGAGCATGTCCTCACCCTGGAAGGCGCCGAGGCAGATGCCGCTCGGCTTCGAGAGCTCGCCCGCGAACATCGACCGCGACCAGGGGGTCGGGTACGAGGCCCGCTCGACCTCCTCGATCGCGTCCAGGTCCGACGTCTTCAGCGGCCGCAGCTCGACGGCGGTGATCATCCGGCCGCCTTCATCGCGAGACTGCGGTCGGCGTCCGGCGCGCGCAGGTAGCACGGCTCGGGCGGGCCGGCGGCCGCGGCCAGCGCGGCGTGATGGCGGGCGTGCGGGACGTGCAGCGGGGAGTCGTCGGGCGGGATGCGGGCGCCGGCGGCCTCGAGCACATCGCGGTAGCGAACGGCCCCGTCGCCGACGACGGTCGCGCCGGCCGGGAGCAGCGCCGCGAGCGCGGCCGGATCGACGGCCTGCGGCTCGATCCCCGGCCCGCCGCAGAAGACCTCGCCCCGCCGGGCGTCGATGCAGGCCACGTCCACCTCGCCGGGGGCGCGCAGCGCGGCGAGCGTCGAGACGCCGCGGACGGGCACGCCCAGTGCGAAGCCGAGCGCGCGCGCCGTCGCCAGACCGATGCGCAGGCCGGTGAACGTGCCCGGGCCGGTGCCGGCGACGATCAGGTCGACGTCGCCCGGCGCCATGCCGGCACGCTCGAGCAGGCCGTGCACGTCGTCGAGCAGCCGCTGGGCGCCGACGGAGCGGCCGGCACTCGCCGACTCCCCCAGCACCTCGCCGTCCGAGCTCACGCAGGCCGTCGCGACGTCGGTCGCGGTATCAAACGAGAGGGTCACCAATCGCGTGGAGCAGCTCCGCATCGTTGCTTCGAAGCTCGATCAGCCTAGCATCGCCCTCCCCCACCCGCAGTTCGACCAGCAGGCGCGGCGGGGGCAGCATGCCCACGCCGGCGTCGGGCCACTCGACGAAGCAGATGGTGCCGTCGAAGTACGGCTCGAGATCGGCAGCCTCCTCGACCGTGACGCCGGCCGAGCGGTAGAGGTCGAGGTGGGCGACCGGCACGCCCGCCGTCCGGTAGAGGTTGCCGACGGTGTACGTGGGGCTCGTGACGGGCCCCGCCACCCCCAGCGCCCGGCAGGCGCCGCGGACGAACACCGTCTTCCCGACGCCCAGATCGCCCGAGACGTGGACGACGTCGCCGGCGGCGAGCACGGCCGCCACGGCCGCGCCCACGCGCTCGGTGTCGTCGGCGCTAGAAGAGCCCCAGCTGCGCGTATTCGGGCTCGGGCTCGGCGACCGGGGGCGGCGCCTCGCGGGCCACCGGCGGCGGGGGCGGCGGCGCCGCGGGCACGCCGGTCAGCAGCTCGGGCAGCTTGGCGAAGTCGGCCCGCAGGGTCTCCATCATCGCCGGCGTGTAGAGCGCGGCGGCCGGGTGGAAGATCGGGTAGAGCACGAGGTCGACGCCCGCGATCCGGCGCGGCTGGGCGCGGCCGTGGACGCGGGTGATCCCGTGCGGCTGCCCGGACAGGAGCTTCGTCGCGAAGTTGCCGAGCGTGCAGATCACCTTCGGCCGGATCAGCTCGACCTGAGCGAAGAGATGCCCCTCGCAGGCGGCGATCTCGTCCGGCTGGGGGTCTCGGTTGCCGGGCGGACGGCACTTCAGCACATTGGCGATGTAGACCTGCGAGCGCGCCAGACCGATCGAGCCGAGCAGCGACTCGAGCACCTTGCCGGCCTGGCCGACGAAGGGCGCGCCCTGCCTGTCCTCGTGATAGCCGGGGGCCTCGCCCACGAACATCAGGTCGGAGTCGGGATGGCCCGAGCCCACGACCACCTGCGTCCGGGTGCGGGCGAGCGCGCACTTCTGGCATCCCTGCCACTCGGCTGTCAGCCGATCGAGCTCGGCCGCGCGGACGGGTGCTTCGCTCACGGTCCGCATTGTGTCACCCGGTTCGGACGCTTCAGTGGCCGCAGCCGCAGCTGCCGCCGCAACATCCACCGCCGCCACCGCCGCCGGCCATCACGGGCCGCGGAGTGGCGAACGAGGACAGCAGGCGCGTGACCGTCGAGGCGCCACAGTCGGGGCAGCGGACGTCGTCCGCGTCGCTCCGCACCAGCTCCTCGAACGTGCCCGAGCAGTCGGCGCACAGGTACTCGTAGATCGGCATGGGCGAAGCATACCGGCCGCTATGCTGAGCCTGCGAGCCTGGTATCCGCCACGGAACTGGAGCCCATTGCACCGAAGCACCGTCGTCATCGGCGCGGGCCGCGTCGGCACCGTCGTCGCCGCGCGCCTCGGCGCCCGCCTCGTCGCCAGAGACGAGGATCCCGACCTGGGCGGCTGCCGCCTGCTCCTGATCGCGACCCCGGACTCGGCCATCGCCGAGGTGTGCAGCGCCCTCGCGCCGCGGCTGGAGCCCGGCGCCGGCGTCGTCCACTTCTCGGGCGGGACGAGCATCGCCGCCCTCGACGCCGCCCCCGGCCCGCGCGCCTGCGTGCACCCGCTCCAGACCGTCTGGCCCGAGCGCGGCCCCGGCCAGCTCGACGGCGCCCATGCGGCCGTCACCGGCGACTGGGAGCTCGGCGCCGACCTGGCGCGTGCGCTCGGGATGACCCCGTTCGCGCTCGCCGACGAGTGCAAGCCGACCTACCACGCCGCCTCCGTGTTCGCCTCGAACTACGTCGTCACGCTCACGCACGCTGCGGTGTCGCTGCTCGAGCGGTGCGGCCTCGAGCGGGAGACGGCCCTGGCCGCGCTGGGCCCGCTCCAGCACCGCACGATCGAGGTCGCCGGAGCGCCGCCGACGGGCCCGATCGCCCGGGGCGACGCGGCCACCGTCGCCGCTCACCTGGGCGCCGTCGGGCCCGAGCTCGAGCCCCTCTACCGGGCGCTCGGGCGCGCCACCCTGCCCATCGTGCCGCCCGCGGGCGCGGCAGCCGTCCGGGAGCTCCTGTGAGGACCGGCCTCGTCCCGACCATGGGCGCGCTGCACGGCGGCCACCGCGCCCTGTTGCGTGCCGCCCGGGCCGAGTGCGACCGCGTCGTGATGAGCCTGTTCGTGAACCCGACCCAGTTCGGGCCGGGCGAGGACCTCGACCGCTACCCCCGCGACGAGGCCGGCGACCGCGCCATCGCGTCCGAGGAGGGCGTCGACGAGGTGTACGCGCCCGGGGTGGCGGAGATGTACCCGGACGGCTTCACGACCACCGTGTCGGTCGGCGAGCTCGGACGCGTGTTCGAGGGCGCCGAGCGCCCCGGCCACTTCGACGGCGTCGCGACTGTCGTGCTGAAGCTCTTCACGCGCGTGCGCCCGGACGTGGCCTACTTCGGCCGCAAGGACGCCCAGCAGCTCGCGGTCATCCGGCGGATGACGGCCGACCTCGACGTCGACGTGGCCATCCGGGCGGTCGGCACCGTCCGCGAGCCTGACGGGCTCGCGATCTCGTCCCGCAACGTCTATCTCTCACCCCCGGAGCGGCAGGCGGCGCCGTCGCTCCATCGTGCGCTGCTCGCCCGCGACCCGTCGGCCTGCGAGGGCGAGCTCGACTACCTGGCCGTCGTCGATCCGGACACCTTCACGCCCACCCAGCCGCGGCCCGGCGCCCTCGTCATCGGCGCCGCCCGGTTCGGCGGCACCCGCCTGATCGACAACATCGCCCTCGAGGAGGCGTCATGAAGATCTCGCTGCCCCAGCTCCACGACATGAAGCTGGCCGGAACCCCGATCGTGATGGTGACGGCCTACGACCACCCCAGCGGCCGCATCGTCGACCAGGCCGGCGTGGACATGGTGCTCGTCGGCGACTCGGCCGCGAACACGGTGCTCGGCCACGACGCCGTCTCGACGGTCGGCGCGACGATGGACGAGCTGCTCGTCCTCACCCGCGCGGTCTCCCGCGCCTGCACGCGCCCGCTCGTGATCGGGGACCTCCCGTTCATGTCGTACCAGGTCTCCGACGAGGACGCGGTGCGAAACGGCGGCCGCTTCATCAAGGAGGCGGGCGCCGACGCGGTGAAGCTCGAGGGCGGCGGCCAGTCGGTGCAGCGGGCAGCGGCGCTCACCGCGGCGGGAATCCCGGTGGTGGGCCACATCGGCCTGACCCCACAGACCGCCACGTTCCTGGGCGGGCACAAGGCCCAGGGGCGGCAGTGGCAGCAGGCCAAGGCGCTCTACGACTCCGCCGTGGCGCTCCAGGCCGCCGGCTGCTTCGCGATCGTGCTCGAGTGCGTCCCCGAGCCCGTCGCCGCGGCCATCACCCGCCGCCTGACGATCCCGACGATCGGCATCGGCTCCGGGGCGGCCTGCGACGGGCAGGTGCTCGTGCTCCACGACCTGCTCGACATCCGCCCCGACTCCGACTTCATGCCGAAGTTCGTGAAGCAGTTCGCCCACATCGGCCCCGCGATGCGCGAGGGCGTCGCCGCCTACGCGAACGAGGTCCGGTCGCGGTCATATCCGGCCCCCGAGCACACCTACGCGATCGACCCCGACCAGCTCTCGGCGTTCGAGATCGCGGTCGAGGCCGGCGCGGGCGGCGACAACGTCCTCGCGGACTGGTAGGCGGCCTCTAGGATGGCGGCATGACGACCTACCTCCACACCATGGTTCGCATCACCGACGCCGAGAAGAGCGGCAGGTTCTACGAGGCGCTCGGGTTCCAGAAGGGCAAGGAGTCGCCGATCGTCCGCAACGGCGAGCTCGAGGCGACCAACTACTTCTACGGCCTGCCCGGCCAGCCCGACGTGCTCGAGCTGACGCTCAACCACGACGGCCGCACGTACGAGATGGGGACCGGCTACGGCCACATCGCGATCGGCGTCGACGACCTCGACGGGACGCTCGAGCGGCTGAAGGCGCAGGGCATCGAGCCCGAGAAGCCGCCGTACCAGGTCAGCGAGGGCGGCTCCTTCCTCTGCTTCGTGCGCGACCCGGATGGCTATCGAATCGAGATTGTTGAACGAGCTGCTTAGCGGCCGTGCGATTCCGAGTCGCTTGAGTTGACGCTGACAGGCGGGCGAGTCGTCATCCACCATCCGCTTCGCGGCCTACGATCAATCCGATGGCCGACGTTCCACCCTCGCCGTTCGAGCTGTACAAGATGGCCGTGGAGATGGCCGACAGAATCTCCGCGCGACGCGGCACCGCAAATGGCTTCTTTCTCACTCTGCACACCGGGCTCGCCGGGTTCGCCGGTCTCGTCATCGCCACGCGGTCGGCGGAAAGTACGCACCCGGACAAGTTCGGTCTTGTACTCACGGCCGTTGTGGGACTCATCCTCTGTGCGGCGTGGGGTCTCCTCATCCGCAGCTACAGGCTGTTGAACACGGCGAAGTTCCAGGTGATCAACGAGCTAGAAGCGGGATTCGCCTTCCAGCCGTTCAAGCGGGAGTGGGATCTCCTAAAGGAGGAAGACCCCATCTCGATGAAGAAGCCGCGCTACGCCGAGTTGAGCGTGGTGGAAATCACCGTGCCCCTGGCCTTCGCGGCCGTGTACGTCGCCCTCGGTATCAGGGCGCTAATGCTGTGAACTACCTTCGGGACACCGCCGAAGCGATCCGCCAGAAGGTCCCTACCCACCTGTTGCCGGACGAGGACAGCGCGACCCTATTCCTGCTGTATGCCGTGCTCGCTCGCGCGAAGGGCACTTCAGTCACCCGCGAAGACGTCCACAACGCCTGGGTGGCGTGGATGCTGATCCAGGGCAACGAGGGCCACGAGTCGATGGTCCCGTTCTCGAAGCTTGGCCCGGACACGCGCCGCGAGGATGAGCCCTTCGTCGAAGCAATCCGGTCAGTGGCCAGCCATTGACGGCCGCTACTTGTTCTTGCCCTCGCCCATCATCTGATTGATCGCGGCGGCGATACCCGGCCATGTCCACGTGATCACCCGGTTCCGCTGGAGGCCCGCTGGCAGCGTGCTGGAAGATCCCGCTCCATCCACGTACACGCCGAACGCCGGCACATCACAGTCCTTCGCGAACTGGATCTCCTTGGCCACACCGGAAGCGGTCCCCATATACCGGCCTACGAGGACAATGAGCATGTTCGTGCTTCCAAGCTTCTGCTTGATCAGCCGCTCCCAATCTGGCTCCGGAAGCGCCTGCTTAGACGACCAGTCTGCCACCGTGAATGGCGTTGGCGAGTCCTTCTTCGCCTGGCCGACGAAGAGGTTCTTCGACGACTCATCATGGTCGAAATCGAAGCTGACGAACGCGCAGGGATCCGGCACTCTGCCTCCTTTGGGTGGTTGGCTGGGCAGACCCCACATGATGCGCCGCAAGCTCTGACCCACCTAAAGAGCCTACAGTCACCACAGGTCAACATCCGGGCGAACACCCCAGAGGTACAGCCTATTTACCGGCTTCGCCGTAACTCGGCGCGGCGTTCGTACGTGATGCCGTGCATCTCCGAGGCGTGCGCCCGCTGCGCGGCTATCGCCTCTGTGCCAAGACCCTCCGCCGTCCACCGGCACCAGGCGCAACGGACGATCAGCGGGTTCGCCGCACCGTTCGCCGACACTGGCCGGCTCCCGCCGCCTTCAGTCCACCGCTTCCTCGCGCCGACCTCGGGCTTCGGCAGTTCGCCAGCCTTGACCCTGGCCCACCGCGCGCGCGTCGCAGCGGCGATCTTCGCGCGGGTCTCTGCGCTGACCGGTCCTCGCTTTGCGCCTTTCACGGCGCTCACGCGACCGCCGCTTGTAGCTCGACCAGCTTCTCCGCCATCTGCGCTTCGCGCTGCCGCGCTAGCCACTCCTCACGACGGCGGTCTGCGTCCTGGAGGCGGCAATGCTTGCAGCAGTAGACACGGTCGTCCGTGACGAGCATCTGCCCGAGGCACTCTGGACGGAGGCAGGCCTTCATCTCGATCACAGGCCGTGCCGGAGTGTCCGGCCAGCGGTGCGATTCGCGCTGGCGGCGACTCACTCCCACTCGTCTTCGTCCTCGATGTCGTACCGCTCATCCGGTGCCCACACCAACCCGTCGAACACGACCCAGCCGCGCCGCTCGAACAGCCGCGTCCTGAGGTAGCCGACGAACTCTTCGGCGCTGAGGCACTGGGCCGATGGCACCTTCTCCCAGATGTCGAACACCGACTCCACGACCACGAACCGGCCACAGGCGAGGCGGCGAAGGACATCCGCACGCTCGACCTCGCTCGGCACAAGGTTCCCTGGCTCCAGCCCGAGCAGCTGCCGTGTCCGTTCGTCGGTGATCATCACCGACACACATCCTCGAGCCAGGCTGCAAGGCGAAGCGCCTCACTGCGACCCAGCGTGACCTTCGGCAGGTCGATCCCCGCCACCCGGCCCTCGCGGTCGCGATCCACCGACACGAAGTGCGTCGTCAGAAAGATGCGATCGGTGACCCACGTGATGGCGGACGTGCTCATGCTTAGACGTTCAACCGCCGGATGCGGGCCAGCGCGGCGAGGGCGTCGTTCGCGGCGTTCGACTCCAGCGGCGTCTGCCAGTCCTGCAGCTGCGTGTTGTGCTCGCGGGCCGCCTGAATGTCCAGTCGCATCGTCTTCGCGGGCAGCGAGTCCGCTGGGCAGAGCTTCTGCGCGATGCTGAGGGTCTCCTCCTGCCGGACACGGGCCTCGACCACGCGCTGCATAAAGGCGGCGAACTCGGGCAGCGACGCGACCAGCGTCGCCTGCAACGTCGTGTACTCCTCGCGAGCTTCCAGGTAGGCGTGGAACACGCCGCGTGCCTGATCATCGGCAGCCTGCGCCTCGGTGGCCTCAGCAGCCGCGGTCGCATCCTCCTCGGCGCGCTGGGCGAGCAGCCGGTCGGCTACCTCGTCCAGCACCTGCTTACGTGCGGTTGCGGTGCTCACGTTCCTGCCTCTCCTTCTCCCGCTGTGCGTACTTCTCAGCGGGCGTCATGAACTGCGGGTTGCCCGCCTGCTCCGGGTAGTTGGCTGCCCGGGCCGACGGGTTGTGCACGGTGTGGGGACCGCGCTTCATCTACGACACTGTCAGGGTCGCGTCCAGCTGTGAACCCGCCCCAAAGCGGGACTGATTCAGCTCCTGCAAGCAGCGATCCAGCGCGTGGATCGCGTTCTGCGCCTCGACGACCTGTGCCGCATTGCCACCAGGCGCCGATGCGTTCGACGCTGGGGCGCCGTTCGCGGTGGCCTGTGTGATGAAGAACGCGCAGGCAGCGCGTGCGGTGGTGAGATCAGTGACCGCCGTCGCGATCAGCGTCTTGATGTTGCCCGTGGCCACTTACTTGGCCTCCTTCGACGTGTTGATGGCTTCGTTGATGTCCGGCGTGGCGATCGTGGAGCGGCCGTCAGCTGACGTGACGGGGACGGCGGACTTGGTGAGACCGAACATCTTCGGCTCGGTCACCCGCACCAGCTTGCCGTCGCGCTTCTGGAAGGTCTCACCAGCCTTGACGCCGAGCGCAGGCTCGTCCTCGGGCCAGGTGATGAACGCGCCTTCCTTCATCGCCTTGACAAGGGCGACCCGGTCGTACTGGGCAACCCGCGCCTCGGCGAGCTGTGCCTCACGCCGTGCGGCGATCGCGTCGGCGAACAGCTCGCCGTTCTGCTTCTTGAGCTTGGCCAGCTCCTCGGCCATGAGCTTCGCGCCGCGCTTCCGGGCGTCGAGGTCACTCATTAATGTTCATCCCTTCTGTACACGTCGGCAGACGCGACACTGAGAGGTAACACCGAGCCGAGCTCGGCGCGACCGGTGGAAGTCCCGTAGCGGCTTGACATCGCCGCACTTACTACATCGCTTGCTATCAGGAACCATGCAATCACTGTATCCAGCAAGCACGAGCCAGGGATGAACACATTCCGAGGCGGTGTTGCACACCTCGCTATAGTCTGGTTGACGGCGCGCTACGTCATGTCTACGCCGTCCGGCGTCCCCTTTCCCGCCGTTGACTCACATCGCAGGCCCGGTCTTCCCTTCAGTTCACCGGGCCTGCGGTGTCAGGACGCCGTGCACGGCCACCGCGCCAAGCTACACGGCGATTGACCCCGACGTACCCTAGGTCTCCGCTTCGGGGAGCAGCGTCCAGACCCGCTTCAGCGGCAGGTCAGCCTGAATGTCCGCGGGGAGCGCGTCATAGTGGGTTGACCGGCCCCCGCCGATTGGTCCAGGGTCTGTGTTAGTGGCTCGTGGTTGATAGCTCTTTGTGTAGTTTCGTCATGTACTGCTTGCGATACTGGCTTGGAGGGGTGTCTCCAAGCGCGCCGTGTGGCCTTCGGTGATTG
>JAICJM010000217.1 GCA_025928435.1 Thermoleophilia bacterium
CATGTCGCGGACGCGATCCTGCAGGCGGCGGCCGACGCCGGCATCCCCGTGCGCGAGGATCCCACCCTCGTCCAGGCGCTCGCGACGCTCGAGCTGGGACAGCACGTGCCGGCCGAGCTGTACGCCGCGGTGGCCGAGGCGCTGGTGTGGGCGTACCGCCTGACCGGACGGCGGCCGCCGTCATGAGGGGCTCGCGCTCCGCCGCACCCTGCGGCTACAATTGGCCCATGGTCATGCTCACCGAGATCGCGGCAGAACGCGTCAGGGCGCTCGCCGCCGAGGATCCCGAGGCGAAAGTCCTGCGCCTGGCCGTCGAGGGCGGGGGCTGCTCCGGATTCCAGTACGCCATCGGCTTCGACTCCGAGTGCGAGCCGGACGACATCGAGATCGACTCCCGCGGCGTCCGCGTCGTGATCGATCCGATCAGCCTTCCGTATCTCCAGGGCTCGACGATCGACTACCACGACGGGCTGATGGGCGCGGGATTCAGCTTCGACAACCCCAACGTCGCCTCGACGTGCGGATGCAACTCCTCGTTCCAGGCCAAGCCGGAGATCGAGGGCCCGTACTCGCCGAAGGCCGGCGGCGGCTGCGGCTGAATAAACGGGGTCAGACCCCGTTTATTCACGCACGCGGGCCCGGTACGTGTCGGTGCGGTAGCGCAGCTCGAGCTCGTTGATCCCGCGCTCGTCGAGCAGGCCGGCGACGGCGCCGAGCAGCTCCTCGCGCTCCGCATCGGGCAGGACCGCGAACACGCTCCATGACGCCACCCGGGCCAGGAACCCGTCCCGCGTGACGCTGTGGACGTGCCGGAACTCGCGCTTGCGCACCGGCCCGTAGGCGGAGGAGCGCTCGAGCGCCGCCCGCCACTCGCCGGCGATGTAGCGGTTTGGCGCCTCCTGCTCCTCGCGGGCGCGGTCGAGCATCGCGGTGAAGGCGGGATACCAGGGCTCGCCCTCCCACTCCGGCCGGTTCCACAGGAGCCCCAGGCCCCCGCCGGGCCGCAGCACGCGATGGATCTCGTCCAGCGCGACCTCGGCGTCGAACCAGTGGAACGCGGCCGCGACGAACACGGCGTCCCCGCTGCCGTCCGCCAGCGGGATCCCCTCCGCCCGTCCGGCCAGGACCTCGGCCTCCGGGCGCCTGGTGGTGAGGACGCGGCGCATCTCCGCGAGCGGCTCGACGGCGATCACGCGCCCCGCGAGCGGCAGCAGCGCATCCGTGAGCTTGCCCGTGCCTGCGGCCAGGTCGAGCACGGTCGAGGCCGGGGTGACATCGAGCTCAGCCGTCAGCCAGGCGAGCGCCGCCGGCGGATACGGCGGCCGGCCGCGGTCGTACGCGTCGGCGACGCGCCCGAACGAGGCCGCATGCCGTTCGATCTGCGGATCCGGCATCCACACATATCTAGCGCCCCGCCGTGATACCGGCGCTTGGCCGCCTCCGAGGGCGCCGGTACACTGGCTGCGAAATGCGGCGCATCCTCGTGCTCGGTGGGTTTCTCGCACTCGCGGCGGGTGCCGCGGCGGGCGTGTTCGTGGCCGTGTCGCGCGACTCCGGCGGGCCGGCGGCTGCGACGGCGGCGGCGCGCAAGCCCACGCACCACGTCGTGATGGCCGTCGCGCATCATCACGGCCACACCAGCGCGCCGGTGCGGCCGTTCGGCCCCCCGAAGATCCACTACCCGCTGCTCAGCGACGGGGCGCGTGGGAAGAACGTCCTGCGCCTGCAGCAGCTGCTCGCAGGGCGCGGCTACCTGCCGGTGACGTTTCACGCCTTCGGCCCGAAGCCCGTCTATACGCTTCGGCCCCGGGACGGACGCTTCCAGTGGCGCTTCGACGCGCCGCCCGAGCTGCGCGCGCAGTGGCAGCCCGGCGTCTTCTCGACCGTCACACGCGGCGCGGTGATGTCGTTCGAGGCCGACCACGGCCTCGACATCGACGGCGTCGCCGGGCGCAAGGTGTGGCTGGCGCTGACCAGGCCGAAGCCGGCCACGAAGGTGCCGTACACCTATGCGCTCGTGCGCGAGTCGTCGCCCGAGACGATCACCGTCTACCAGACGGGCCGCGCGAACTTCACATCGCTCGCGAACACGGGCATCCCGGAGGCGCCGACCGCCCCCGGCACCTACCCGGTGTACCTACGGTATACGTCGACGACGATGCAGGGCACGGAGCCCGACGGGACGCGGTATTTCGATACGGGCGTGCCCTGGGTGAGCTACTTCAACGGCGGCGATGCCGTGCACGGGTTCCAGCGCGGATCCTACGGATCGCCCCAGAGCCTGGGATGCGTCGAGTTGCCGTATGACGCCGCGGAGACGGCGTACGGGTTGATGAATTACGGCACGCTCGTGACTGTCACGAGCTGACTTGTGACCGGTATTCGGCGGAACGCCTCTAGCCGAGCAGCTCGCGGATCCGCTGGTCGCGCTCCTGCACCTGGCGCACCAGCTGCTGCACGAGATCGCTGATCTGGTTGGCGAGCTGGCCGATGTCGCCGTCCTGGACGCGTGCCGCCTGGCGCGTCGTCGTGGTGGACGCCCGGGCCCTCGGGGCGGACGAGCGCCGCGCGCGCGTCGTCCGGCGACGGCCGCTCGAGGCGCCCTGCGAGCGGGCGGTGCGATAGTAGTTCGCGGCGATCGTGCCGGGCCGGCTTGATCGCTCCTGCGCGATTTGCGCAAATGCTTCGGTACGGCTTCTCCCGTCCGAGACGAGCTCGTTCACCCGCTCGTACACGGCGGGGCCGATGGTTGCTTTACGGGGCATGCGGTCGGAACCTCCTTGGGTGTCCGACGAACCTTACATCAGGCCGTTGCAGGACCGTTGTCACACCCGGATACGCATGCGTCTCGCGTAACGTGTAGCCAATTGTCATCGAACGCGTGACGTATCGCCGCGATGTGACGCGACCCTCAGCGCTCGAGCATCGCGACCTGGCGCGCGTCCGCCGCCTCACGCGACGACGCCGTCAGCGGCACCGCGAAGCGCACGCACGTCCCCTGCCCCGGCGCCGAGGTGATCGACGCGGTGCCGCCGACCGCACGCACGCGCTCGTGCAGCGCGTCGAGCCCGAGGTGCAGCGCGGCGCTCGACCGGGTGCGGGCATCGACGACGTCGAACCCGAGGCCGTCGTCGCAGACCTCGGCCCTGATGGATCCTCCCCGTTCGCCGAGGGTCACGGTGATCGCATCGGCCCGGGCGTGCTTGCGCACGTTTGCGAGCGCCTCCTGCACCGATCGGTACAGGAGCTCCTCGAGCGCGTGGTCGTAGCGTCCGAGCGCGCCGCGCACGCGCGCGCTGGCGCCCGTCTCGCGCGCGACCTGCTGCGCCAGGACGCGCACCGCCGCGACGAGCCCGTCACGTGTCAGCACGGCCGGCCGCAGCTCGAACATGAGGCGGCGGGTGCGGTCGGTCGCCTCCTCGAGGGTCGCCCGGGCGACCGACACCGCTGATTCGAGCTGGGGCGTCCCGGCCCGCCGGGCGACGAGCGCGACCCGGTCCATCGCCATGAGCGACGCGATCATCACCTGCACCGTGTCGTCGTGCAGCTCGGTCGCGATGCGGCTGCGCTCGACCTCCTCGGCCTGCAACATGCTCGCGACCACCTCGCGCCGCACCCGCTCGCTCTCGCGCAGCGCCCTGGCGGCCCGGCGGGCCTCGCGGCAGCGACGAGTGACGTCGCGGCCGATCTCGGTCATGCCCACGACCCGGCCGGCGCCGTCGCGCACGTCCACCCGCGTCAGCCACACCTCGACCCTGCTGCCGTCCTTGCGCCAGCGCACGATCTCGGTCCCGAGCTCGCGGCTGCAGCCCATGACGCCCCGGACGAGCTCCCCGAACCGCTGGCCGCGGGCCGGCGGGGCGAGGATGGTGATCGGCTGCCCCAGCGCCTCTTCCTCGGCGTAGCCGTACAGGCGCTCCGCACCCGCGTTCCAGCCCCGGACGATGCCGGCGAGATCGGTCGAGACGATCGCGTCGGCCGCCGACTCGACCACGGCGCTCACGGCTGCCGTCGGCCGAGCGGGCGCGCCGACGAGCACGCAGCTCACCGTCGGGCGGCCCTCGCCGGCGGCCGGGTACAGGTCGGCGATCGACGCTCCCCCGGGCGCCGGGATCTCGACGCCGAGCTCCGGGACCCCGGTCGCGAGCACCCGGCCCGCAGCCGCGGCCAGGGCGCGATGCAGGGCCGGGTCGACCCCGGCCAGCGACTCGCCGACGTGCTCGGCGCCGATCGGCCCCAGCCGCCCGGCAGCGTGGAGCGCGACGATGCGCTGATCGCCGTCCAGGACGACGACCCCCGCAGGCGCGGCCGGCACGCGTGAACGCATGTCGCCCGTATCCGTGCGCGAGGTCGTCACCGACGGCCCCCCTTCCGGGGGGCTCGAGGAGCCCGATTTCCACCCCACACTGCGAACGCATCCTACGTAGGTACAGGGGGGGTTCCATCCCCATATCGGGGTATTTGGTATGCCAGCCCTCCCTGAACCGTGGGCGAATAGCCCCGGCGCGGTTGCCAAGCGGGGACAGTCCCCAGAACCGCACGGTTCGGGCCCGGCCCCGGGCTCTAGCCCCAGACCTCCTGCGCGGTCTGGACGACCAGCTCGAGCTTGCGCACCTCGTCGGCGATCGTCAGCCGGTTACCCTCGACCGTCGAGGAGAAGCCGCACTGGGGCGAGAGGCAGAGCTGGTCGATGTCGACGTAGCGCGACGCCTCCTCGATCCGGCGCTTGAGCAGATCGCGGTCCTCGAGCTTCGGGCGCTTCGTCGTCACGAGCCCGAGCACCACGCACTTGCCCGGCGGGACGAAGCGCAACGGCTCGAAGCCGCCGGAGCGGTCGTCGTCGTACTCGAGGAAGAAGCCGTCCACCTCGAGATCGTTGAAGAGCGCCTCCGCGACGAACTCGTAGCTGCCCTCCGCCGCCCACATCGACTGCGCGTTGCCGCGGCACATGTGCGTCGTCACGGTCAGCCCTTCCGGCCGCCCGGCGAGCGCCCGGTTGATGTTCGCGATGTACTGCTCGTGCAGGTGCTCCGGGTCGCCGCCGATCGAGGCGATGTGCTCGCGCTGCCCCGGGTCGTTCACGTACGCGAGGCTCGTGTCGTCGAGCTGGAGGTAGGTGCATCCGAGCTCGTGGAGACGTCGCACCTCGTCCGCATACGCGGCCGTGAGGTCATCCCAGAACGACTCGATCTGCGGGTACACGGCCCCATCGATGGCGGAGTTCCCGCCCCGGTAATGCACCATGCTCGGCGACGGGATGGTCAGCTTCGGCGTCGCGCCGGCAACGGTGTCGCGCAGGAACGAGAACGCATCGCCGAAGATCGTCTCCTCGATCCGCACCCGCCCGTCGACGCGCATCGCGGGCGGCGAGAAGTCGTACTCGCCCTCCTCGTTGCGGAACTTGACATGGATCCGCTCGCCCTCCACCTGGGACACGCCGCCGAGCTGGTAGATGAAGTCCATGTGCCACGACGTCCGCCGGAACTCGCCGTCGGTGGCGCTTTGCAGGCCGGCGTCGCGTTGCATCGCGACCGCCTCGCGGATCGCGTCGTCCTCGATCCCGCGCAGCTCGTCCCCATCGATGCGGCCCCCGGCGTGGTCGGCGCGGCCCTGCATCAGCCGCGGCGGCCGCAGCAGGCTCCCGACGTGGTCGGCGCGAAACGGCGGACGGGCGCGCGGGGCCATCGGCGACCAGCATAGCCCTGAGCGGCGGCATTCTGGACGCCCCCCGACCCGGCGGGTAACATCGGCCACGCGCCTCCCCTGCGGCGCAGCACGCTCACCTGGTGAAGTTCCTTCTGGTCATCGCCGCTGGCTATCTCCTCGGCAGCATTCCGTGGGGCCTCTGGCTGCCACGATGGTCGAAGGGCGTCGACGTCCGCCAGCACGGAAGCGGGAATGTGGGCGCGGCCAACGTGGCGCGCGCGGCAGGCACCCGCTGGGCGATCGCGGTCGCCCTCCTCGACATCTCGAAGGGCAGCGCCGCGGCGCTGATCGGGCTCGCGGTGGCCGGATCGCTCGGCGCCGTCCTCGCCGGGGCGGCGGCGATGGTGGGTCACTACCGGCCCCTGTTCCTCGGCTTCGCCCAGGGCGGGAAGTCGGTCGCGACCGGGCTGGGCGCCGCGCTCGCGCTCGCACCGCTGGCCGCGGTCTGCGTCGTGGCGCTCTGGACGACGCTCTTCATCGCCACCCGCTACTCCAGCATCGCCTCGCTCACGAGCTCCGTCGCGCTGCCGCTGCTCGCGTTCTCGTTCGGGGCGCCGGCGCCGGTCGAGGGGTTCCTGACC
>JAICJM010000098.1 GCA_025928435.1 Thermoleophilia bacterium
CGGACGGCGACGGGCCGGTCGACTTCGAGACGGAGGCGCCGGAGATCGCCGCACTGCTCGACCCGCCCGCCCACCTGCTCGGCCACTCCTACGGCGCGATCGTGTGCATGTTCGCGGCCGCGCTGCGGCCGGAGGCGGTGCGCTCGCTGACCGTGATCGAGCCGCCGGCGTTCGCCCTCGCCCGCGGAGACGAGGCCGTCGACCTGATGGTCGAGCGGATCCGGGCGCACAAGCGCGACGGCGCCGGCCTGGCCGAGGAGGACTACCTGCGCGGCTTCCTCGAGGCCTGGGGGTTCGACCGCCGTCCCGGCCCGCGGTTCAACGACGTCGCCCGCCGCTCCGTGCGCCGCTCGGTCGGGGAGCGCTCGCCGCACGAGGCCGAGATCCCGTTCGCGGAGCTCGCGGCCGGCCGGTTCCCGACGCTGGTCGTCCACGGCGGCTGGGACGCGGCCCCGGAGCGGGCGCGCGCGATCGGCGGGCACGCCTTCACGGCCGTCTGCGATGTGGTCGCGGCCCGGCTGGACGCCGAGGTCGCGGTCTTCCCGGGCGCGGCCCACCAGCCGCAGCTGCTCGGCGACCCGTTCAACCGCCGCCTGGCGGAGTTCTGGCACGCCGCCGACCGGCGTTTCGTCGGCGCATGAAGGGTGTAGGGAGGGGCAGATGAGGATCGCGGTCATCGGAGCCACCGGCCTGGTGGGGCGGGCGGTGCTCGCGGCGGTCGAGCGCGAGGGCCACGAAGGCGTCGCCGTCTCCCGGTCGGCCGGCGTGGACGTGGTCTCGGGCGAGGGCCTCGACGCGGCGCTCGCGGGCTGCGACGCCGTGGTCGACGTCGTGAACACGCCGGACAACGAGGGCGACGGCCCCCAACGGTTCTTCACGGCGGCGACGGTCAACCTGCTCCGGGCGGGGCAGGCGGCGGGCGTCTCCCACCACGTCGTGCTCTCGATCGTCGGGGTCGACCTCGTCCGCGGCAACCCGCACTACGTCGGCAAGCAGCACCAGGAGCGGCTGGCCCGCTCCGGGCCCGTGCCGGCAACCATCGTCCGGGCGACCCAGTTCCACGACTTCGCCGGCATGGTCGCGTCGTGGACGCGGGACGGCGGCTCGGCGTTCGTGCCGCCCCTGCTCGTCCAGCCGATCGACGTCGGCGATCTCGCCGCGGCCCTGGTCGAGGTCGCGGCCGGCGTTCGCGGGGACGGGCTGCTCGAGATCGCAGGCCCGGAGAAGCAGGATCTGGTCGACATGGCCCGGCGGACGCTCGCCGCCCGCGGCGAGTCGGTGCATCTGACCACCGGCTGGGGCGAGCCGTTCGGCGTCGAGATGGCCGGGGACGCGCTCCTGCCGGGGCCCGGCGCGCGGATCGCCACCAGCACCTTCGACGACTGGCTCGCGCGCCAGGGCGCCGGCGGCTAGAGCCGGCCGCTGCGCACGATCGACAGCACGAGCACGAGTCCCAGCCCGCTCGCGCTCAGAAAGCCGACCAGGGCGAGCACGTGGATCCCGAACAGGTGCCAGCCGCCGTTGGCGGAGATCCCGATCAGCGACGAGCCGATCAGGAGCGACGCCATCACGACTGCGATCACCAGCCGGTTGAAGACGACGTCGGCCTGACGGGTGAGCTCGTCGAGGCCCTGGTGGCGGAACTGCACCTCGACCTCGCCGTCGCGCAGCTGCTCCAGCGTGTCGTGCACCTGGTAGGGCAGCTCCATCAGCAGGCCCCCGTAGCTCTCGAGCTCCTCCTTCGACCGGTCGAGCAGCCGCCGGGGCGAGTAGCGGCGGGCCACGAGCTCCGCCGCGTAGGGCTCGGCCACCTCGAACACGTTGAAGTCGGGGTAGAGCTCGGTGCCGACGCTGCCGAGGGTGGCGAGCGCCTTGTCGAGCAGCGCGAACCGGGTGGGCAGGCGCAGGTGCATGCGCGACACGAGCACGAACGCCTCGCGGATCACCTGGAGCGGGTCGATCTGGCCCATCGAGGCGCCGTAGTAGCGGTAGTAGACCTCGCGCAGCTCGATTCGCAGCTCGTCCTCCTGCTCCTTCGAGAAGCGCACGCCCAGGTCGTACAGGCGCCGCGGGAGGGCGTCGACGTTCTCGTTCACCGCGTCGAGCAGGAGCCGGGTGAGGCGGCGCATGTCGGCTTCGCTGAGCGACCCGGTCATGCCGAAGTCGACCAGGCCGAGGCGGCCGTCCGAGAGCACCATGATGTTGGCCGGGTGCGGGTCGCCGTGGAAGACGCCGTGGCGGAAGATCATCTCGAGCCAGGCCTCGGCGATCAGGATCGCGAGCCGGCGGCGCTCGTCCATCGGGGTCGCCACGAGGTCCAGGTCGCCGAGCTGCACCCCCTCCAGCCGCTCGAGCGTCAGCACCCGCTCGCTCGAGTAGGTGCCGTAGACGCGCGGGATCGCGACCCGCGGCTCGTCGGCGAAGTTGCGGCGGAAGATCTCGGCGTTGCGGGCCTCGATGCGGTAGTCGAGCTCACGCCGGATCGACCGGGCGAACTCGTCCACGACCGCGACCGGGTCGATGAACGACAGCCGGTCGACCCGGCGGCGGACGATCCGGGCGACCTGGTAGAGCAGGCTGAGGTCGGACTCGACCCGGCGGACGGCGTTCGGCCGCTGTACCTTGACCGCCACCCGGCGGCCGTTCGGCAGCTCGGCGAAGTGCACCTGCCCGATCGACGCGGCGGCCACCGGCACGGGGTCGAAGTCGACGAAGAGGCGCTCGATCGGCGAGCGCAGTTCGGCCGCGATGACGTGCTCGACATCGGCGTACGGCACCGGCGAGACCGAGTCCTGGAGCAGCCGCAGCTCCGACAGGATCTCCGGCGGGACGATGTCGGGGCGGGTCGAGAGCAGCTGGCCGAACTTGACGAACGTCGGTCCCAGCTCGTCGAGCATCTCGCGCAGGTGACGGCCGAGCGCGGGCAGGTTCTGGGCCTCGATGACCGACGCGCGCCGCAGCGTCCGCCGCTCGAACACGAAGCCGAAACCGTGCTTCGTGGCGACCTGAGCGATCTCGCGCAGGCGGCCCATCGTCCGCCGCCTGTCCGCGAGCGTGGCCATCGACGGCAATGTTAGGCGCTGGCCCCGGTTGGGCGGCGTGGGGACTGTCCCCGCTTCGGCGGGGACTGTCCCCGGGTTCGTCTCAGCCGGAGGCCAGGGCGCGCAGGACGCGCTCGCCGTGGTCGACGTGCCACTCGATCGAGGGGTCGTGCGGATCGCGCCAGGCCAGCTCCAGCGACTCGTGGCTGCGGCGCAGCTCGCCGCCCACGATGCGGCAGATGTAGACGAGCCCCACCTGTCCGTGCGGCGCCGCCGGGAGCGACGCCGGCCGGAACTCGACCGTGCCCAGCCGTACCACCTCCACCTCGAGGCCGGTCTCCTCGGCCACCTCGCGGACGACCCCCTCCGGCGGCGACTCGTTCGATCCCAGCCAGCCGCCCGGCAGGCCCCAGCGGCCGTCGTCGGCGCGGCGGTCGAGCAGGATGCGGCCCTCGCCGTCCGGGATCACCGCCGTGCCGCCCACCTTCGGCGTGGGTGTGCCGAGGTCACGGGCGAACCGCTCCGCCACCTCCGCCGCCGGCAGCCCGGCCAGCTCGGCGTAGAACTCGTCCACGATCTGGCACATGCGCCGGTAGCGGGTCTGATCGTACTCCGACTCGGCGTAGGCGCGGCCCTCGTAGGCAAGCGTGCGTAGCTCGTCGAGCAGGGTGACCGGGTCGATCAGACCAGGCTCCGGCCCTGCATGTCCGCGGGCACGGGCAGCCCGAGGGCGGTCAGCACGGTGGGCGCGATGTCGAACAGGTGCGCGTCGGGCGGCACCGCGGTCGGCATCCCCGGCCCGGCGAAGATGGAGATCCCGAACTTGGCGTGGTTCGCGTCGTCGGGGCCGGTGTCGTTCTCGCGCACGTGGACGCGGCCGTCCCCGACCGAGCCGATCGAGCGCCAGCCCAGGTTGCCGAAGTAGGCGATCAGGTCGGGCGCGACGTTGTTCACCTGGTGGTAGAGGTCCTCGGGCCGGTAGACGCGGGTGCCGATCGAGTTGCCTCCCTCGTCCCCGAGCGCCTCGAGCTTGGAGATCAGCTCGTCGCGGAGCGGCTCGTAGTCCGCCGGGTCGATCACGCCCTCCGGCTCGCGGCCCTTCACGTTCAGGAAGATCCGCGAGTAGTAGCCGCCGTCGGCCCACACCCGCGTCCGCGGCCAGTCGATCGTGCAGCGCCCGATCGGCGTCTGCTCGGTCGGCCGGTCGGCGAGCGTGAGGTAGCCCTCGCGCATCAGCCACTCGTTGATCTGGATGCCGCCGTACATCGCCTTGGCGCCGTGGTCGGACACCACCATGAGCGCGGTGTCGTCGCCGAGCCCCTCGATCAGCGAGCCCACCTCGGAGTCGAGATAGCGGTAGTACTCGCGGAAGGCCGCCTCGAGCGGCGTGCCCGGCACGTAGTCGGGATGGTTCGGGTCGTAGAACCGCCACAGCGCGTGGTGCAGGCGGTCGGGCCCCATCTCGACCAGCATGAAGAAGTCCCAGGGGCGCGTGTCGCGCAGGTGGCGGGCGAGGGCGAAGCGGCGCTCGGTCATCGTGTGGATGTCGCGCACCACCCGCTCGCGGTCGTCCGTGCGGTAGTCGGGGACGTCCACCATGTAGTCGCCGACGACCTCGCGGATCTCCTCCTTGAGCGCCTCGGGATACGTGTAGCGGCTGTCCGTCGAGGGGGTGAGGAAGCAGCTCACCATCTCGCCGTTCACCGGCCGGGGCGGGAACGTCTGCGGCACCCCGAGGGCGACGACGTGCTTGCCCGCCCGGGAGAGGATGTCCCACAGGCGGTCGTCGCGGACCTTCTCCGACGTGGCGAACGTGAGGCCGTCGTAGGAGTGGTCCTTGCGGTTGCGGAACCCGTAGAAGCCGAGCGTGCCCGGATCCTTCGACGACATCATGCACGACCACGCCGGGACGGTGATGGGCGGGTCGCAGGACTCGAGCTTCCCCCACGCCCCTCGCTCCATCAGCCCCGAGAGGACGGGAAGCTCGTTCCGCATGTCGTCGAACACGATCTCGGGCGCGACGCAGTCGAGCCCCACGATCATCAGCCTCCGCGGACGCGCCACGGCTACCCCTCGCGGTGCGTGAAGACGAGCATGCGCTGGTTGCGGGGGTTGTTCCACCCGCCCAGGTACTCGACCTTCAGCCCCGTTCCCTCGCACACCCAGTCAAACACGCTGCGGTGGTAGTGGAAGAAGTCGCGGTCGAGGTGGGTGACGAGGCCCGGTTTCTGCTGCACGTCGGTGATCTCGCGCGGCGGGCGCTCGTCCTCGTAGAACGTGGCGAAGAACTTGCCGTCCGGCGCCAGCGCCCGGTCCATCTGGACGAGGCAGCGGATGATCTCGTTGATCGAGAGGTGCGTGAACACCGACTGGGCGAGCGCGAAGTCGAACCTGCGGTGCAGCGTGTCGAACTCGAAGTGGTGCAGCTCGCGCAGCACGGGCTGCTTGGGAAGCAGGCCGCGCGGGCGCAGGTCGAAGTCGCGGCCGGCCTCGATCAGGTCGAAGCGGCGGTCGATCCCGTAGTAGTGCCCGGTCTCGAGGTACTCGATGAAGCGCCAGCCTCCGCGCAGCGGCCCGCAGCCGACGTCGAGCAGGTAGTGGTGCGGCTGGAGGCCGTGGTCGACCAGGTACTGGAACTGGAGCGTGCCGAGCTCCTCCCACATGCCGCCGATGCCGCGCCGGTGCCAGCCCGGATCGATGTACTTGTAGACCTGGCGCGGGAGCGCCTTGCGGACGCGGCGCTTGACCGGGACCGGCACGATGGGCTCGATCGAGCCGAACGCGCGCTGGAGCGTCTTCTGGGTGGCGAGGCGGGCCTCGCCGACGATTCCGCCAGGGGTCTGGGTCGCGGGCATCGCAGGACCTTAGCGCGTCGCCGTGTGCCAGACTGGAGGCAACGTGGCCACCGTCCTCGTCACCGCCGCCGGCGCGCCCGGCTGCCCCCGCCTGATCCGGGCGCTGCGCGATGCCGGCCACGCGGTCGTCGGCACCGACGCGAACCCGCGCTCGGCCGGGTCGCGCCTGTGCGACCGCTTCGCCGTCGTCCCCCGCGGCGACGATCCGGGGTTCATCCCGGCGATGCGGGCGGCGGCGGCCGATCTGGGCGCGGACGTCGTCTTCCCCACCTCGTCGTCCGAGATCCTGGCCTGGGCGCAGGCCCGGGAGGGCTTTGGGCTGCCGGTGCTGGCGGGGCCGGCGGCGGGCGTCGAGGCGGCGTCGGACAAGGCGGAGACCTTCCGGCTCGCCGAGCGCTGCGGCGTCCCCCACCCGCGCACGATCGAGGTGGAGAACCCCGACGACTTCGCCCCCGCGGTACGGGAGCTGGGCTATCCGGCGCAGCGCGTCGTCATGAAGCCGACGCAGGCCAAGGGCTCGCGCGGCTTCCGCATCCTCGACCCGACCGCCGACAGGCGCCGCTGGCTGCTCGAGTCGCGCCCGGGCGAGGCCGCCCCGGAGCGGCTGGAGGACGTGCTCGAGCTGCTCGGCCAGGGGTCGTTCCCCGCCTACATCGTCCAGGAGTTCCTGGACGGGCCCGAGGAGACGGTCGACGCGATCTGCCTCGGCGGCGAGCTGCTCCTCCCGATGACGCGCACCCGCGAGGCGCTCCGGGCCGGCCTGGCGATGGACTTCACGCTGCTCGAGCGGCCGCAGGAGGAGGCGCACTCCGCGCGCCTCTCCGAGGAGCTCGCGATGGACTACTTCCTCTCGGTGCAGTTCAAGGGCGGCAGGCTGATGGAGATCAACCCGCGGGTCTCGACGATCGTCTACACGCCGGACATCAACCCGCCCGCGCTCGCCGTCGGGCTTGCGCTCGGGACGACGGACGCGGAGGAGCTCCGCCGCCTGCGCCCGCAGGTGCCGATCGGCAGGCGCGCGATCCGCTATTTCGACCAGGTCGAGTTCGCCTGAGAAGCGGGTTCAACCGGGTTCAAGCGGCCGGTTGCGGACGGGCCGGTCGGTAGAATCGCGCCCTCATGAGCGCATCCGCACCACGTGAGCCGGCGGCCCTCGTCGCCGACGTCGGCTGGGTCAACGGCCTGGCGGCGATCCGCTCGCTGGGGCGGCACGGCGTCCGCGCGTTCGCGGTCGATCACCGCCCCTGGGCGCTCGGCTTCCGGTCGCGCTACGCGACGCAGGTCGCCGCGCCCGACCCCGTCGCGGACGAGGAGGGATTCGTGGCGGCGCTCGCCCGCCTGGGCGAGACGCTCGCAGGCCCCGTGCCCGCCTTCGCCACCCACGACGAGCACGTGAACGTGCTCGCGCGCCGGCAGGCCGACATCGGCCCCGCGTTCCGGCCCTGCACGCCGGAGTGGGACGTGCTCGAGGCGATCCAGTCCAAGCGCCACCAGCTCGAGGTGGCGGCGGACGCCGGCGTGCCGGTGCCGGGCACGCGCCATCCCCGCTCCGCCGCCGAGGCACGCACGGCGGCGGAGGAGCTCGGCTACCCGGTGCTCGTGAAGCCGTCCGACCCGGTCGGCTTCAAACGGATGTACAACCGCCAGGCGTTCCGGTGCCAGTCCGGCGCCGAGGTGGAGACGGCGTACGCCCAGGCCGAGGCGTTCACGCCGATGGTGCAGGAGTACCTGCCCGGCGGCGACGAGGAGCTCTACACGCTCGGGAGCTATCTCACGGCCGACGGCGAGGCGCTCGGGATCTTCACCGGGCGCAAGCTGCGCCAGACCCGACAGCACATGGGCGTCTGCCGCGTCGCCGAGGCGGTCTGGGTGCCGGAGGTGGCCGAGCACGGCCTCGCCCTGCTGCGGGCGCTGCGCTTCCGCGGCATCTCCCAGGTCGAGTTCAAGCGCGATCCGCGCACCGGCGAGTACAAGCTGATCGAGGTGAACCCGCGGCTGTGGCAGTGGCACGGCCTCGCCACCGCCTGCGGCGTCGACCTCACCCACATCGCCTACCTCGACCTGGTCGGGCGCCCGCCGGCCCCCGCGCGGATGACGAACGAGGGCCGGCGCTGGGCGATCACGTTCATGTCCGGCGCCCGCCACGCGATCCAGAGGCCGCCCTACTCCGACGCGCTGCTGGCCCGCGACGACCCGCGGCCGGCGCTCGTCCAGCTCGCTCGCGTGGCCCGCGGCGGCGTCCGCGCCGCCCGCGGCCGGGCCGCCGCGACGACTGCGGTCGCGCGCCTCACCCGGCAGGTGGAGCGGCATGGCTAGCGGCAACGGCGACACGCCGCTGCGCGTGCTCGGCGTCGGCAACGGCCGCTCGATCATCTTCCTGCGCTGGGCCTGGCGGGTGGCCGAGCTGGGCCACGATGTCCACGTCGTGTCGGACTCGTTCACCGACCGGGCCGACGAGCTCGAGGGCATCACCGCCCACCGCTTCCAGGATCTCGAGCCGGCGATGCGGGTGAAGGGCCTGCGGAAGCTGCGGTTCGCGCCGGCGCTCCGCAACCTCGCCCGCCGCCTCGACGTCGATGTCGTCCACGCCCACTACCTGCTGCCCTACGGGTTCTGGGCCGCCGAGGCGGGCGTGCACCCGCTCGTCATGAGCCCGTGGAACACCGACATCTTCACGTACGGCCGAGAGCGCGCCCGCGGGCGCAAGAGGGTGCGCGCGGCCGTGGCCGCCGGCGACGACTACGTGGTGAGCTCGATCGGCAACGCGGACGAGACCGTTCGCCTGGGCGCCGATCCCGACCGCGTGCACCGCATCGTCTGGTACGTCGACCTGCGCCCGTTCGGCCCCGAGCACCGCAGGCCCGGGCTCGCGGACCGCTTCGGCTGGCCGGACGACTCGCTCGTCATCCTCTCGCTGCGCAATTACCGCCCCAACACGAACCTGGACGTGCTGCTGCGCGCCTTCCACCGCGTCTCACAGGAGGAGCCACGCGTCCGCCTCGTCATGGCCGCGCGCGGCGGCTGGATCCGCGACGAGATCGAGGCGGTGCTGGACGAGCTCCGGCTCCGCGACCGGGTGTCCCAGATCTTCGCCGCCCCGGATGAGCTGCCGGAGCTGTGCGCGTCGTCGGACATCGGCATCTCGATCGCCTCGACAGACGCCACCCCGGCCTCCATGATCGAGTCGATGGCGTCGGGTCTGCCCATGGTGATGGGCGACGCCATCACGATCGACGAGTGGATCACGACCGGCGAGGGCGGCGAGGTGGTCGACTGCCGCGACGAGGACGCCGTCACCGCCGCGCTGCTCAAGCTGGTGCGCGACCCCGACCTGCGGGCCCGCTACGGCGAGCGCAACATCCGCGTCACCCGGGAGCGGCTGCCGCCGCCGGGGCCGGCGCTGGTCGACCTCTACCGCGACATGCTCGCCCGCCGATGAGGGTGCTCTGCCTCGGGATGGACGGCGCCGACCACGGCCTCGTCAACGAGCTCATCGACCGGGGCCGCTTGCCGACGCTCGCCGGGATCGCCCGCGACGGCGCCTACGGGCCGCTGCGCTCGACCGTGCCCGCCGTGACGCCGACCGCCTGGTCGACCTTCCTGACCGGCCTGAACCCCGCCCGCCACGGCATCTTCAACTTCTCGACGAACGCGAACCGGGGCCAGTCGCGCCTGGAGAGCGCCCGCAGCCGCTCCGGCGCCCCGCTGTGGCGGACGCTGGGCGCCGCCGGCGTGCGCTCCGCCTTCGTCACGGTGCCGTTCACCTATCCGGCGGAGGACATCGACGGGATCATCGTGTCGGGCTACGGCGGTCCGCCCGAGCCGCAGATCGTGCCCGCGTCGGCCGCCGCGGCGATCCGTGAGCGCCATCCCGGGCTCGTCACCGCCCACCACCCGATGAAGGAGCGCTGGTGGGAGGACTTCGACCGCTACGCCCGGCTCCTGATCGAGCACGTCGGCCAGATCGAGTCCGTGTGCGAGCAGTGCTTCGAGCTCGAGCCCGACCTCGGGCTGCTCGTCGTCGACTTCATGAGCACCGACTTCGCCGGCCACCTCGGCTATGCCCGCCTCGACCCGAAGCATCCCGCGCACGACCCGGCCCGCGCGGGCGACGAGCTCGTCCAGGTGTACGAGGCCGTCGACGCCGCCTGCGGCCGCCTGATCGACGCCGCCCGGACGCGGTTCGGCGAGGAGCCGACCGTGCTCGTCATGTCCGATCACGGCATGAAGCCGATGTACTGGGTCTTCCACCTGAACCGGTGGCTCGAGCAGCACGGCTACCTGCGCTACCGCTCGCGCTCGCTGCAGCGGCTGCGCGGCACCCGCCTGCGCAAGCTCGCGACCGTCGATCAGCGCCTGGCCCGCACCTCGGGGCTCTACAACCGCGTCGCCGACGCGCTCCCGCTCGTCCCCGAAACCGCGGACGACCGCGCCTTCGCCGACATCGACTTCCCCCGCACGCGGGCCTACGCATTCGCAACCGGCGGCCAGCTGTACCTCGGCGAGTCGAGCGGCGCCGCGGCCGATCCGGCCCTGGCCGAGCGGATCGCGACCGAGCTCGAGGCCGAGCGCCATCCCGAGACGGGCGAGCAGCTCCTGCGGGTGCTGCGCAAGCCCGACATCTACCACGGCCCCCACCTCGACCGCGCGCCCGAGCTGATCGTGCTGTCAATCGACGAGCGCGTCCACGTCGAGGCGTTCCGGCGCACGGGGACGGCGGCGGTCGAGGTGCACGACCGGCTCGACCCCGAGCACGGATACGGCTACTCGGGCTACCACGGGATCGACGGCATCCTCGCCGCGCGCGGGCCCGGCATCCGCCCCGGCACGGTCCCCGAGGGCTCGGGCATCGTCCAGATGGCGGCCACCATCCTGCGCCTGCACGGCATCGAGGCGGAGGGGCTCGACGGCGCCCCCATCGACGCGATCCTGGCCGGGGAGGGCGATGCGGTGCGCGTCGCAGCCCAGGGCTCGGCCGCGAGCGACGAGGGCGTCTACAGCGCGGACGAGGAGGCGGGCATCCTCGAGCGGCTGCGCGACCTCGGCTACGAGTGACCGCTCCGCGGCTCGAGCTCGACGTCCCGGAGGGGTTCGCCGCCGAGGCCCGCTGGACGCTCGAGACGCTTCTCGGCGCCTGCGCGGCGCCGTCTGCCGACGCCGTCCGCTACGGCGCCTCGGCCGGCCTCGAGGTCTCGGAGCGGGCGTGGGAGCTCTTCGCCGCGGGCGAGCGGTTCGCGCCGACTCCGGCGGGCGACGGGATGCTCGACTTCGGCGACGGCGCCCGTGACCTCGTCGCGAGCGCGTTCTGGCACCTCTCCCGCTACGAGGAGCGCGACGCCGCCCGCGACGGGCACGGCCGCTTCCCCGCCCGCGCCGCCCTGGGCGAGCCCGAGCGGCCGGCGGTCGACGCCCTCCTGCGCGAGTTTCGCGAGCTCGTCGGCGACGGCGGCGCGACGCCGTTCACGGTCGCCCTCACCCACGACGTGGACATCCCCTGGCGCTGGAGCCGGCCGCGGGCGCTGCTCGGCGCGGCCGCGCGCGCGAAGGCCGCGGCCCGGGAGCGCCGGTTCCCCGATGTCGTCGCCGAGGCGGCGGGGCTGGCGGCCGCGCCGATCCGGCGCCTGGCCGGGACCGATCCGAACTGGTCGTACGAGCGCATCGCCGCCATCGAGCGCGACCACGGCGGCCGCTCGACCTACTTCGTGATGGCCGGGCACGGCCACCCCGCCGACGGCCCCCATCCGGCCGTCTACGACCGGCTGCGGCCGGCCATCGTGGCCGACATCGCGGCCCAGGGCGACGAGGTGGGCCTGCACCCGAGCTACCTGACGTCCGAGCGACCGGAGCTGCTCGCCGCCGAGCGGGAGCGGCTGGAGGCGCTCACCGGCGCTCGCGTCCCCGGCGTGCGCTTCCACTACCTGCGGCACGACACGCACGCGACGCTGCCCGAGCTCGAGCGGCTCGGCTTCGCCTACGACTCCAGCCAGGGCTACGGCGAAGCGATCGGCCTGCGGGCCGGGTTCTCGTTCCCCTACCGGCCGTTCCATCTGGCGGAGCGGCGGCCGCTCGACCTGGTCGAGCTGCCGCTGGCCGTCATGGACGCGACGCTCGCGGAGCCCCGCTACCTCGGCCTCACCCCGCGCGCAGGCCTCGAGCGGACGCTGCGCCTGCTCGAGCGCGTCGCCGCGATCGGCGGCACGGTGGCGATCCTGTGGCACACCGACCGCTTCAGCCGCGAGTACGCGCGCGGCTGGGACCGCGTCTACGCCGAGATCCTGGCGTGGGTCGCCGATCGCGACGGCCGGCTGGTCACCGCCGCGGACGCCGTCGCGACCTAGCGGGCGCGGCCGTGCGCGCGCCGGCGGCGGCGTCGGGAGGACGCGGGGGCGGGCGCTCCGGGCGCCGGAGGTGACGGCGCCGAACCGTCCCCGTCACCGTCTTCTGCCGGGCCTGCGACGGGCACCGGCACGGGCTCCGGGGCGCGGCGGCGCGGGGCCTCGATCTCGCCCGAGCGCTCGAGGTCGTGGCGGCGCTTGACGAAGCCCGCCTCCCGCTCCAGGAACACCGCCAGCAGCGGCGCCGCGATGAAGATCGACGAGTAGGCGCCGGACACGATGCCGACGATGAGGGCGAAGGCAAAGTCCTTCAGCGAGCCCGACCCGAAGACGAACAGCAGCACGACCGGGATCAGGGTCACCAGCGACGTGTTCAGCGAGCGGGTGATCGTCTCCGCCAGGGACTCGTTCACGACCCGCGACGCCGTGAAGCGACGCAGGATCGGGATGTTCTCGCGCACCCGGTCGAACACGATCACCGTGTCGTACATGGAGTAGCCGAGCACGGTCAGGACGGCGGCCACCGTGTCGGCCGTGACCACCCTCCCCGCCAGCGAGTAGACCCCGATCGTGAGCAGGATGTCGTGGCCGAGGGCGATCATGACCGGGAGCGCGTACTTCCACTCGAACCGGAACGACACGTAGACGAAGATGATGATGAGCGAGAACAGCACCGCCAGGTAGGCCGAGTCGAGCACCGACTGGCCGAAGGACGAGCTCACATCCGCCGAGTCGGTGATCCGGGTCGACTCGCCGAAGCGCGCCTTCAGATCGGTCAGAAGCCTGTCCTGGGTCGCCTTCGAGAGGAAGTGCGACTCGACCTGGAACTGGGTGTACGCGCTCGACCCGCCGCTGCGCGTCGACGTCACGCCCTGCACCTGCGGCTGGTTGATGCCGGCGCTCGTGACGACGCCCGTCGCCGCCCCGACCGTCTCCGGCTTCGGCGTCACGAACGTGAGCTTGCTGCCGCCGGTGAAGTCGATGCCGCGGTTGAGGCCCTTCGCGCCGAGGCTGACGGCGCCGATGACGAGGACCACGCCGGAGATCGCGAACCAGAACCGCTTGCGGCCGATGAAGTCGAACCGCTTCCACCGGTCGCCGGTGCCGATCGAGCCGAGCACCCAGCGGCTGGTCATGAACTGGAAGCCGCCGAGCACGCCCAGCATCGCCCGCGTGAAGACGACGGCCGTGAAGATCGACGTGATGACGCCGATCAGCAGCATGAGCGCGAAGCCCTTGACGCTCGACGTGGCGGCGGCGTAGAGCACGCCGGCCGCGATCAGGGTGACGACGTTCGCGTCGATGATCGTGTGGAAGCCGCGCCGGTAGCCGGTGGCGATCGCCGCCCGCATCGATTTGCCCGCGCGCACCTCCTCCTTCACGCGCTCGAAGATGACGATGTTCGCGTCGGCGGCGACGCCGATCGTGAGGATCGTGCCCGCGATGCCCGGCAGGGTCATCGTCACCGGCAGGGCGGCCACGATCCCCGCCAGGAGCACGCCATAGATGATCAGCGCGACGTCCGCGATCAGGCCGAGGAAGCCGTAGAAGGCGAGCAGGAAGATCATCACGAACACGAGGCCCGCGAGGCCGGCGATGACGCCGTTTCGGAGCGAGTCCTTGCCGAGCGACGCCGAGACCAGCTGCTGCGAGTACGGCGAGAACTTCACCGGCAGCGTGCCCGACTGGATCTCGAGCGCGATCCGGCTCGCGTCCGAGGTCGTGAGGCC
>JAICJM010000151.1 GCA_025928435.1 Thermoleophilia bacterium
GAAGCGTTCATACCTGGTCGTATGGGCGCGACCGAGGACGCCGCGATGCGACGGTTCGCAGCCGCAGCGCCACCAACGCGCCGCCTGACCACCCGCCATCGTGCGTCCAGGCGCACGGGACTTACCGATCAATCATCTAGCATCGCCCGTCATGGCTGAGCGCTACGACGCGATCGTGGTCGGCGGCGGGCACAACGGGCTCGTCACGGCCGCGTACCTCGCCCGCGCCGGCATGCGCGTGTGCGTGCTCGAGCGGCGCGACGTGCTCGGCGGGGCGGCGGTGACCGAGGAGATCGTGCCCGGCTATCGCTTCAGCGTCGCCTCCTACGTCGTCTCGCTCCTGCGGCCCGAGATCGTGCGCGAGCTGGAGCTGCCGCGGCATGGCCTCGAGATCCTGCCGCTCGACGGCACGTTCACCCCGCTCGACGACGACTACCTGTGGCGGCTGAACGACCACTCGCGCACCATGCGCGAGCTGCGGCGATGGTCGCTCTCCGATGCCGAGGCCTATGACGAGTACGGCATCGCGATGGCCCAGATGGCCCGGTTCGTGAAGCCGATCCTGTCCGCCGTGCCGCCCGACCAGGGCCGCATCGACCCGCGCCAGTGGCTGCCGCTGCGGACGCTCGGACGCGCCTTCGCGGAGCTGCCCCGGCGGCTGAAGGACGCGTTCATCCAGCTCATGACGATGAGCGCGGCGGACTTCCTCGACCAGTGGTTCGAGACCGACCCGCTCAAGGCAACCATGTCGGCCTCCGGCATCATCGGCACCTTCCAGGGCGTGCGCTCGCCCGGCACGGCCTACGTGCTCCTGCACCACTACATGGGCGAGATCGACGGCGCCTTCCGTGCCTGGGGCATCCCCCGCGGCGGCACCGGCGGCGTCAGCCTCGCGATCGCCTCGGCGGCGCAGGCGCTCGGTGCCGAGATCCGCACCGAGGCCGAGGTGGCCCGCATCGACGTCTCCGGCGGTCGTGCGACCGGCGTCACGCTGGCCTCCGGCGAGGTGCTCGAGGCGGACGCGGTGCTCTCGAGCGCCGATCCGCGGGTGACGTTCACGGGCCTGCTCGAGGAGGGCACGCTCGACCCGGAGTTCACCGCCGACCTGGCCCGATACAAGTTCCGCGGGTCGTCGGGCAAGGTCAACGTGGCCCTCGACGGCCTGCCGGAGTTCACCTGCCTGCCCGGCCGTGGCGAGCACCTGCGCGGCGCGATCAGCTTCTCGCCGTCCGTGGACTACATGGAGCGGGCCTACGACGACGCCAAGTACGGCCGCTTCTCGGCCCGGCCGTACATCGACATGATCATCCCGACGCTCGTCGATCCGGCGATGGCGCCGCCCGGCAAGCACGTGATGAGCTGCTTCGTGCAGTACGCCCCCTACCACCTGGCCGGCGAGGCCGAGTGGGACGATGCCGCCCGGGAGCGGTTCGGCGACACCGTGATCGACACGATCGCGGAGCGGGCGCCGAACATCCGCGACCTGATCGTCGGGCGCCAGGTGCTGACGCCGCTCGACATCGAGCAGCGCATCGGCCTCACCGAGGGCAACATCTTCCAGGGCGAGCTGTCGCTGGAGCAGTTGTTCTTCAACCGGCCGGTGCCGGGCTGGGCACGGTTCCGCACGCCGGTCGAGGGCCTGTGGATCTGCGGCTCGGGCGCGCACCCGGGCGGCGGGCTGATGGGCGCCCCCGGCCGGATCGCGGCGCTCGAGCTTTTGCGCGAGCGGGGCCGCAGAAAGGGCGTCCGTGCCCGACTATGACGTGATCGTCGCCGGCGGCGGCCACAACGGCCTCGTCTGCGCCGCCTATCTGGCCCGGGCCGGCCGCAGGGTCGCCGTGCTCGAGCGGCGGGCCGAGGCGGGCGGGATCGTCGAGGTGCTCCACACCGCCGGCAGGCTGGGGACGGCCGTGATCGAGGATCTCGACCTGCGCGCCCACGGCCTCGAGCTGATCCGCCCTGACGTGCGCATGGTCGCGCTGCGCGAGGATGGGCCACCGCTCACCTTCTGGAGCGACGCGCAGCGCACCGCCGAGGGCCTGCGGGCCGTCTCCGCGGCGGACGCGGACGCCTACCCCCGCTTCGACGCCCACATCCGCGAGCTGGGCGGCTTCGTGGCCGAGG
Source organism: Thermoleophilia bacterium (assembly GCA_025928435.1). The sequence goes on from JAICJM010000151.1 coordinate 2,125, forward strand.
TGCAGGCACAGGTCCCGCCCCGCCTCGACCGGGCTGCCATCGGCGACGCCGCCGCCGGCCTGCGGCTGGCGCGGGCCTACCGGCGTCTGGGCGCCCGCGCCGCGCGCGAGCTGACCCGCGTGCTGCCGATGGCCGTCGCCGATCTCGTGGGCGAGTGGTTCACCGACGACGGCGTCCGCGGCGCGATCGCCGCCCGCGGCACCCTCTTCACCGCGATGGGCCCGTGGTCGGCGGGGACGGCGCTCGTGCTCGTCGCCGACTCGGCCGGGAACGACGGCGGCGCCGCCGGCCAGACCGCGTTCGCCCGCGGCGGGCCGGGAGCGCTCGCCCAGGCCCTCGTGCGCGCCGCACGCGCCGCGGGTGCCGACGTCCGCACCGGCGCAGAGGTGGCGCGCGTGCTCACGCGCGAGGGCCGCGTCGAGGGCGTCGAGCTGGCCTCGGGCGAGGGGATCTCCGCCCCCGCCGTCGCATGTGCCGTCGACCCGAAGACCGTCCTGACGGGCTGGATCGACCCGGTCGTCGCCGGGCCGCGGCTGCGCTGGCGGGCCGGAAACATCCGCACGCCCGGGGCGACGGCGCGCGTCGACCTGGCCCTGTCGGGGCTGCCGGCGTTCTCCGGGGTCTCGGACGAGGCCGCCCTGAGCGGGCGCATCGTCGTCGCGCCCGGGGTCGACGCCGTGGAGGGGGCGTTCGACGCCTGGAAGTACGGCGAGATGAGCGACCGGCCGTACCTCGAGGCGACCATCCCCACCCTGGCCCAGCCGGACGGCGACCGCCATCGCATGACCGTCCTCGCACAGTGGGTGCCCTACGCCGCCGACCCGGGCGAGGTCGGCAAGCGCGTCACGGCGGCGCTCGAACGGGTCGCGCCCGGCATCGGCAAGCTGGTCACCTCGACCGAGGTGCGCACGCCGGCGGGAATCGAGCGCGAGTACGGCCTTTCGGGCGGGCACCTGTACCACGCCGAGCCGGGGCTCGACCAGTTCTTCGCGTGGCGGCCGGTGATCGGGCTCGCCCGCCACCGCCTGGGAATGCGCGGCCTCTACCTGTGCGGCGCCGGCGCCCATCCCGGCGGCGGCATCACCGGCGGGCCGGGTCGGAACGCGGCCCGCGAGATCCTGCGCGACCTGCGCCGGGCCGGCTGACCGTCCGGCTCCAGCCTTCCAGCGGAGGACGGACCGGCTCCAGGCCCAGCAGGTCGGCGACGCCGGGCAGGCGCCGCGCGAGCTCGAGATAGCGCGCGTCGATGGCGACGGCGCGTTCGAGGATGGCACGGGCCGCCTCGGCGTCGCCGCGCATGACCGCGACGCTGAGCCCGGCGACGCCGGCGTGGCTCTCCTCCAGCCCCGCCTCGCGGGCGGCGGCCGCGGCCTCCTCAGGCGTCTGGGTGGGATCCGGCGACCAGACCGCCCGCAGGGCCTGGCTGCGGTTGACCAGCCGGCGCAGCTCGGCGACGGGCTCGGGATGGTTGTCGACCCGGACGTCGCAGATCTCGTCGTTCCAGGGCAGCCCGCTCGGTTTGCCGCTGACGACGACCACCCGCCCGGCCTCCTGCCCGCGCCAGTCGCCGCCGGCCGCCTGCGCCGCCTCGAGAGCGGTCACCAGGCGGTCGGCCATCGTTCCCGTCGCCCCCGTATACGCGTCCATCATCGCGGGCCAGATCCCGGCATTCGCCATCATGTTCGCCTGGCACGCGACGTTGCGGCGGTGCAGGTGCCCGGCCTCGGCGACGCAGGCCGCGCCGGTGTGGGCGGCGGCGGTACCCGACGCCGAGACGACCCCCACCTGGCGGTAGGGGGACATGCGGTCGCGCCGTGTCGCCCCCGCCAGCGCGGCCGCGGCGGTGGCGCCTGTGCGCAGCGCGAGGAGGCACATCGGGCCGTACGACGGGTCGGTGAACGACTGCGTCGCGACGGCGCCGACGCCCGGCTCGACCCACAGCGTCCGCACGCCCGCCCCGAACGCCGCCGACTGAATGGCCGCCCCGAGCTCGCCCGTCTCCGCGTCCCGCGCGACGATCGAGTACGTCACCCGGCGAGCCTACACCAGCGTCGCGGCATCCAACCTGACCGCGCCATCCGGCCCGCGCAGGACGATCCGCTCCACCGCCGCCGGGCCGGGCCGGACGTCGATGGGCAGCGTGGCCTCGCCGAGCCACTCCCCCAGCCGCGCCGCGTCGCCACCCAGCTCGATCCGCTCGATTGCGACGTCCGCCGCGCCGGCGCCGGGGAACGGCGTGCCGGGCTCCCAGGCGATGAAGAACGGCAGCGACGGCTCGGCCATGACCCGCTCGACGCCTGCGGTGCGCCACCTCAGGCGGCCGCCGTCGGGCGCCGCGCGCGAGCCGGACACCGGGTCGAGCCCGAGGCGGCGCGCGATCGCATCGAGATCGTCGCACCGCACGGCCCATCCCATCGGCCCCGGCGGCGAGGCGGCCACCCACCGCCCGAACGGGCTCGATTCGGCCTCGGCCGCGTCGACGACGGCGACGAGCTCGACGTAGGCCCCACCGAGCGGCACGATGCGGTTGGCGGTGCCCCAGCCGGGATGGCGGCCGCCGGCCACGACGGGGAGCCCGAGGCGCCCGACCGCGGCCGCCGCCGCGTCCAGGTCGGCGACGGCGATCAGCACATGGTCGACGACGACGCCGCTCACACCGCCACCGCCGCCTCCTCGCTCGCCTGCTCGAGGCCGGGCAGGCGCTGCGAACCGATGAACAGCCCGGCGCCGACCACGATCAGAAGCGCGCACAGGCCGAATCCCAGCCGGTAGCCCTCGTGCTGGATCACGTACCCGGTGAGCGGGAACAGCCACAGCATCTGGATCGAGAAACAGCCCTCGGCGATCGACATCGAGGTGGCACGGTACTCCGATCGGGTGTTGTGCTGCAGGTACGTCGAGAGCGTCACGTAGACGAGCTCGGGCGCGCCCGCGATCAGCATCAGCAGCAGCACGGGCACGGTCAGGCCGGGCAGCGCCACGCCGGCCACGAGGCCGAGCGCCGCGGCGACCGACGCCGCGCCGACGGAGGCCGTCAGCGAGACGCGCTCGCCGATCCGGCCGCCGATCCACGAGAAGCCCGCACCGACGAGCAGCGCGCCGCCGAGCACGAAGCCGAGCAGCGCGTCCGACGCGCCCCTGTCCTGGAACAGCGGCGCGGCGTAGAACCACCAGCTCGTGACCGCGGCCCAGTAGACGCTCCACGCCAGCGTCAGCGTCCCCAGCCGGGGCGAGCGCCGCAGCGCGGTGAGGCCGCGCGCGGCCACGCGGACGCCGTGCGCGGCCTGGCCGCGGCGGTCGTCCGGCAGCCGGGTCGCGATCGCGCTCGCGATCAGCGCGCAGCTCGCGGTCAGCCAGAACGCGAGCGGCTGGGAGTACGTGGCGATCAGCCCGCCGGCCATGAACGAGATCGCGCCGGCGAACTGGAACACCGCCCACAGGCCGCCGAGCATACGCGGGAACTGCGCCTGCGCGTCGTCGTGGGCGAGCGAGTCGAACAGGTACGCCTCGTCCGCCCCGGTTCGGAGCGCGAAGGCGACGCCGTGCACGCCGCCCGCGAGGCAGATGAGGGCGAAGCCGGGCGCGTAGACATAGCCCAGCTCGGCAACGGCGGTGAAGAACCCGGCCGCGACCAGCAGCCGCCGCCGGCCGAGCGCGTCGGCGAGGGCGCCGGTCGGCACCTGCGCGATCAGCATGCCGACGTGGAGCACCGCCTCCACGATCCCGAACTGCGTCAGCGAGAGGCCGCGCGAGAGCAGGAACACGGCCCAGATCGGGCCGGAGAAGATGATGCCGTTGAAGAGCTGGTAGAGCCGGAAGACTGTGAGCGTGCGAGCGTTCATGGGTTCCTCGGAGAAGCGGACGACGGCGGCCAGAGCGTGAGGGAGGGCGCCGTTTTGGGGCGCACCTCTCCCGTCACCGGGGCCGCGTCAGCCCTGAACGCGCGCGATGCAGTGGCGCAGGAGCCTGATGGCCTGGGGCGTCGACTCGACGTTCTGTGTGCGCTGCTGCATGGCGGCGGCCATGGTAGCAGAGCCTCGTGGGGACAGTCCCCTGCGGGGGGCTGTCCCCGGCTCACTGCTGGAGCGTCGGGACAGTCCCCCGCCGGGGACTGTCCCCGGGTTACTGCTGGAGCGCGGCCGCGAGCACCTCGCGGGCGATCGGGGCGGCCACGTCGCCGCCCACGCCGCCCTTGACGACCAGCACCGCGACGGCCACCTTCGGCGCGCCGACGGGCGCGAACGCGATGAACCAGGCGTCGGTGGGGATGTCGGGCCCGCCGATCTCGGAGGTGCCCGTCTTGCCCGCCACGGTCACGCCGGGGATGGCGGCGCTGCGGCCGGTGCCCTCCGTGACCACGGCCTCCATCATCGTCGTCACCTCGCCGGCGATCCCGCGCTTGCAGGCCCGCACCGGCGTGTGCGGCTCGCGGTCGCGCACCGGCCGCCGGATCAGGTACGGCGGCTTGCGCACGCAGCCCGAGCCGATCGTCTGCGCCACGGACGCCATCTGGAGCGGCGTGGCCTCGACGCCGCCCTGGCCGATCCCGGCGACGCCCAGGTCGAGCGGGCTCGTCATGTCCTTCGGCGGCCGGGTGACGCTCTCGGGCACCGGGTACGCGATCGTCGGGGTCTCGTTGAAGCCGAACGCGTTCGCCATCGCCACCAACTTCGGCCCTCCGACCGTCACCGCCAGCGGCCCGAAGACCGAGTTGCAGCTCACCGCGAACGCGAGCACGAGCGACCCACCGCAGTCCTCGTGGTGGAAGTTATGGAGCCTCCACCCGTTCAGGAGCGCGTACCGGGCGTACGGGTAGACGGTGTCCAGCGTCGTCTTGTGGGCGGTCAGCGCGGCGGCCGAGGTGATCGTCTTGAAGGACGACCCCGGCGGCTGGAGCGCGTCCATCCCCAGGCCGGCATCGGCCTCGACGGCGCCGGTGCGTGCCGACAGCACGACCACCCCGCCGTAGTGGCCGCCGAGGGCGTTCGTGGCCGCCTCCTGGATCGGCACCCGTAGCGTGGTCGTCACGTTGCGCGGCGCCTGCCCCGGCTTCACGGCCAGCACCCGCTTCCCGCCGCTCGCCGCCACCGCCCGCAGCACGAAGCGGGGCGAGCCGGCCAGGATCGGGTCGAGCGAGCGCTCCAGGCCGCCCTGGCCGTACGGTGCCGTCGCCGGCCAGCCGGCCCGCTCGCGCGCGGCGACGTCGGCCGGCGCGGGCGCCTTCACGTACCCGGTGACGAGGGCGAACGCCGACCCCTGCGGATACGTGCGAGCCGTGGCCGGGCCCTCCGCCAGGACGTTGCCGGTGAAGTCGAGGATCTTCCCTCGCTCCTTGGGGACGCCGATATGCCGCGCGAGGTGCTCGCCCGGCTGCAGGCCGGGGAAGCACAGCGCCCGCGTCCACGACACGCGCCGGCCGTGGCGGGTGTGGACGACCGGCACGGACATGCGCTCGGCGACGCGGCCGAACGTCCGCGTCGCCACGGACATGACGAGGCTGACGCTGTCGCCCTGCCGGCGGGCCCTTCCCACCTGGCGCAGGCCGCGCATCGTCGCGACCTCGGCCGCCTGCTTGTAGAACGCGACGAACCTCGGATACGGCACCCGCGCGCGGTCGCGCGGCGCGATCAGGTCGTACATGCCCCGGTAGTCGCCGTCGTGCCACGCGGAGGCGAACCGGGGCACCGGCGCGGCCGGATCGGACTTCGGCCGATCGTGCTTCGTCGTGCCCGCGGCGCCGGTCAGGACGACGACGCCGATGGCCCCTCCCGCGGCGACCACGGCGGCGAGCACGATCCCTCGCATGACCCAGACTCGCTTCCCCCGCCCCACTGACACCCCCGGATTGTGCCCTAGCGGGCATGGGTCGCGCGAATGCGCACGCGCCCGGCGACGCGATCGACCGCCCGGACGGCCACGTCGATGGGGTCGCCGAGCCGCAGGCGGCGGCCACTGCGGTGGCCGACGAGGGCGACGCCCAGCGGATCGAGATCGACGAGCTCGCCGGCCCACGACCGTCCGGGCAGGTAGCCCTCGAAGAGCCCGCCGAAGCGCACGAACGCCCCCGAGTCGATCACCCCGACCACCTCGCCGGTGAAGGTCGCGTCCCAGCCCTGGTCGTACAGCTCCCGCTCGAGCAGGAACGCGGCGCACACGTCGTCGGCCGTCCGCTCGAGCAGCTCGGCCTCACGCTCGGCCGCGGAGTCGCGCGCCGCCGCGGCGGCGACGGCGGCCCTGTCCGGCTCAGGCGTCGTCAGGGCGCCCAGGTGGCGCAGGAGCGCCCGGTGCACGAGCAGGTCGGGGTGGCGCCGGATCGGCGACGTGAAGTGGCAGTACGCCGTGCTGGCGAGGCCGGCGTGCCCGAGGTTCGCGGGGTCGTAGCGGGCCTTGCGCAGCGCCCGCAGCACCATGGACGGGAAGGCGTTCCGGCCGCGCCCCGACGAGCGCACGTAGCGCGCCACGGACTGGCTGACGAGTCCCGCGGAGCGGGCCGCCTGGTCGGGGGTCGGAAGCGGCGGCTGCGGCGGAGTCGGGACCTGCAGCGCCTCCAGCCGCTGGGCCAGCGCGTCGAGCGCGCCGGCCTCGGGGGCCTCGTGCACCCGGAACGGCATCGCCGCCCCGGCGGCCGCGAGCTCGGTGGCCACGGCCTCGTTCGCGGCCAGCATCAGCTCCTCGACCAGGACGTGGGCCGGCCCGGACCGGCGCGTCGTCCCCGCCACCACCGCCCCGCCCTCGAGCGTGAACGACCGCTCGGCCGTCTCGACCGCCACGCCGCCCCGCTCGAGCCGCGCCGCGGCCCGGTCACGGGCGATGCGGTCGAGCCGCCCCAGCGCCGCCACCAGCTCCGGAGGCCCCTCGCCCGACGCCAGCATCGCGGCGGCCTCCTCGTAGGTGAGGCTGTGGTCGCTGCGGATCACGCTGCGGTAGGCGCGCAGCGGGCCGGGGCCGATCTCGACCGTGAGCGCGAACCGGTCGCGGCCGGACAGCAGGCTGCACAGGCCGGCCGAGAGCTGCGCCGGCAGCATCGGGTCCACCCGGCCGGGCAGGTAGACCGACGTCGCCCGGCGGGCGGCCTCGCGGTCGATCGCCCCGCCCTCCGGCACGAAGGCGGCCACATCGGCGATGTGTACGAGCACGCGCTCGCCGTCGGCGGAGAGGGCGTCGTCGTGGTCGCCCGCGTCGGCGGGGTCGATGGTGAAGGTGGGGACGTCGCGCAGGTCGACGCGGCCGCCGGCATCGTCCGGGTCGGCCGGCAGCCGGGCCGCCTCGGCCTCCACCTCGTCGGGCCAGCCGGCGGCGACGCCGGCCTCGACGGCCAGCCCGTGCACGACCGCGGACGCATCGGTGACGAGCCCGAGCCGCTCGACGACGACCCCGCGGCCCGGCCCGGTCACCTCGACTGCGACCAGCTCGCCCGCATTCGCGCCGGCCCCACCGAGCCGGCCCAGGGTCAGGGGCGGGCCGGGCTCGAAGAACGGCTCCCCCACCACCGCCCGCGCCCGCAGAGACACCTCGCAGACGACCGGCGGCCGCGCCGGCGCGAAGCTCAAGGCTTTCTCAGAGCCTGGAGCGCGGCCGCGAGCACGCGGTCGGTCGGCCCCGCCTGGGGCGGGATGAAAAGATCAGGCCTGATCCCGCGGCCCTCGACCACGGTCCCGCCCGGGAGCCGGAACCCGGCCACGGTCAGCTTCAGCGCCCCGCCGTTCGCCAGCGGCTCGACCGCCTGCACCGTGCCCTTCCCGTAGGTGCGCCGGCCGACCAGCAGCGCGCCCGCATCGGCCTTGAGCGCGCCGGCCACGGCCTCGGCGGCGCTGGCGGTGCCGCCGTTGATCAGGACCGCCATCGGCAGC
>JAICJM010000160.1 GCA_025928435.1 Thermoleophilia bacterium
CGCGGCCCAGCTCGTGCTTGGCCACCCGCCCGGTCGGCGTATGCGGAAGCTCGGCGGTCGCCTCCATGTAGCGCGGCACCTTGAAGGGCGCGAGCAGCCCGGCGGCATGGTCGCGCACGGCAGCGAGGTCGGCCGCCGGGTCGTGGAGGACGACGAATGCCTTGATCTCCTCCTCCGAGAGCTCGGACGGCACGCCCACCACGGCCGCTTCGAACACGGCGGGATGGCCGGCCAGCGCCTCCTCGATCTCGGCGGGCGCGACGTTCTCGCCCCGGCGCCGGATCACCTCCTTGACCCGGCCGACGAACGTGTAGATGCCCTCGCCGTCGACCGTCACCAGGTCGCCCGTGCGCAGCCAGCCGTCGTCCGAGAGCACCTTCGCCGTCTCCTCCGGCATGTCCCAGTAGCCCTTCATCACGGCGGGGTTGCGCAGCTCGAGCTCGCCCACCTCGCCGGGCGCGGCCGGGCGGCCGTCGCGCATCACCCGGCCCTCGTTGACGACGCCGAGCCTCGGGTGCTGGCGGATGCTCCCGAGGGTGCCGAAGGGGCGCGTCCCCCGCGGCCAGATCGTCCCGTAGGGGGTCTCGGACATGGCGTACCCGCACACGATGCGCAGGCCGAAGCGGCGCTCGATCTCGAGCTGCCGCTCCTTCGGCGGCGCCGGCCCCGTGTAGCAGAGCCGCAGCGGCGTGTCGGCGTCGTCGGGCCGCTCCGGCTGCCGCATCAGGATCTCGAGCATCGCGCCGATCGCGTTGAACTCGGTTGCGCCGTGCCTCCGGGCCGAGTCGAGGAACCCGCTGGCCGAGAAGCCGGGCAGGAGCGCCAGGCTGGCGCGCGCGGCGACCGAGCCGAGCATCGAGTAGGTGGGCGCGTTGATGTGGAACAGCGGGAGCGACGTCATCAGCCGGTCGTCGGGCCCGAGTTCCATCCACCACGGGAAACCCTCGCCCGCCATCACGTAGGCGCGGTGGGTCTGGGTGACGAGCTTCGAGCGGCCGGTCGTCCCCGACGTCGGGATCAGGACGGCGGCGTCGTCGGGGCCGGCGGGCCCCGTACCCTCGAACCCCGCCTCGGCCTCGAACAGCCGCTCGACCGGGACGGCGCCCTCGACCGCGGGGTCAGAGACGACGAGGCGCGGCCGCACCTGGGCCAGGAGCCCCGTCAGCTCGGCCTCGGCGCTGCGCGGGTTGGCGGTGACGAGGATGGTGCCCGCGTAGGCGGACGCGAGCCACGTGAAGAGGTGGTCGGGGGTGCTGCGCATCGTCGCGAGCACGAGGTCGCCCGGCCCGAGCCCTGCCGCGCCGAGAGCCGCCGCCGCCCGCCCCACCCGTTCGCGCGCCCCGGCGTAGGTGAACGACTCGTCCCCGGCCACGAGCCACACCTTGTCCGGGGCCGCCGCGACGGCCTCCTCGAACAGCTCCGGGATCGTCTGCGGCATGGACGCGGATCATCGCGGGTTGCCCGGGCCCGGTGCAACCGCCGGCGCGTAGACTCGCCGGCATGACCCAGACCCCCTTCGCCGATGCGGTCGCCGCGTACCTGCGCGACATCCCGACGCCGATGACGACCCCCGGGCACAAGCGCAACCCGGACCTGGTGGGAGAGGGGTCGCTGCTGCTCTCGGACATCCCGCATCACGGCGGCGCGGACACGCTCCGAAACGACCACCAGGTGCTCGAGCAGGCCGAGGCGCTCGCGGCGTCGGCGTGGGGCGCCGACATGTGCCGCTTCAGCCACAACGGCTCGACCCACCCCAACCAGGCCTTCTGCCTTGCGGCCACCCGGCCGGGCGAGCCCGTGCTCGTGCACCGCACGTGCCACAAGTCGGTCTACTCCGGGCTGATCCTGGCGGGCGCGCGGCCGGTGTGGCTCTCGCCGGACGTGTCGGACGAGCTCGGGATCCCGCTCGGGACGCCGGCCGACCGGGTCGCCGCCGCGCTCGACGTCGAGCCGGCGATTCGCACCGCCATCCTGACCGAGCCCTCCTACGTCGGCGTCCTCTCCGACCTGCCCGCGATCGCCGAGGCCTGCCACGCGCGCGGCGTCGCACTCATCTGCGACCACGCCTGGGCGGCCCACTTCGGCTTCGCGAGCACCGTGCCCCGCAACGCGCTCGCGCTCGGCGCCGACGCGATCGCCCTCAGCACGCACAAGACGCTCATGTCGCTCACGCCCGGCGCGCTGCTGCTCGCGCGCGACACGGGCCGCATCGACCTCGAGCGGCTGGGAGCGGCCTTCGACATGCTGCTCACCACGAGCCCCTCGGCGATGATCTACGGCACGATCGATCAGGCCCGGGCGCGGATGCAGGCCGACGGCGAGGCGCTGATCGGGGCCGCGGTCGAGCTCTACGCGCGGGCGCGCGAGGGGGTCGAGACGATCGCGGGACTGCGGGTGCTCGGCGACGACGCCGTCCTCGGCCATCCGTCCGTGCTGGCCCGCGACCCGCTGAAGCTCGTCATCGACCTCGCCGGCGCGCACGCCGACGGCCTCGCCGTCGACCGAGCGCTGCGGGCGCGGGGCGTGCAGGTCGAGGGCGCCGACCGGCGGCTGCTCATCCCGCACATCACGGTCGGCGACGACGCGAGCCGGGTCGACGCCTTCGTTCCGATCCTGCGCGCGGCCGTCGACGAGCACCGCGGCAGCGTCGGCGACCCGCCGCCGGTGGCGACATCGTGGCGCACGAACCCCGAGCAGGCGATGACACCGCGCGAGGCGGCGTTCGCGCCCACGGAGCGCGTCGCTGCCGCCGACGCGGTGGGCCGGGTCGCTGCCGAGTTCGCGGTGCCGTACCCGCCGGGGATCCCGGCCCTCGCGCCCGGCGAGGTGATCGGCGCGGAGCTGTGGGAGCGGCTGCGGACGGAGGCGGCGCAGGGCGCCCGCATCTCCTACGCGACCGACCCGGCGCTCGGCTCGTTCAAGGTGGTGGCGGGCTGACCTCGGCCGCCGGCGCGGTCGGCTCGCCGCTCGCCTGAAGCAGCACGCCGACGATGACGATCACACCGCCGATCAGCGTGGCCGCGGCGGGCCGCTCCGAGACGGCGATCCACACCCACAGCGGGCCGAGGACGACCTCGAGCAGCGTGATCGTCGCGATCTCGGCGGCCGGGATCAGCCGCGCGCCGATCGAGAGCAGCGCCAGCCCGAGCCCGATCTGCCCGGCGCCGAGCGCGATCAGCAGCACGAAGTTGCGCCCGTCCACGGCGCCGGGGTGGGCGAACGGGGCGGCGCAGACGAAGATCAGGACCTGGGCGAGGGCGGTGGCCGGTGCCATCGACATGTGCCGGTGGTGGCGCGTGATCACGATGCTGACGGCGAACGAGAGCGGGATCACGATCGTGAGCAGGGTGACCAGGATGCCGCCGTTCCCGGGCGCGCCGACCATCACGCCAACGCCGGCGAGCGCGATCACCATTGCCATCCACGAGCGCCGCGACACCGACTCGCCGAGCGTGGCCCACGCGAGCAGCGCGGCGACCATCGGCGCGGCCGCCTGCAGGAAGAGCACGTTCGCGACGGTCGAGTAGTTCAGGGCGACGATGAACGAGCCGGACGCGAGCGCCGTCGAGACGCTCACGCCGACCATCGCCCAGCCACTGCCGCGCATCGGCGTGGCGGGCTCGCGCCGCCGGCCCGCGGCGACGAAGATCGCGAGCGCCACGAACGCGAACAGCGCCCGTCCCGCCACCTGCGTCCCCAGGCCCACGTGGAGCTCGCGCTGGAGGACGCCGGCAGTCGACCAGGCCAGGGCGGCGAGGGCGACGTAGGTCTGCCCGCGGCGATGCTGCGATCGCGAGATGCTGTCGATCGCCACGGACGTTGCCACGCCCGTAGTCAACCAGACGCCCTCGCGCCCGGCGCCGGGCCTAGGCGGCGATATCGGCGGCCGCGTCGGCGCCGATGACGGCCAGGAGCGCGGCGGCGCAGGCCGGGTCGAACGCCGTCCCGGTGTCCGACTTGATCAGGTCGAGCGCCCGCTCGTGCGACCACGGCTCGCGGTAGGCGCGCCAGCTCGTGAGGGCGTCGAAGACGTCGCAGATCGAGAGGATCCGGGCCTCGAGCGGGATGTGCTCGCCGGCCAGGCCGTGCGGGTAGCCGCGGCCGTCGACGCGCTCGTGGTGCGCGAGCACGATCGGGATCTCCTCGTCGAAGCCGCCGACCCGCGTGAGGATGTTCGCGCCCGCCTGCGGGTGGGTCTTGATCGTCCGGTACTCGTCGTCGCTCAGCTTGCCCGGCTTGTTCAGGATGTCCGGGGCGATCCGCAGCTTGCCGATGTCGTGGAGGAGCCCGGCCACCGCCAGCCGCCGCAGGGTCGGCGCCGGGAGCGAGAGCTGCTCGCCGACCGCGACCGCCAGCATCGCGACGTTCTGCGAGTGGACGAGGGTCGAGGGATCGTGGTGGTGCAGGTCGGCCTTCAGCGACTTGACGTAGCCGCCCAGGAGCTCGGACTCGGAGTCGAGCAGGTCCTGTGCCCGGGCGCGGCGGCGGAGCGCATACGTGGGGGCGCGGCGGGTGAGGTCGCGGGTGACCGCGGCCGCCACGGCCAGGAACCCGGACGCCTCCAGGCCATGGCCTGCCCAGAACGTCCACGACCAGACGGGCGAGAGCAGGTAGGTCGGAATCGCCGTCCCCAGCCACACCAGGCCGACGGCGACGACGGCGTCGCTGGGGCGGCGGGTGAGCAGGTAGGTCTGCCAGGTTCGCCAGGCCAGCCACGCGTACACAATGCAGGCGGGCGTGAGCAGGATGTAGACGCCGGGTGAGACATTGACCGGGATGAGCGGGATCAGGGCGGGATGGCCGAGGCCGATCGCGCCGAAGACCAGCAACGCCGTGACGGTGACGGCGGTGGCCTGGAGAATTCTGCGGGGTGCGTCCGTCACGCGGACGGGGACGAGCAGCGCGAGGGCGAACAGGATCCCGCCCGTGGGGACGGCGAGGGCGCCGGCGAGACCGATGGTGGCGTTGCGCCCGTACTCCCCGAGGATGAACCCCGGCGTCGCCGAGGCGTGGATGATGAGCAGCCCGGCCATGGCCAGGAAGCCGACGCCGATCAGGCCGCCGCGGATGTCGTTCTCGCGCATCGCGACCCGCACCATCAGCATCGCGGCCAGCAGGGCCGCCAGCGCCGCGCCTCCCACGGCGAGCACGTGCGTCGGGGGCGAGACGAAGACCCACGTCACCCGCACCGTGTCCGTGCGCACGAGGGTGTACCCGACGGCGGGGAAGAAGGCGAGCAGGAAGAGCCCGAGGCGGCGTATGCGGAGGTCGTTCACCTCCCGGTTATCGGGCGGATGCTGCGCCCGATTGAGGCGCCGCGCGAACGAAGACTGTCCCCGGGAAGCGGGGACAGTCCCCACTTGTCGCTCAGAACGCCGCGGTGCGCACGTCGCGCGGCAGGCCCCCGCGACCGTACTCGGAGCTGCCGCGGGTGCGCAGCTCCCGGGCGCCGGCGAGCATCGCCCCGTAGGCGGCGCTCGCGAGCAGCGATCCGGTCGACACCCGCCGCACGCCGAGCGCCTCCAGCTCGGAGACCGGCGGCACGTCGGGCAGCGCAAGCACGTTGACGGGCACGCCGACGGCTGTGACCACCGCGCGGATGTCGGCCGGGTCGGTCAGGGCCGGCGCGTAGACGGCGTCGGCGCCCGCCTCGGCGTAGGCGACGAGCCGGCCGATGGTGTCGTCCAGGTCGTCGACGCCGTGGAGGTGGTTCTCGGCCCGGGCGGTCAGCACCATCGGGTCGCCCTCGTGTGCCGCCGCGACGGCGGCCGCGACCCGCTCGGTCGCGATGCCCACCGGGTCGATCCGGCCGGTCGCGGGGTCCCAGTCCTCGATCGAGCACCCGGCCGCACCCGCGGCGGCCAGCCGCCGCACCGACTCCGCCACGCCCGCCGGGTCGGAGGCGAACAGGCGCTCGCTGTCGACCGAGAGCGGCAGGTCGGTCGCCGCCGCCAGCCGCTCGACGTGGGCGACGAGCTCGTCCAGCGTCACGTTCTGGTCGTTGCGCCCGAGCGTCCAGGCGAACCCGGCGCTCGTGGTCGCGATCGCCTCGAACCCCGACCAGGCCAGCAGCCGGGCCGAGCCCTCGTCCCATGCGTTCGGCATCACGAAGATGCCGTCCGCCGCGTGCAGCTCCCGGAATCGCGCCCGGCGCTCGGCGACCGTCATGGCAGCACCCTACCGCCGCTGCGTGCATAAACGGGGTCAGACCCCTTTTATTCACCATCAACCATCAAGCGAAGAACTGCGGCAGGTGCTCGCGGTGGGCGTCGAGCAGGGCGTCCAGCAGCGGGCGGGCCGTGTCGAAGCTGCGCACGAGCGGGTTCGCCATCAGCGCCCGTACGGCGGTGTCGCGGTCGCCGGAGACGGCCGCCGACACGGTCAGCCGCTCGTAGGCCTTCACCGCCTCGACGAGCCCGAGCATGTCGGGCGGGAGCGGCCGCTGCGGCAGCGGGTGGGCGCCGGCCGCGTCGATCCGGCACGGCACCTCGACCACCGCGTCGGCGTCCACGTTCGGGATCGCGCCGTCGTTGCGGACGTTCACGACCTGGGTGTCGCCGCGGTCGGTCGCGAGCGACTCGAGCAGCATGGCGGCCGCCTCGGAGTAGAAGGCGCCGCCGCGCTTCTCGAGCAGCTTCGGCTTCACGTCGAGCGCCGGGTCGCGGTACATCTCGAGTAGGTCGGCCTCGATCCGCATCACCTCCTCGGCGCGGGTCGGATGGGCGGCCTGGTCGGCGACGGTGCGCTCCGGGAAGTAGAAGTAGCGCAGGTAGTACGAGGGGATCGCGGCCTGCAGCCGGACGAGGTCGCCGGGCATGTCGACATCCTCGCCCAGCTGGTCGGCGAACGTCTCGATCAGCCCCGGCAGCCGGTCGACGCCGTCGACGTGGACGCCGCGCTCCCACGAGAGGTGGTTCAGGCCCACGTGCTCGAGCGACACGCGATCGGGCGTGACCCCGAGCCGGTCGGCCAGCTGCCGCTGGAACCCGATCGGGATGTTGCAGAGCCCGATGGCGCGGTGGCCCGCGTCGATCAGCGCCTGGGCGACGAGCCCGGCCGGGTTCGTGAAGTCGAGCAGCCAGGCGCCGTCCGCGCCACCCGCCTCCATGTCGCGGGCGATGTCGAGGACGACGGGGACTGTGCGAAGGGCCTTGGCGAAGCCGCCCGCGCCCGTGGTCTCCTGACCCAGGCAGCCGAACCGCGGGGGGATCGTCTCGTCTTTGAGCCTGGCGGCCAGGCCACCCACCCGCAGCTGCACGAGCACGAACGCGGCGCCGTCGATCGCGCGGGCGCGGTCGGTCGTGCAGACGAGCTGCCCGGCGAAGCCCTGGCGGCGCAGGATCCGTCCGGCCAGCCCGCCGACCACGTCCAGGCGGCCCTGGTCGATGTCGTGCAGGGCGATCTCGCCGATCCCCAGCCGCTCCGCCCGCAGGCCCAGCCCCTCGATCAGCTCCGGGGTGTAGGTGCTGCCCCCGCCGACGACCGCGATCTTGGGGTTTTCAACCACGGCGCGAGATTGTAATCTATGGGCCGTGCATTCGTTAGGAAACTTTCCTGACATATTCATGGCCGAGATCGCGGGCCAGCCCGCGGCCATCCGCAGGGCGGCCGCCGCGGCGGTCGATCAGGCGGACGCGATCGCCGCGCTCGGCGACGAGCTGCGCTCGCGCACGCGCGTCATCCTCACCGGGATGGGCAGCTCCTACGACGCGTGCTACCCGGCGGCGACCCGCCTGGCCGCCGCCGGCGTGCTGGCGACGATGGTCGACGCCGCCGAGCTCCTGCACTTCCGGCTCGACCCGCTCGGGCCGGAGTCGCTGCTCGTGTGCGTGAGCCAGTCGGGCGAGAGCGCCGAGACGGTGCGGGTCGTGCGCTCGCTGCGCGACCGCAGCGAGCGGCCCTTCATCGCCGCGGTCACGAACGGGCCCGGAAGCACGCTGGCGCGGCTGGCCGACCGCAACCTGGACACGCGCGGCGGCGAGGAGCACGGCCCCTCGACGATGACCTTCGCGGCGACGCTGGTGATGATGGCCGCGCTGGCCCGCTCGCTTGCCGGCCGCGAGCCGGCACCCGCCGCCGACGCCGAGGCTGCGGCGGTGGCCGCCGAGCGGCTGCTGGAGGACCCCGCGCGCGCCGCCCGCGCGCTCGAGGAGTGGCTCGGCGACCGGCCCGTGCTTGCGCTGCTCGGCCGCGGCGAGTCGCGGGCCGCCGCGGAGATGGGGGCGCTCACACTGAAGGAGGCGGCCCGCTTCCCGGCGGAGTCGCTGCAGGCGGCCCAGTTCCGGCACGGGCCGCTGGAGCTCGCAGGGCCCGGGCTGGCGGCGATCGTCTTCGCCGCCGAGGGCCGCACGCGCGCGCTCGACACCGGCCTCGCCGACGAGCTCGCCTCCGCCGGCGCGGCCGTGCTCGTGATCTCGCCCGACGGGGCCGCGCCCGAGGGGGCCGCCGGCATCGCGACCGGCGAGCTGCCCGAAGGGATCTCCTCGGCGGTCTCGATCGTGCCGGTGCAGCTGCTCTCGTGGGCGCTCGCCCGCAGCCGGGGGCTCGCGCCGGGCACCTATACCATCGCGTCCAAGGTGACCACGCATGAGTAGCCCCCGGATCGCGCTCACGTTCGACACCGAGCACTGGAGCCATCCGTCGAGCCCCGACGTGCAGGGCCGGATCCTCGACGTGCTGGCCGGGGCCGGCGTGCGGGCGACGTTCTTCGTCCAGGGCCGGTGGGCGACCGCCTACCCCGAGTGCGCCCGCCGGATCGCCGCCGACGGCCACCTGGTCGGCAACCACTCCCACCACCACGCGCCCATGACCCTCCTCACCGATGCCGGCATCGAGCGCGACGTGCGCGAGGCCGAGGTGGAGATCGTCGAGCACGCCGGCGTCGACCCGCGGCCGTGGTTCCGGTGCCCGTTCGGCGACGGCCACGACGATCCCCGGGTGCTGGCGGCGCTCGAGCGGGCCGGATACCGCAACCACCACTGGGACGTCGAGCCTGACGATTGGTGCCCCGAGCGAACGCCAATTGACCTGGAGCGGCTCGTGGTCGAGGGCGCGCTCGAGCACGGCGACGGCGCTGTCGTCCTGCTCCACAGCTGGCCGCCGGCGACGATCGCCGCGCTGCCCGCCATCATCGACGGCCTCGGGGCGGCCGGCGCCGCCCTCGTGGGCCTCGACGAGGTGGCTGCGTGAGCGCGCGCAGGGTCGTGGCCGTCGACGGCGGCAACTCGAAGACCGACGTCGCCATCGTCGATGAGACCGGCCGGGTGCTCGGGACGCACCGGGGGCCGGGCGCGTCGTTCACGCCGGCCGATCACGCTCGCTCGGTCGCCTCCCTGGAGGAGTCGGTGCGGGCGGCCGCGGCCGAGGCGGGCATCGAGGGCCTTCCGGTCGCCGATGTCGGGGTCTTCTGCCTCGCCGGCGCCGACCTGCCGGCGGACGACCGCCGCATCCTGCGCTCGCTGCGGCGGCTCGGCCTCGTGCATGAGCCGGTGCTCCGCAACGACACCTTCGCCGTGATGCGGGCCGGCGCC
>JAICJM010000004.1 GCA_025928435.1 Thermoleophilia bacterium
CTTCTACCGGCGGCTGCATGCGGGGGGCGTGCCGGTCGTCTTCACGGCGCACGACCCGCTGCCGAACGTCGGCGGGCCGGGCCGGCGGCGCTCCGCGGCCGCGACGGCGCGGGCGTTCGCCCGGGTGATCTGCCACAGCGACTGGGGCCGGCGCGCCCTCGTCGAGCGCTGCGGCGTCGACCCGGCCCGTGTGCGGGTGATCCCGCACGGCGTCTTCGGCTACCTGACCGAGCTGGAGCCCGTCGCTCCACCGGTCGATCCGGGCGGCCCGCTCGCCGTCGCGCCGGGCCTGATCAGGCCCTACAAGGGCACCGACGTCCTGCTCGCGGCCTGGCCGCAGGTGCGCAGAGACGTCCCGGGCGCGACGCTGCTCATCGCCGGGCGGCCGATGATGGACACCTCGGCGCTCGCGACGGGCCAGCAGGGGGTCGTGTTCCTGCCCCGCTTCCTCTCGGACGCCGAGCTGGCCGCCGCCCTGCGGCGGGCCGACGCGGTGGTGCTGCCCTACCGGCGCATCGACAACTCGGGCGTGCTGGCCGCCGCCCTCGCCTTCGCCGCGCCGCTCGTGCTGAGCGACGTGGGCGGGTTCGGCGAGCTGCATCGCCGCGACGGCGTCGGGGAGCTCGTCGCCCCGGGCGACGCCGCCGGCCTGGCCGCGGCGCTCGCGCGCGTGCTCGGCGACGACGGCCTGCGGAAGGCGCTGCGGGAGCGCAGCGCCGCCGCGGCCGGCGGACCGCTCAGCTGGGCGGCGATCGCCGAGCGGACCGAGGCCGTCTACGTTGAACTCATGTGATCCGTGACCCGGCGGCCCTGTCCCAGGTGGCGGGGACGCCCCGGCGCAGGTAGCCGACGAGCGCGATCACGGTCGCGAGCGTCACGAGCAGGTAGTAGTGCAGCACGCGGAGCACGCGGACGCGGCCGCGCAGGAGCATCGACACCCCGACCAGGACGAGCCCGGCCAGCTGGGCGGCGAGGACGACCGCGTAGACCGCCGCGTGCGGCGCCAGGGCGGCGCTCGCCACCAGCAGGAGCACGTGCAGCGGCCCGCTCCAGTAGCGCAGCAGCCGGTGGGACACGATTTCGACCCAGTACACGGGCCCCAGGCGGCGGAGGCCGAACATGCGCCCGCGGAAGAGGATCAACCAGCAGTGCTCGAACATGCGCACCTTGCGCCGGAACTCGTCCTCGATGTCCGTGGTCATGGGCTCCGTCGCGCGCGCCGACGGCTCGTAGACGGCCCGGTAGCCGTTCTGCACCATCAGGTAGGGGAAGCTCAGGTCGTGTCCGAAGCGGGGGTCGACGTCGCGGTAGGCCTCCCGCCTGACGGCGTAGATCGCGCCGTTCGACCCGGTCATCGAGTGGGCCCGGGACTCGCGCGTCCGCAGCCACATCTCGTACCGCCAGTACAGGCCCTCCTGGTTCGTCCCGCCGCCCGGGTTGACGAGGCGGACGTTCCCGCACGCCATCCCGACGGCCGGGTCGGCGAACGGCCGCACCAGCCGGCGCAGCGAATCCGGCTCCCAGAGCACGTTCGCGTCGCCGAAGGCGACGATCTCGCCCGTCGTCTCGGCCACCGCCCGGTCCTGCGCCGCCACCTTGCCGCCGCGGGGGCAGTGGATCAGGCGCACGCCCCGGTCCGCGAACCCGGCCACGAGCTCGTGAGTCGCGTCGGTCGAGTCGTCGGACGTGACGACGATCTCGAGCCGGTCTCCGGGGTAGTCCAGCGCGAGGGCGTTCTCGAGCTTGGCGACGATCACGTCCTCCTCGTTGTACGCCGGGACGATCAGGCTGACGCGCGGGAGGATGTCGGCCGCCGCCACCGGGCGCGGCCGGACGCGGGCCCAGGCGGCGATGGCGAGCGGGTACAGCAGGTGCGTCCAGACGAGCGCGGCCAGGCTGGCCCAGAAGACGATCTCGAGGGCGAGGATCATCGCGCCTTGCCCGGCGCGATCGCCCCCGCCGGCGCGCGGGCGGGTACCCGGGCCGGCCCGAACATGGCCGCGCCGGCGACCGCGAGCAGCGCGACGGCGAAGAAGTAATCGAAGGTCATCGTCAGGTAGAAGATGTTGGCCGCCGCCGTCGCGACGAGCGCGGCGAGGAGCCCGTGCCCGAGCTGCGAGATGTCCGGGTCGGCCGACTGGCGGATCGCCGCTGCGCTCGCCAGCAGGTAGGCGAAGTACGCGAGGTAGACGGCCAGCCCGACGAGGCCGGTCTCGACCAGGATCGCGACCCAGGCGCTGTGCGGGCCGAAGTCGGTTCGCCCGGTGATGAACTGGTAGAAGACGGCGAAGGTGTTGAACCCCATCCCGAACAGCGGGTGCGGGTCGAGCGCCGGCGGGACGAGCTGGTAGAACTGGAAGTGGGTCTGGGTCCCGCCGCTGTTCAGCTGCGTGCGCGCCGCGATGATCGTGCGGACGTAGTGCGACGACGCGTAGACGGCGGCGAAGACGGCGGCGATGCCGCCGAGCCCGATGGCCGCGGTGCGCGCCCGGGGCAGGTAGCGGCGCAGCGCGGGCAGCAGCACGAGCAGGCCGGCGGCGTCGCCGAGCGCCGCCGAGCGCGACAGGGTGAGCACCTGAACCACGAACAGGAAGAGCAGCAGGATCCCGGTGGCCCGTCGGCCCTTGCGGTCGCCCAGGTAGTAGGGCAGGAGCACCATCAGCGGGACGCACAGCATCACGCCCAGGTGGTTGGGATCGCCGGTCAGCGCGTTGATGCGATACACGTTCTGCGAGCCGGCGACCGTGCCGTACACGTTGATGCCGCCGGTGCCGCCCTGGCCCGCCGTGAGCGGCCCGACGATCACCCGGTCGAGGTTGATCCCCGCCGTGACCTGCAGGCCCAGCTGGGCGATCCCGTAGACGCTGTTCACCACCAGCCCGGCGGCGAACGCGTATGCGCTCCAGACGTAGAGCTGCCGCCCCCGCCGGATCAGGTGGGCGACGCCGAGGATGAGGTAGAGGAAGTGGATCCCCCACGTGCCGATGCCCTTCAGCCAGTACGTCAGCGCCTGCTTGTCCTGGAGGTCGAAGTATCCGGCCAGGTAGACGGCCGAGAAGACGAGCATGAAGCCGGCCAGCGTGATCGCCGTCGGGTGCACGAGCGCGTCGCGGCGGCGGATGCGGTCGCCGATGAACGCGACGACGAATGCGGTGGCGAGGAGGTTCGTCCAGGTCAGCGTCAGGTCGGGGGTCTCCCAGCGGATCTTCTCGAAGGTCAGCACCGAGAGCGTGAGGAGCAGCAGCCAGTCGAGCTTCGTGAGCCTCATCCGGCGGCCGCCTGCAGCACCCCGGCCAGCTCCCGGGCCCGTGCTCTGCGCGACATCGACTCGGCCAGCCCCGCCGGCAGCTCGACGTCGGGCAGGCCGCCGTTGCGGCGCCGGTCGACCAGGGCCTCGAGCGCCCGCGACTGCGCCGCCGGGTCGTCCGGGTCGGCCACCTCCCCCGCGCCCGCCGTCCCGACGAGCGCCGCGGCGACGCCGTTGGGCGGCACCGCGGCCAGGATCGGCCGCCGGGCGGCCAGGTACTCGTAGATCTTGCCCGAGATCACCGTGTCGCCGCGCCCGCCGGCGTGCGGGATCAGGAGCAGCAGCGCATCCGCGCCTCGCTGGGCCGCGATCGCGTCGCGGTACGGCAGGAACCCGGTCTCCTCCCAGGCGTCGTCGATGCCGAGCTCGCGCGCCCAGGCCCGGTCGGACTCGCGCATGTCGCCGATGAAGCGCACGAGCACCTGCCCGCGCATGTCGGGGCGGCGCTCGAACAGGTCGCGCACCGCCGTCAGGAACGGGCGCGGCGTGCGCTGGCCGAAGAACGCACCCGTGTGGACGATGGTGAACCGGTCGGTGGCGCCGTGGTCGAGCCCGGCGAAGTCGGACAGGTCGACGCCGTGCCCGATGACGTGCGTCTTCGCGCCGGCGCCCGGGTCGAGGAAGGCCAGCTCGGCGGCGATCGCGTCGGTGACGGCCACGAGGGCCGTTGCGCGCCGCGCCACCGTGCGCGCCATCCGCCGGTCGACGGCCCGCTTGGCCCGCACGCCGCGGCGTTCGTAGTGGCGGTGGGGATGGGCGAGCCAGGAGTCGCGCAGGTCCGCCACCCACGGCCTGGAGGTGGCAGCGGCGACCGCGGCGCCCATCAGGTGCACCGAGGTCGGCGGCGACGTGGTCATGATCGCGTCGATCCGGCGCCGGCGCACGATGCGGGCCGCCGCCGGCACCGCCGTAGCCGCCCATGGCACCGCCTTGTCGGGGATCAGGGCGCGCTCGTAGGCGTAGCGGGCGTGCACCGCGGCCCGCCGCAGGCCGCGCGCCCCGCGCAGCGCGTCGCCGCGGAACGACGCCCGCGGGCCCAGGAAGCGGGCCCGGTGCACCGTCGTGCGCGCCGGGATCGCGTCGAGCAGGGGCTCGTCCAGCGCGAACCACTTGGGATCGCTCGGGGCGAGCACGTCGACGTCGACACCGAAGTCGGGGAGGTCGCGGCAGAACTTGAGCGTTCGCTGGACGCCGCCACCGCCCGCCGGGGGGAAGTAGAACGCGATCAGGAGGAGGCGCACGGAGTGCCAGTCTAGATGGTTGATCTGTGAATCTCGTGATGTCCTGGGCAGCCGCAGCCCGACTGCTCTTCGAACCTCTACACACAGTCTGACGGCCAGGCGCGCGGGGATTCGCAGATCACCCATCTGGTGAGCGGTCCCTTCCGCCCGGGCCGGAACGGCGCCGATACGATCGCCTCGATGAGCGGCGGATTGGACGGCGAGGGGCTCCCGGTCGGCTTCCGCATCGTCGGGGCGGTGACCCCGTTCGAGCGCCGGGTCGAGCGGATGGTGCGACGGATCCCGGCGGGCCGGGTGGCCAGCTACGGCCGGGTGGCGGAGTGGGTCGGGAAGCCGGAGGCCCCGAGGGCGGTCGGGCGGGTGATGGCCAACTGCGACGGCGCCCTGCCGTGGCACCGGGTGGTCAACTCGGCCGGCCGGCTCGTCCCGAACCACGAGGCGGAGCACGCCGAGCGGCTGCGCGCGGAAGGAGTTCGCGTCGCGGATGGCCGTGTCGTCGCCCCGGTCCCGTGGTGGGACGGCCCGAGATCACGTCGACCTCGTCGGGGGGAAGTATGAAGGGGGGCCTGCCCCCCTTCATTACAAAAACCAGCGGTAGACCTCGAAGACCTCGGCCAGGTCGCGGCCGCCCTCGATCCCGCGCGTGCGGGCGACGTTGCGCACGTACTCCTCGTTGGCGTAGTTGCGGTGGGCCTGGCTGCGGTAGCACATGAGCGCGGCCACCTTGCGGTCGAGCTGGGCCGGCTCGAGCTCGACGTAGGCCTGCTGGCGGAAGTTGAAGCAGTTCCAGGGGATCTCGTAGCCAAGCAGCGTCGTGCGCTTGAACGCGCGCATGCTCTCGCGGGCGACGGTCTCGTGGTCCTGGTGGATGTCGCCGAGCGACGGCGTCAGCACGAGGTCGGGCTGCAGGTCGGCGTTGAGCGCGACCAGGATCTCGAGGATGTCCTGGCGGACGCTCGGGAACGTGCGCACCTCGAAGTCGTGCACCGTCAGGTGCGACTCGGGGATGCCCAGGGTCGACGTCGCCGCCCGCACCTCGTGGACGAGGGTGTCCGACGGGAATCCGGCCGGCAGCGACCGCGAGGCGGACGAGAACGCGACGTAGCGCACCTCGGCGCCCGCGTCGATCATGCGCGCGATTGTCCCGCCGCAGCCGAACTCGCCGTCGTCGGTGTGCGGCGCGAGCACGAGCACGTTGCGGCCGGCGGCGATCATGGCCGCGGATTCTGTCATGCCGGCAGGCGGAAGCTCCCCGCCGAGACGGGCGCCGATCGGTTGCCGGCCCGGTCGACCGCGACCAGCGTGACCGAGACCTCGGCGCCGGCCAGCTTCGTGTGGCGGAAGTGGACGCGCCCGGCACGGCCGCGGAAGAGCGCCCCGCGGCCCGCGTCGGTGCCGGTCCCCGTCGCCCGCACGAGCACGACGCCGGGCTCGCTCGTCTCGTATCGCACCGGGCGCGATCCGGGCTTGCTCAGGAGGGTGAGGGTCGGCGGGGTCAGGTCGAGCTCGATCGGGTCGGGGATCGTGATCGTGCGCCCCAGCGAGAGCAGGTGCACGCGCAGGTGGTAGGTGCCCTCCGGTGCATTCCCGCCGCCGTCGGTGCGGCCGTCCCAGCGCTGGGTGACCCGGCCCTTGCGCATCTGCCGCCCCGCGGCCGGCGTCAGCCGCTCGATCGTGTCGCCCGACGTGTTCACGATCGCGAGCGCGACCCGCCCGGGCTTGCGCAGGCGGAAGCTCATGAGGGCGGAGTGGGAGGAGCAGCGCGTGTGCGGGTGCACCGGCGTGCACGTCGTCGAGAAGTACTTCCGCACGTGAGTGCCGCCCACCGGCGAGCGCTCGAGCTTCAGCTGCTCGGCGCGCAGGAACGCCAGGCCGGAGGCGGCGAGCATAACGGCGATGACGGCGATGCCGGTGCGGCGGCTGGGCACGACGGCGGATTGTACGGCGGCATCGTTGGGGGACAGTCCCCGCACGCGGGGACTGTCCCCATTCCGGCTAGAACGCGCCCAGCAGCTTGAGACCGGAGAGGGCGAGCACGCTCGCGATGCTGCCGCGCAGCGCCCGCTCGGGCAGTCGGGAGGTGAAGTGCGACCCGATCAGGATGCCCGGGATCGAGCCGATCAGGATCGTGCCGACGTTGCCGTAGTCCGGCGTGCCCCAGATGATCGTGCCCGCGGCGGCGGCCAGCGTGACCATCATGGCGTGCAGGAGGTCGGTGCCCACGACCTTGCGCGCGGTCAGCGGGAAGACCGTGACGAGTGCCATGCCGAAGAAGACGCCGGAGCCGACCGAGGTCAGGCCGAGGATGAACCCGAAGACCGCGCCGATCGTGACGGCGAGGATCTTGTGGTTGCGGGTCAGCTCGCCGTCCTGGGGGAGCTTCGAGGCGTCCCAGAGGCCGCGGATCGTCACGAACGTGCGGATCGCGACGGCGATGCCGACGGCGACGAGCGTGTAGCCGATCACGTCCGGCAACCATGAGTCGATGTTCGCGTCGAAGAGGTTGTACAGCGAGTAGGTGCCCAGGAACGCCGCGGGGACGCTCCCGGTCGCCATCCACAGCGCCAGCTCACGGTTCACGTTCTTGAGCTGGGTGTGGCGCGCCGCGCCGAACATCTTGGTCACCGCCGCGTACACCAGGTCGGTGCCCACGGCCGTGCCTGCCGGGATACCGAAGAAGGTGATCAGGATCGGTGTCATGAGGGAGCCGGCACCCATGCCGGTCAGTCCCACCAGGAGGCCCACCGTGAGCCCCGCCAAAACGAGTCCTGGATTCATCCTGCCCCACTTCCCCTCTCGGTCATTACCACAATCCCGACCAATATAACCGAACTAGTGGGAAATGCAAGCCGCAACTGCACGAATCCCCCGGAAGGGGGCCAAAACCGCCCCGGAGAACCTAGAAAGCTCCGAGCATCTTCAGGCTCGAGAGCGCCAGGACGCTCGCGAGCGACCCGCGCAGCGCCTTCTCAGGCAGCGCGACCGTGAGCTGGGAACCGATCAGGATGCCGGGCACCGAGCCGACCATGAGGAACGCGATGCTCGAGAAGCGCATGGACGGCAGCAGGAAGTAGGAAGCCGCGGCGGCCGCGCAGGTGACCAGCGCGCCGTGGAACAGGTCGGTGCCGACCACGCGCCGGGCCGAGAGCGGGAACATCGTCACGAGCGCCATGCCGAAGAAGGCGCCGGCGCCGACGGACGTCAGGCCGAAGACGAACCCGAACACGATGCCGATGACGAGCGCCATGTAGCGGTGCATGTGGCCGACGTCGGCGTCGGCAGGCGGCGCCGATGCGTCCCACATGCCGCGGATCGTCACGAACGTGCGCACCGCCACGGTGACCGCCACCAGCATGAGGGCGATCCCGATCACGACCTTCATGTCGCTCTGGATCGCCGCGCCCTCGGACGCCGCCAGGCGGTTCAGCGCGATGACGCCCAGCACCGACGACGGGACGCTGCCCGCCGCCATCCACAGGGCGATCTCGACGTTGACCGTGCGCAGCGTGAGGTGCCGCGCCCCGCCGACGAGCTTCGTGCCGGCCGAGTACAGGAGATCGGTGCCCACCGCTGCCACGGCGGACACGCTGAACATGCTGATGAGCACGGGGGCCATCAGCGAGCCGGCGCCCATGCCGGTCGCGCCCACGAGCACACCGACAAGGAGCCCGGCCAGGATGAGCTCAAGCCCGGTCACATTCCCCTCTCAGGATTCAGCACCTACCCGACCAGTCTAAGCGAGCTTGTGGGGAATACAAGGGCCCCGCCCCCGGCTCGCGGGGGCGGGGCCGGATGCCCTACTTGGAGCGGTACGCCTCGATCAGCACGCGCGCCACTTCGGGGCGGCTGAACTCCGCCGGCGGCTCGATGCCCTGCCCGAGCATCTCGCGCACCTTCGTCCCCGAGAGGAACACGTGGTCCTCGGCGGGGTGCGGGCAGGTCTTGGCGGAGCCCATGTTCCCGCACGTCTTGCAGAAGAACGTGTGGTCGAAGAACATCGGCTGGATGCCGAGCTCGTCCCGCTCGAAGCTGTCGAAGATCAGGTGTGCGTCGTACGTGCCGTAGTAGCTGCCCACGCCGGCGTGATCGCGGCCGACGATGAAGTGCGAGCAGCCGTAGTTCTTGCGGCAGATCGCGTGCCACACCGCCTCGCGCGGCCCTGCGTAGCGCATGGCGGCCGGGAAGGCGGACAGGAGCGTGCGGTCGGCCGGGTAGTACTTCTCGAGCAGCACCCGGTAGCAGCGCACCCGCACCTCGGCGGGCACGTCGTCGCCCTTCGTCTTGCCGACCAGCGGGTGCAGGAGCAACCCGTCGACCGTCTCGAGCGCGCACTTCTGGATGTACTCGTGCGCCCGGTGCACCGGGTTCCGGGTCTGGAAGCCGACCACGCGGCTCCAGCCCCGCTCCGCGAACGCCGCCCGCGTCTCGG
Source organism: Thermoleophilia bacterium (assembly GCA_025928435.1). The sequence goes on from JAICJM010000004.1 coordinate 8,978, forward strand.
CGGGATCGACGTGCAGGTCGGGGAAGTCCGGCTCGGGGCGGTTGAACACCGTCACCTGCCCGCCGACGAGGATGCTGCCCTCCGCGTACACCTGGGCCACGCCCGGATGGGCGTCCTCGGTGGTGCGGAAGACCTTGGCGGCCTCCTCGCTGCGGTCGGCCTCGAACACGTCGGCCACGTCGATGACGGCGAGCAGCTCGCCGCCGTGGCCCTCGAGCGCGAGCCGGTCGGCCGTCGGCTTCTCGGGGACGGACAGCGTCACGGGCAGCGCCCACGGCAGTCCGCTCTCGAGGTGCATGTCCGAGACGACGCGGTCGTAGTCCGCCTGCACCATGAAGCCGGTCAGCGGCGAGAGCGCCCCCGACGCGATCATGTCCAGGTCGGCGGTCTGCTTCTCGCTCATGTGCACGCGGGGCAGGCTCTGGGCCTCCTCGCGCAGCGCGGTCGCCTCGTCGCCGGTCACCATGCGGTTGATCAGCTCGCCGCCGTGAGGGGCGATCAGCCCGGCGCCGCTCTGCCGTGCGGTCTGCGACGACATCAGGCGACCGCCTCCTCGAGCACGGGGGGGATGATGTTGAGCCGCTCGAGCTCGGAGATGACGAACGCCGCGGACTCCTCGGGCGTGCGGCCCTCGGTCTCGACGACGATCTCGGCCTTCTCGGGCGCCTCGTACGGGTCGCTGACGCCGGTGAACTCCTTGATCTCGCCGGAGAACGCCTTGGCGTAGAGGCCCTTCACATCGCGGCGCGCGCACTCCTCGAGCGACGTCGCGACGTACACCTCGACGAAGTTGCCGACGCCGCCGACCATGTCGCGGACCATCTCGCGGGTCTCGGCGTACGGGGAGATGGCGGCGACGATCACGCCGGCGCCGTGGCGGGTCAGGAGCTTCGAGACGAAGCCGATCCGCAGGATGTTCGCGTCGCGGTCCTCGCGGGAGAAGCCGAGGCCCTTGCTGAGATGCGTGCGAACGACATCGCCGTCAAGGTGGTCGACCAGGACGCCGCGCCGCTCGATCTCAGGCCCGATGATCCGGGCGATGGTCGTCTTGCCGGAACCGGACAATCCGGTGAACCAAAGTGTGAACCCTTGAGTGTCTTCGTGCACGCTGCTCGTTCCTTTCTAAAGGAGTCGTAACCCGTCTTGTAGCAATCGTGTCCTCAGCGGCCGTGCAGGCCGCACTCGATCTTGCCCGTGCCCCGCCAGCGTCCTGCCCTCTCGTCGGCGTGAGTGCCAGCCACCGACGTCGTGCACGGCACACACCCAATCGACGGATACCCGTGGTCATGCAGGGTGTTGTACGGAATGCCGTGCCTCCAGATATAGCGCCACACGTCGCGGCTTGTCCAATCCGCAAGCGGCTGGACCTTGACGACGCCGCGGCGATCGTCCACCTCGATCTTGCGTGCATTTTGGCGAGTTGTCGACTGTTCCCGGCGAATTCCCGTGATCCAGGCGTCCATCCCGCGCAGCGCCTGCTCGAGCGGCGCGACCTTGCGCATGCCGCAGCAGGCGTCCGGATCCCGCTCCCAGAGCCGATCTCCGTGGACGTCCGCCTGCTGCTCGACGCTGAGCTCGGGGTCGATGCGCTCGAACTTGATCGGATAGCGGGCGATCAGCCGCTCGCGCGTGGCGTAGGTCTCGGGGAAGAGGAGGCCCGTGTCGAACTCGACCACCCGCAGCTGCGGGGCCACCTCCGAGAGCATGTGGACGAGCACCGAGCTCTGCTTCTGCCACGAGCAGGTGAGCACGGCGCGGTCGCCGAAGCGCTCGGCCGTCCACCGCAGCAGGTCCTCGGCCGGGCGCGACTCGAACTCGTCTGCGAGATCGGCCGCCTCGTCGAGGGAGATGGGCAGGACGGCGCTCATGCTCGTGGGACGGGCAGGTCTCGCAGGAGCAGGTCGGCCATGGTGTCGGAGCGCAGCCCGAGCCGCAGGGTCTCGAGCGGGATGACCTCCTCGGGCGGGATGTTGCCGAGGTTCACCTCGGGGCCCAGGTGGCGGATGAACCAGGCCTGCTGATCCTTCTGCGGGGCCTCGAAGAGCAGGTTGTCGAGCGGCACCTCGTGGACGATCTCGTCGATCAGGCCGGAGCGGACCTCGCCGCTGCCGCGGAAGATGCCGGCGGTGCCGCCCTCGCGGGCCTCGGTGATGACCTTGGCCGCCCCCGCCTCGAGCTCCTCCTTGATCCACGCCACCCACTGGTAGGGGGCAAAGACGCACTCCGAGTCCTTCGAGCCGACCTCGGAGAGGACGACGAACTCCTCCGCCAGCGACGAGATCAGCTCGAGCTTGGAGTCGCGCTCGATCTGGATCGTGCCGTCCGAGACCTCGACGTGGGTGAAGCCGAACCCTTCAGTCCAGCGCTTGAACTCCTCGACGCGGCCGCGGGCGATGGCGGCCTCGAGCAGCGTCCCGCCGCACATGACCGGGATGGCGGCCTCCTGGTAGGCGCGGATCTTCTCGGCCAGGTTGCGGGTCACGTACGACGTGCCCCAGCCCATCTTGACGATGTCGACGTACTCGCCCGCGGTGTCGATCAGCCCCTGCACCTCGTGCAGGCTCATGCCCTTGTCGATCACGTGCGTCCACCCCCGCTCGCGCGGCTTGGGAGGGCGCATCGGCAGTCCCAGGAACTCCTCGACCATGGTCTATAACCTCGCGTAGATGGACTCGTCGAGCCGCCTGCGCGCCTCGACCTGGACGTTCTCGTACAGGCTCTCGCCGTGGGTGTCCATGCCGACGATGAGCGGGCCGAAGTCGCGGACGCGGAAGCGCCACAGGCACTCCGGCATCAGGTCCTCCCACTCGACCTGCTCGATGGCCTCGATCTGCGTCGTCTCCAGGGCCGCGGCGCCGCCGACGATGGCCAGGTAGACGCCGCCGTGCTGCTTCAGCGGCTCGAGCGCCTCCGGCAGGAGGCCGCCCTTGCCCATGATCGCGCGGGCGCCGTGGTCGCGGATCAGGCCCTCGGTGAACCGGCTCATCCGGGCCGAGGTGGTCGTGCCGATGCACATCGGCTCGTAGGAGCCGTCCGCCAGCTTGCGCACGTTCGGGGCGGTGTGCAGGAGCGCCGCGCCGCGGAGCGAGAACGGCGGCTCCTGGCCCTGGTCGAAGATCCGGATCTGGGTCGCGTCGCGGATGCCGACGATCTCGCCCTGGATCGTGACCGTGTCGCCGGCGCGCAGCGCGCGGACGGTCGCCTCGTCGGTGGGGAAGGGGATCTCGTGGTGCATCACGCCTCCCGGTCGTAGTCGATCTCGCCCGCCGCGGAGATGTGCGCGCTGGCCCGGCGGGCGGCCCAGCACTGGTAGTTCACGGCGACCGGGTTCAGGGTGATGTGCGTGTGGGCCTGCTCGACGTGGACGGAGAGCACCGTCGTGTCGCCGCCGAGGCCCATGGGGCCGACGCCCGTGTCGTTCAGGAGCGCGAACAGGTCGGTCTCGAGGGCGGCCACGTCCGGGTCGGCGTTCTGCGTCCCCACCGGCCGCGCGATCGCCTCCTTGGCGAGGTGCATGGCCAGGTCGGCCGAGCCGCCGATGCCGACGCCGACGATGCCCGGCGGGCACGGTTTGCCCCCGGCGCCGACGATCGAGTCGAGCACGAAGCGCTTGATCGCCTTCACGCCGTCGGCCGGGACGAGCATCTTCAGGAAGCTCATGTTCTCGGAGCCCGAGCCCTTCGGCACGCACTTCACGTCGAGGCCGTCCCAGTCGGGCACGAACTCCCAGTGGATGTGCGGGATGCGGTGGCCGGTGTTATCGCCGGTCGCTTTGCGCGTGAGGGTGTGGACGGTGTTCGAGCGCAGCGGGTGCTCGAGCGTCGCCCGCCGCGTGCCCTCGCGCAGCGCCGACTCGATCCGGGCCGGGTGGAGCGGGAAGCGCTCGCCGACGCGGGCGTAGAAGACGGCGATGCCGGTGTCCTGGCAGACCAGGTTGCCCTGCTCGTCGGCGACCGACACGTTGGTGTTGATCGTCTCCAGGATGCGGCGCCCGACCTTGTGGGTCTCGCGCTCCATGGCGTCGCGCAGCGCGTCGCGCAGATCCTGGGGGATGTCCTTGAGCGCCCAGACGTACAGGTGGGCGGCGGCGTCCTCGACGGCCGTGGCGAGATCGGTGGAGGCGATCGTGCTCATGCCGCGGCCGCCCTTCCCGCGCGCCGTCCGAAGACGACGCAGTCGAGCAGCGAGTTGCCCATCATGCGGTTGCGGCCGTGGACGCCGCCCGAGATCTCCCCGGCCGCGAACAGGCCGGCGACGGTCGTCTGGCCGCGGTCGTCGATCCGCAGCCCGCCGTTCTGGTAGTGCAGGACGGGGTAGGTCAGGATCGGCTCGTGCAGCGGGTCGACGCCCGCCGCGCGGTAACGGCGCAGCATGGTGGGGATCACCTCTCCGGCGATTTCGGGGTCAATGGCAGTCGTGTCCAGGTGCACGGCCGGCCGCCCGTCGGGCGTGACCAGGCCGCGGCCCTCCTCGCACTCGCGCACGATCGCGGCCGCGACGGTGTCGCGGGGGGCGAGCTCGTCACAGAAGCGCTCGCCGGCGGCGTTGCGGAGCGTGGCGCCGTAGCTGCGGCACGTCTCGGGGATGGAGAAGCCCTGGAGCGGCGGCGGCCAGGCGCCGCCGGTGGGGTGGTGCTGGAGCGCGTCGTAGTCGCGCACCTCGGCGCCGAGCGCGCGGGCGAGCGCCGTCGCCTCGCCGGTCGAGCCGGGCTGGTTCGTCGTCAGGATGCCCGCGTCGTGGGCCTCCTTGTAACAGCGCCCGCCGGCCGCGAGGACCACGGCACCGGCGTCGAGCCGGCGCTCCTCGTCGCCCTGCGTCAGGCGGGCGGCGAAGTGGCCGTTGGGGCGCTCCAGGCCGACGAGGGCGGTGTGGTCGTGGATGGCGATCCCGCGCCGGTCGAGCTCGGCCCGCAGGGCCTTGGCGATGGCGTGGCCGGTGCGGTCGCCGACCTGCAGGAGCCGGGGGATGCTGGCGCCGCCGCAGCGGGCCAGGCGGTAGCCCTCCCCGTCGCGCGAGAACTCGACGCCGATCGACTCGAGCCATCCGATCGCCTCCGGCGCCTCGGACGTGAGCACGGAGACGAGCTCGGGGTCGGCGGTGCCGTGCGAGGAGTCGAGCACGTCCCGGGCGTGGCGCTCCGGCGAGTCGTCGGGATGCACGGCCGCCTGGATGCCGCCGTGGGCCATGCCGGTGTTGCACGAGGCGCGCGAGCCTTTCGTGACCAGCACGACCTCGGCGCCGGTGTCCGCGGCTGCCCATGCGGCTGCCAGACCGGCGCCGCCGCTGCCGATCACGAGCACGTCCGCACGCCCGGGGAGATCGCTCACGAGGAGCATCGTACCCAAGCAACTCTAATCAGAAAAATAAGATCGGCTTATATCACCCAGCTCATCCGGATCGGCCGGAGCCGAGCCCGGCTGCCACGGCAGGACGAGCGGATCGCCCTCGTAGCGCGGGATCACGTGGACGTGGTAGTGGAACACCGTCTGCCAGGCGACCGCGCCGTTCGACTGCATGATGGTCACGCCGTCCGCGCGCAGTCCGTGCATCGCGGCGCCCGCGAGGTGCTTGGCCGCGGCCGCGGCCGCCGCGAGGTCGTCCGCGGAGATCTCGTGGATGTCCGCGGCGTGCGCGCGCGGGATCACCAGCGCATGCCCGCGGGTGGCCGGGAAGATGTCCATGATCGCGACGACGCGATCGTCCTCGTAGACCCGCGTGGAGGGCAGCTCGCCCGCCACGATCTTGCAGAAGAGGCAGTCGTCCATCGCCCCCTATTCCACCATACGCGCCGAGAACCGGGGACAGTCCCCGATTGCCGGGGGCTGTCCCCATTCGGCACCGCGTATCCTCTGCGCGTGCCCGAAACGCTCGACGTGACCGTCTCGATCGTCTCCAGCGGGGACGTCGGGCTGCTGCGCGCGTGCCTCGACTCGATCCCGGCGGCGGCCGAGGGAAGCGCCGTCGAGACGATCGTCGTCGACAACGCCGTCGGCATCGCGGATGCGGTCGCCGGGTCGCATCCCGGCGTCACGGTCATCGCGGGCGGCATCCGGCGCGGGTTCGGCGCGAACCACAACCTGGTCGCGCGCGAGGCGCGGGGCCGGCTGGTCTTCATCCTGAACGACGACACCGTGCTCGACCCGGGCTGCATCGACGCCTTGAGGAGCTTCATGGACCAGAACGGTGCCGTGGCGGCGGCCGGGCCGCGGCTCCGGCACGCAGACGGCCGGCCTCAAGCCTCGGCCTTCCACTTCCCCACGCCCGGCCGCGTGGCGCTCACGATGCTCACGCTCCAGCGGGCCGGCTGGATCATGTCCGGCGGCGAGCGCATCCGGCGGGTGGACTGGATCCACGGCGCCGCCATGATGGTGCGCCGCGACGCGCTCGAGGGCGTCGGCGGCCTCGACGAGGGCTTCTACATGTACCTCGAGGACGTCGACCTGTGCCGGCGCCTGCGCGACCGCGGCTGGGAGATCGCCTTCTTCCCTCGGGCCGGGCTCGTCCACCTCGAGAACTCCTCGACCGCGGCGGTGCCGATGCGGCGCGTCTACCAGCATGCCCGCAGCCGCGGCATCTACGCCCGCAAGCACCACGGGCCGGGCGGCGAGCGGGCGGTGCAGGCGCTGACCGCCGCCACATTCCTGGCCCGGGCGGCGCTGGCGCGCGTCCTGCCCGGCTACGACGGCGTCGACGCCGCCCGCTTCCGCGCCCACGCCCAGGCCGCGCTCGACCCCTACGCGGAGCCCGCGATCGAGGAGGCCGCCGACGAGCACAACCGCGGGGTGACGGCGTGAGCGGGCGGGTGCTCGTGACCGGCGGGCTCGGGTTCATCGGCTCGGCCTTCGTGCGCGCGCTGGCCGCGGACGGGCAGGCGGTGCTGAACGTCGACGCCGGCACCTACGCCGGCGACCAGCGCCGCCTCGCCGGGGTCGACCCGGCCCTGGTGGAGACGGTGCGGATGGACGTCGCCGACCCGGGGCTGGCCGGCCTCGTCCAGGACGAGCGGCCGCCGCTCGTCGTCCACTTCGCCGCCGAGACCCACGTCACCCGCAGCGAGGAGGCCGGCGAGACCTTCTTCCGCACGAACGTCGACGGTACCCGCGGGGTGCTCGAGGCGGCCCTGGCGGCGGGGGCCGAGCGGGTCGTCCACATCTCCACCGACGAGGTGTACGGGCCATGCCCGGCCGACCCCTTCCGTGAGGATCAGAAGCTGCCCGGCGAGGGCCTGGCGACGAGCGCGTACGCCCGCTCGAAGGCGGTCGCCGACGACCTGGCCCGCTCCTACGCCGACCGGCTGGCGGTTGTGATCGCGCGCCCGACCAACTGCATCGGGCCCTGGCAGCACCCGGAGAAGGCCGTCCCGCGCTGGGCGACGCGCGCCCTGCGGGGCGAGCGCCTGCCGGTCTGGGGCGACGGCCTCCAGGTGCGCGACTGGATGTTCGTCGACGACGCGGTCTCCGGCCTGCGGGCGCTGGCCGAGCGGGGCGAGCCCGGCACCGCGTACAACCTGGGCCCGGCCGGTGAGGCGGTGCCGAACGTCGAGATCGCCCGGATGGTCGCCCGGGCCGCCGGCGCCGGCGAGGACGCCGTCTACCTGAGCGCCTACGACCGGCCCCAGCACGACCGCCGCTACGCCGTCTCGACCGAGCGGGTTGCGGCGCTGGGCTGGGCGGCGACGCGGACGGTGGGCGAGGCGGTGGCCGAGACGGTGGCGTGGTACCGCGACCACGCGGACTGGTGGGGGACGCTCGTCCCCGAGGCGGAGCGGCTCTATGCCGACTGAGCTCGTCCCGAGCCCGATCGACGGCGTCCGCATCTGGCGCCCGCAGGTGCACGGAGACTCCCGCGGCCGCTTTGTCGAGGTGTTCCGGGCGGCGACACTGCCCGAGCCGATGGCGCAGTCGAACCACTCGCGCTCGGCGGCGGGCGTCCTGCGAGGCCTGCACTACCACCGCCACCAGGCCGACCTCTGGTACCTGGTGGCCGGGCGGGCGCAGGTGGGGCTCGCCGACCTGCGGGCCGGCGCGGGCGTGCCCGTCACCCACTCGTTCGTGCTCGACGGCGACACGCCGACCGCGGTCTACGTGCCCGTCGGCGTCGCGCACGGGTACCTGGCGCTGACGCAGATCGACCTGATCTACTGGGTCACGCGCGAGTACGACCCCGACGACGAGAACGGCGTCGCCTGGGACGACCCCACCCTCGCCATCGACTGGCAGCTGGACGGGCCCCCGGTCGTGAGCGAGCGCGACACCCGGAACCCGCGCCTCCAGTGGGATCTGATCCCCGCGTTCTCGTAACCGGGGCCGGCGGCCAGGTCGGCCGCGCGCTGCGCCCCCACCTGCCCGACGCGGTCTACCTCGACCGGGCGGCGCTCGACGTCTGCGATCCGGCGGCCGTCCGGGATGCGTTCGGCGCGGGCGACGTCGTCGTCCACGCCGCAGCGAAGACGGACGTGGACGGTTGCGAGCGCGAGCCCGACGCGGCCTTCGCGGCGAACGCCGATGCGGCCCGGCACGTGGCGGACACGGGCGCCCGCGTGATCCAGCTCTCGACCGACTACGTGTTCGACGGCCGCTCCGACGCCCCGTACGCCGAGGATCACCCGACCGATCCGCTCTCCGTCTACGGGCGCTCGAAGCTCGCCGGCGAGCGGGCGGTGCTCGCGCGTCCGGGCAACCTGGTCGTGCGCACGTCATGGGTGTACGGCGACGGGCGCAACTTCTTCCGTGCCATCCGCGGCGCCGAGCGGGCCGGCCGGGCGCTGCGGGTGGTCGACGACCAGCGCGGGCGGCCGACGGCGGCCGCCGACCTGGCCCGGGCGCTCGCCTACCTCGTCTCCCTGGACCTCTCGGGGGTGGTGCACGTGACCGGCGACGGCGAGCCGTGCACCTGGGCCGACCTGGCCGAGCTGGCCGTCGGCCACCCCGTCGAGCGGATCTCGACCGAGGAGTTCGGCGCGCCTGCGCCGCGGCCGCGCTCGAGCGTGCTCGCACTCGACCGTGCGCGCGCGCTCGGCGTGCCTCTGGCAGACTGGCGCGACTCGGTGACACGCTATCTGGAGGGCGAGCGGTGAAGGGAGTCGTGCTGGCGGGCGGGCTGGGGACGCGCCTCGCGCCGATGACGGGGGTCGTGAACAAGCACGTCCTCGATCTGTTCGACGAGCCGATGATCCACTTCCCGATCCGGACGCTCCAGCGCGCCGGCGTGACCGACCTGGTGGTCGTCGTCGGCCGCCACGGCGACCAGGTGCGGACGCTGCTCGGGAACGGGAGCGCCCTTGGCGTCTCCATCGCCTACGCCCACCAGGAGGGCGAGGCCGGCATCGCGGACGCGCTCGCGCAGGCCCGCGAGCAGGTGGGCGGGGGGCCGGTGTGCGTCATCCTCGGCGACCAGGTGTACCAGGACGACCTGGCCCCGTACGTCGAGTCGTTCCGGGGCAGCCCGACCGGGGCCCGCATCCTGCTGAAGCAGGTCGAGGACGCCCGCCGCTTCGGCGTCGCGACGGTCGAGGGCGACCGGGTGACCGCGATCGAGGAGAAGCCCTCCCAGCCCCGCTCCGATCTGGCGGTGACCGGCTGCTACATGTACGACGGCCGCGTCTTCGACATCGTCTCGACGCTCGAGCCGTCCGCCCGCGGCGAGCTCGAGATCACCGACGTGAACAACGCCTACATCGCCTCGGGCGAGATGGCCTTCGACGTCCTCCCGGGCTGGTGGGCCGACGCCGGCACCCACGCCAGCAAGCTGAAGGCGTCGATCCTCGTCGCGCTCACGCGCGGCGTGACGTTCCACGCCTGAATCGGGGACTGTCCCCGGCCGGGGACAGTCCCCGATGGTCTCACTGCCAGCCGAGCCGCGCGGCGCCCGGGATGGGCCCGAGGTCGGCCAGGACGCGGTAGACCCGCAACGGGAAGGCCGCCTCGCTGAAGCGGGGCGTCCGGGCCTCGAACACGCGCACGCCGTCGTCGTGGCGTACCGCAACGGCGATCCGATGCCCGCCCGGCGCCGCCACCAGCCCCGCCACCTGACCGGGCACACGGGTGACGTCGGCTCCGCCCGCGAGCCCGGGCTCGTCGACGAGCCGCGCGATCGACCCGCCCGCCCCGACCAGGAGCTGGCCCGGACGCAGCCACGCCAGCTTGGGCATCCCGCCCACGCCGGTGCGCAGGCAGGTGCTGCGGCCGTGGTGGAGCGTGTCGGCAACCTGCACGTGGCCGGCGCGGTCGGCGATCGCCAGCTGGCCGCCGAACGGGGCGAAGGCGATGGCGGCCGGGCGGCCCAGTCCGCAGCGGCGGGCGAGCGCCGACGTCGCGCCGCTGATCACGCTGTGCACCATGACCGTGCCGTCCGGCCGCACATAGGCGAAGGCGAGCGAGTCCCACCTCCAGGTCGGCGTCCCGCCGTCGGTGCGCGGGGCGACCAGGAAGGCGTGCCGGCCGTTGCCGTACATGTCGTAGAGCCGGTTGCCCTCGGCGGTGCGCACGACGTAGGCGATCCGGATCCCCGCCGGGGCCCAGGCGGCGGCGATCGGCTCGCCCGGCACGCCGCGGGTGAACGCGATGTGGCCGTCCGAGACGGCGACGGCGACCAGGACGTGCCCGGAGCCCTCGAGCAGGTTGATCGCCCCCGGGCTCACGGCCAGGGCCGAGAGCGGCTTTCCGTGCAGGCGCGCGCCGGAGCTGGTCGCGAGCCAGGCCCGACCGCCGCCGGTCGCGGAGAACGCGATCGCACCGCGGGGGAGCCGGATGTCCTGGTGATGACGGCCGGCCGGCGGCGGCTGCTCCGTGCGGGGGTGGTGTGAATCGCCGCCCACAAGCGGGAGCCCGCCCGTGGTCGCCGCGAGCGTGACGCCGCCGAACACGAACGCCGCCGCGCACGCGGCGGCCAGCAGCAGGAGCGGCCGCCGCGGTCCGCTCCGGGCGGGCAGCGCCCCGAGCGCGGCCGAACGGGCCCGCTCGGTCACATCGGGGCCGGGCTCCAGATCGCCCAGGGCGCGCTCCAGCCGTTCCTCAAGCTCGTCCGGCATCTCGCTCCCGTTCGTTCCGTCGCAGGTCCTCGAGCGCTCGCGCCAGGCGCGAGTTGACCGTCCCCACCGGCAGCCCCAGCAGGTCGGCGATCGCGGTCGGCGGGTAGCCGAGCCCGTAGCGCAGGACGACCACGACCCGGCGCTGCGGCGAGAGCCCTGCGACCGCGGCGAGCAGCTCGCGATCCTCGCCGGCCTGGTCGCGCCACTCGCCCTCCATCCGGTCGAGCGCCTCCGATCCGATCAGGCGCCGCTCGCTGCGCAGGAGGTCGAGCGACCGGTTCACGACGATCCGGTGCAGCCACGGCCCGAACGGCCTGCGGCGGTCGAACCGGCCCAGCGCGGCGAAGGCCCGCTCGAAGGCGTCCTGGGCGACGTCGTCGGCCATGTCGCGCCGGCCGGTGACGGCCCGGGCCACCTTCCACGCGCCCGGCCAGTGGCGGGTGAACAGCTCTGCGGCAGCCTCACGCGAGCCCTCGCGGGCACGCACCACAAGCTCACCGTCGCCGAGCGTGCGCATCCTCACCGGCTTTCCGCATCAACGGTACTACGCCCGGCGCGACCGGTCGCGTCCCCGGACGCGGATCAGGTCCGGCGGGTGACGTACGTGTCGGTGCGGTAGGGCAGGCGCAGCGGCCGCGGCAGGTCGGCGACCAGCGCCCGGATCTCGCCGAAGAGCTGCCGCCGGTCGGCCTCGTCCAGGGTGGCGATGTAGCTGGTCGACCCGACGCGGTCGACGAGCTCCTCGGTCCCGAGCTCCTGCACCAGCCCGAACGTGTGCTCCTGGAGCGGCTCGAACAGCCGCGTCGCGGTGAAGGCGTCGCGCCAGCTCGTCTGTCCGTACGCCGGCTCGCCGTGGCGGTGGACGCCGACCAGTGTGCGCAGCGTCTCGACCCACGGGACGGAGGTGTCGAACGTGTTCCAGATCAGGCCCAGGCCGCCGCCGGGCCGAAGCGCGCGGGCGATCTCTGCCACCGCCCGGTCGGCGTCGAACCAGTGGAAGGCCTGCGCGACCGTGACCGCGTCGACGGAGCCGTCCTCGACCGGGATCGCCTCGGCCGTGCCGTCCAGCACCCGCGCCCCCGGCACGGCCTTCGCCAGCACGCGCCGCATGCCCTCCACGGGCTCGACGGCGATCACCGTCGCGCCGGTCGTGGCGAGCATCCGGGTCAGCTTGCCGGTGCCGGCCGCCAGGTCGAGCACCGTGACGCCCTCGCCCAGGCGGAAGTGCGCGGTCAGGTGGGCCACGGCGTCGGCCGGATAGGCGGGACGTCCGCGCTCGTACGCGTCTGCGGCCCGGTCGAAGCCGGCCGCCGCGGTGGGGTGGGTCGCAGCCATCGGCCGGACCTTATCTCCGGCCGGGTCGGAGCCGCTACGCGCCGGCGGTGCGCTCGTCGGGCGAGTCGCTCGACTGCGCCATCGTGGCGAGCACGGCCAGGCGGGCCCGCTCGGAGCCGGCCACCGAGGTGACCTCGCACCCGACGCGGCGGCGGCCGTAGTGGGCCGAGGCGATATGCAGCACCCGCACGCGCAGGCGCACGAGCCGGCGGTCGATCGTCGGCATCACGGACAGCAGGTCGCCGGGGGCGAGCGGCTGGTCGGTGACGAACGCGAGCCCGTCGGCGGAAAGATCGGTCAGATGGGCGTCGAACTCGGCGTCCGTCCTCACCTTGCGCGAGTAGAGCACGCCGACCAGGGCCAGGTCGCTCATCCGCGCGCGGGGCGACGTGCGCCGGCCGCTGCGGCGGCGGAGGCGGTCGACGGTCAGATGCAGCGTCGCGGCGTGCTCGGACTCGTAGAAGAGCTCCGACACGCGCAGGTCGATGTCGTGCCCGGCCCCGTGCTCGTCGCGCTCCCGGAGGCGCAGGCGCAGGCCGACGCGCACGCCGGCGAGCGGCGCCTGCGCGTGGATCGTGTCCGCGTCGTGTCCGGTGATCTCGAGCGTGATCGCGCCGCCGTCCTCGGAGAGCACTTCGAGCCGGGTCGGAAGCTGGGACAACACCGAGACGGCCGTCTCGAGCATCCTCTGGGGGTTCATCCTTGCCACGGCCCCGTAATCGGCCGGATGGAGCGGAAATGAACTCGGCCAAAGATGATCGGTTCCACGCCGCTGTGGGTTCTGGGCGGTTGCGAACCGAGCAGCGCAAGGACCAAAGGGAGGGTTCATAGCTCGACCTATGGGCGCGACCGAGGACGCCGCGATGCGACGGTTCGCAGCCGCAACCCCAACCACGTCTGGCCCCCCGCCAACCGCCTGACGTCCAGGGCCGCAGGGGTGTGGAACCGATCATCTAGTATCGGCGGCGCAGTCGATGCGAAGGGGGTACGCGTGGCGGTCGTCGAGGAGAAGCGCGAGCGGTTCATCCGGCAGGACGGGAAGGACAAGGTCACGGGGCTCGGCCGCTACACGGCCGACCTGGCCCGGACGGGCATGCTGCACGCCCGCTTCCGGTACGCCGATCACGCCCACGCGCGCGTGCTGCGCGTCGACACGAGCGCCGCGAAGGCGCTCCCCGGCGTCTTCGCAGTCCTGACGCAGGACGACGTGCCCGACGTGCGCTACGGCGGGTTCGTCGAGGACCGGACGCTGTTCGCGAAGGACGTCGTCCGCTTCGAGGGCGAGGTCGTTGCGGCCGTCGCCGCACTCACGCAGGAGATCGCCGACCGCGCGGTCGCGCTGATCGAGGTCGACTACGAGCCGCTTCCCGCGATCGCCGACCCGGAGCAGGCGCTGGAGCCCGGTGCCGTGCTGATCCACGAGGGCTGGGAGGGCTACGGAGGCAACGAGGACGTCGTGCGCGAGGGCAACGACTGCTCCCACTCGACGATCCGCAAGGGCGACGTCGAGGCCGCGCTGGCCTCGGCCGACGCGGTCGTGAAGGAGCGCTACGTCGCCGACATGTCCCACGCGGTGCCGATCGAGCCGCGGGCGATCGTGGCGGAGTGGCAGGGCGACAAGGTCACGGTCTGGACGTCGACCCAGGTGCCGTTCATCGCCCGCTCCGGCGTCGCGACCACCCTCCAGATGCCCGAGGCCGACGTGCGCGTCATCGTGCCGCACCTCGGCGGTGGCTTCGGCGGCAAGTGCGATTTCCATTACGAGGCGCACGTGGCGGCGCTGGCGCGGGCCGCGCGGCGGCCGGTGCGGCTCGTCTTCACCCGGCGCGAGGAGTTCGTCGCGCCCGACCACCGCCGCGAGGGGCAGGTGCTCGAGCTCGAGACCGGCGTCATGAAGGATGGAACGATCGTCGCCCGCAGCGCCCGGCTCGTGCTCGACAACGGGGCCTACGCCGCCGACGCGCCGTTCTTCCCCCAGCTGGCCGCGATGATGGCCGTCGGGCCCTATCGCATCCCCAACGTCTCGGTGGACGCGCACCTGGCCTATACCAACACGACGCCGTCGGGATCGGTGCGCGCTCCGACCGCGCCCCAGGCGTGCTGGGGCCTCGAGCTGCACATGGACGCCGTCGCGGAGCGGATCGGCATCGACCCGGTCGAGCTCCGGCGCCGCAACATCGTCCGACCCGGCGACGAGACGGCGACCAGGCAGGTGCTCGAGACGATCGCCGCGGCGGAGTCGCTCGAGCGCGCCGTCGAGATGATCGGCTACGGCCGCGAGCTCCCGCCCGACGAGGCGTTCGGGGTGGCCTGCGGGTGGTGGCCGACCTTCGCCCTGCCGTCGGGCGCGCACGTGAAGCTGCACGGAGACGGCTCGGGCACCATCGTCACCGGCGCGCAGGAGTGCGGCACCGGATCGGTGATGGCGCTGCCGCTGCTGGCGGCCGAGGTGCTGGGGATGCGGCCCGAGCAGTTCACCGTCGTCTACCAGGACACGGACGCCGGCCCGTGGGACGCGGGCGCGTCCGGCTCCCAGACGACCACGAACAACGGCCGCGCCGTGGTGGAGGCCGCCGTCGACGTCCGCAACCAGCTGCTCGAGCTGGCCGAGGAGGTGCTCGAGGCGGCCCGGGCCGATCTCGAGCTCGTCGACGGGCGGGTACGGGTGAAGGGCTCGCCTTCCACCGGCGTCGACATCACCGAGCTGGCCGAGAAGGCCGCGGGCGACAAGCTCCTGCTCGGGCGCGGATCCGGCTCGCCACCGGCCGCGCCGGACTGCGACATCTCAGGCTGCACCGGGCGCCTGGGCTCGGAGTCGTTCCTGGCGCCGACGTTCATGACGCACGCGGTGCGGTGCAAGGTCGACCGCGCCACCGGCGTCGTGCGGGTCCTCGAGGTCGCGGCCGCGCACGACTCCGGCCGGGTGCTGAACCCGATTGGCGCGAACGGCCAGGTCGAGGGCGGCGTCGCGATGGGGATCGGCATGGCCCTCTCGGAGGGCTCGCAGCTGTCGGAGGACGGGCGCCAGCTGAACCCCTACCTGCTCGACTACAAGCTGCAGACCGCCGCGGACGTGCCCTCGATCAGGGTGGAGTGGGTCGGCGAGCCCGACCCCACCGCCGGCCCGAACGGCGCGAAGGCGGTGGCCGAGCCGCCGTGCGTGCCGACGCCGGGCGCGGTCGGGAACGCGATCGCGAAGGTGGCCGGGCGGGTGCGCTGC
The DNA here is from genome assembly GCA_025928435.1 of Thermoleophilia bacterium. The sequence goes on from JAICJM010000004.1 coordinate 24,562, forward strand.
CTGCCGATGACGCCGATGCGGGTGTGGGAGGCGATGCAGCGATGAGCGCGACCTACACGGCCGCGGCGACGCTGCCGGAGGCGCTGGCGGCGCTCGCGGCCGGGGCTCGCCCCGTGGCCGGCGGCACCGACCTCGTCGTCGGTGCCCGCCAGGGCAAGGCGCCGCTGCCCGGCTCGCTCGTGGCGATCCACGGCCTGGCCGAACTGCGCGGGATCGCGGACGCGGACGGCGGCGGCCTTCGGATCGGCGCGCTCGTGAGCCACGCCGACCTCGTCGCCCATCCGGCGGTGCGGGAGCGCTACACGGCCCTCGCCGACGCGTCGGCGATCGTCGGCAGCCACGCCACCCGCCACATCGGCACGCTCGGCGGCAACGTCATGAACGCCTCGCCGGCGATGGAGACCGGCGGGCCGCTGATCTGCTTCGGCGCCGAGGCGGTGCTCGTCTCGGAGTCCGGCGAGCGGCGGGCCGCCGTGGAGGATCTCCTCACCGGCCCCGGGCGCACCGAGGCCCGGCCGGACGAGCTGCTGGTCGCGATCGAGCTCCCGGCCGCCGCCGGCGGCAGCTGCTACGCCCGGCTCGAGTACCGCCGCCAGATGGAGATCGCGGTCGTCGGCGCCACCTGCACCGTGACGCTCGACGGCTCGCGGATCGCGTCGGCGCGGGTTGCGATCACGGCGCTCACGCCGCGCATCGTGCGCGTGCCGGACGCCGAGGCCGCCCTCGCGGGGAGCGACGGCGGGGCCGACGCGGTCGAGGCCGCCGGCGATGCCGCCGCGGCCGCCGCCCAGCCCATCTCCGACGTCCGCGCCTCGGCCGACTACCGCCGGGCGATGGCCGCGGTGATCGCGCGCCGCGCCGTCACCGCCGCGATCGCGCGCGCCCGCGGATCGAGCGACTCGGTGCCCATCCCCGCCAGCCCGGCGCTGCACGGCGCAACGGAGTAAAGGAGCACGACGCCATGCGATACGACGCCGTCCTGAACGTCAACGGCACCGACTTCCCCGTCGAGATCGAGCCGCACCGCAGCCTGCTCTCGGTCGTCCGCACCGAGCTCGGCATGCCCGGGAGCAAGGAGGGCTGCGACGACTCCGAGTGCGGCGCCTGCATGATGCTGCTCGACGGCCGGCCCGTGAACTCGTGCTCGTTCCTCGCGCTGCAGGCCCAGGGCCGCAGGATCGTGACCGTCGAGGGCCTGGCGGACGAGGGGGATCTGCACCCGCTCCAGCGCCAGTTCCTCGAGCACGGCGGGGTGCAGTGCGGGTTCTGCACGCCCGGCATGCTGATCTCGGCCAAGGCCCTGCTCGACCAGAACCCGGCTCCCAGCGAGGACGAGATCCGGATCGCGCTCTCGGGCAATCTGTGCCGGTGCACGGGCTACCAGGGCATCGTCCGCGCCGTGCAGGCCGCGGCGGCGGAGATGGCCGGCTAGGCCGCGACCACTACCAGCGGACGGCCCAGTCGGCCGTCCAGACGCACGCCCCGGTGTGGCCGAGGAAGTGGCCGCAGGCACGGCTGATGCCGACGCGGGTGAAGCTGCGCGAGAGCAGGATCGCGCGGTGCTCGGGGCTCGCCATCCAGGCCCGGACCGTGTTCACCGGGCCCGCCAGCGTCCCCGTGCCCCAGGCGAGCGTCTCCCCGCCCATCCACGAGTAACCGGTGACGAACCCGCTGCGGATGATGCGGTCCTTGACCGTCTGGCCCGACGGGCTGGTGTGCGCGAAGTAGTCGCGCAGGATCATGTCGTCCGAGTGGCGCAGGGCGACAAGGTGCAGCTGCGACGAGCCTCGCACCTGCCCGAGGCCGTACCTGACGCGGACGGCGTTGATGGCGAGGCGCAACGCGGCGCGCGGCTTGAGCGTTGTCGCGGCGGCACTTCCTGCCCCGATCGTCCCTGCCAGGACGACCGCGAGGAACACCACCACGAGACCCTTTCGTGGAACCCCCATGCCGTCCATACTCGGACTTGGGGACAGTCCCATGCGACCCCGAAACGGCGCGATGGCCCTCCCCGGTTTGGCGTAATTCGGCCAGGCCCGGGGCTACCAAAAACCGGGGTCAGACCGAGAAGAGCTGGGCCGGCTCGCGCGGCCGGGCCAGGTAATAGCCCTGCCCGAGCGTGGCTCCGAGCTCCCGCAGCGTCTCCAGTTCGGCCGCGGTCTCGATGCCCTCGGCGATCACCGTCGCCGACACCTCGCGCGCGAACGTGAGCAGCGAGCTGGCCAGGGCCCGGCGGTCGGCGTCGGTGTCGATGTCGCGCGTGAGCGTCATGTCCAGCTTGATGTAGTCCGGGCGCAGGCGCAGGATGTGGCGCAGGCTGGCGTAGCCCGCGCCGGCATCGTCGACGGCGATGCGGAAGCCCTCGCTGCGCAGCGCATGGAGGCTGGAGACGAGCGCCTCGTAGTCGGCCACCTCGGAGTGCTCCGTCACCTCGAGGACGAGCCGGCGGGCGGGCGCCGCGGCCAGCATCTCGCCGAGCGTGCGCTCGCCGAGCAGCTCGGGCGAGGCGTTCACGGACAGGAACGTGTCTGCCGGGAGGCTGCCGATGCTACCCATCCCGGTGGCCACCGCGGTCAGCTCGAGCTCGGCCCGCAGGCCGACCGTCGCGGCGTCCGAGAACCAGTCCGGCACCTGCCGGGTGGAGTGGTTCGGGAACCGCGCCAGCGCCTCGTAGCCGACCGGCTCGAGCCGCTCCAGGTCGAAGATCGGCTGCAGGGCGCTCCTGACGGCGCAGCGGTCGATCACGCCGCGGATCTCGCGCCGCAGCCGCCCGCGCTCGGTGGCGGTGCGCTGGCTCTCGCGGCGCTGGCCGGCGAGCTCGGCCACCATGCCGCTGATCGCCTCGCCGGAGAGCGTGGTCGTCCCGCGGGCCGCCCCCTCGAGCGCCGCGATCAGCTCGCTCGGCGGCGCGCCCTTCACGACGTAGCCGCTCGCGCCCGCGCGCAGCATCGCCAGCACGAGTGTCGTATCGTGGTAGGCCGAGTGGGCCACGACGTGCGTCCCCGGCGACTTCGACCGGATCGCCCGGGCCGCCGAGACGCCTCCGCCCGGCATGCGCACGTCGAGGAGGGCGACGTCCGGCTGCGTCTCGGCCGCCCGCTCCGCCGCCTCGTCGGCGTCCACCGCCGTCGCCGTCACCTCGAACCCGTCGTGCGCGCGGATCAGGTCGACCACCATTCGCAGGAGTGGCGGTTCGTCGTCGGCGATCAGGACGCGGATGCTCACGGAGGGGCCTCGTTCCGGGGGGATGCAGGCGTGCGCCGTCCTCTCTGCCCATGCCGCGGCCGTCGAGCGACGCCCTGCCGACCGCTTCATGCCCAGAGAGGTGCGGCGAGTGCCCAAGGGGTGGGTGGAGCCTAGCCCAAGTGCGCCTGTGGGAAAAGTCGCCGTCCGGGAGCGGACGGCGTTAGGGTAGGCGCCGATGAGCGCCCGTCCGGACAGCCGTGTCGCCGTCGTGACCGGCGCCGCCGGCGGGATCGGCGCGGCGGTCGCGGCCAGGCTGGCCGCCGACGGCTACGACGTCGCCGGCGCCGACGTCGCGGACGGCGCCGGCTTCCGCTGCGACGTGCGCTCGGAGGACGACGTCCGGCGCCTGCGCGACGAGGTGACGGCGCGGCTGGGCGCCCCCTCGCTTCTCGTGAACGTGGCCGGCGTCTTCTTCGAGCACCGTATCCCCGAGCTGGCCGCGGACGACTGGGACCTGATCCTGGACACGAACCTCAAGGGCACGTTCCTCACCTGCAAGACGTTCCTGCCGGCGATGATCGCCGCCGGCTCGGGCTGCATCGTGAACATCGCCTCGACGGCCGGCATCCGCGGCGGCCATACCCGCGCCGCCTACTGCGCCGCCAAGGCCGGTGTCGTCAACCTCACCCGCAGCCTCGCCCTCGACCACGGCGGCGACGGCGTGCGCATCTGCTGCGTGTGCCCCGGCCTGATCGACACGCCGATGGCGGACTGGATCACGTCGCGCCCGGCCGCCCTGCGCGAGTTCGAGGCGGACGTGCCGGCGGGCCGGATCGGCAGCGTCGACGACATCGCCGGCGCCGTCTCGTTCCTGGCGTCGGATCAGGCGTCCTACGCCCACGGCACGGTGCTCGTCGTGGACGGCGGCGTCACCGCCTAGGGCCGCAATCCCAGTCCCAGAGCCGCGCGAAGATCTCGGCCTGCTCGAACGTCGCCGCGACGGCGAGCCCGAAGGACAGCATCGAGTACCCCCGGGGATCGGGCCGTCCGACTCGATGTCGGCCGAGATGTAGACGTCCGACCGTGCCACCGCGCAGGTAGCTCACCACACCGCCCGGACGGCGGCCGGAGCGCTGGAACCGATCCCTGCCTGGGCATATGATCGCGCGAGCGTGGGGGGCGAGAAACGCGTGCGAGGGCGATGAGCGTCCCGGGGATCGGGCCGCGGTTTCGTTCGCCGAGGGTGCGGGCCATCGCGATCGGGTGCGTCGTGCTGGGCGAGCTCGCGATCGCGCTCCCGTTCCTGTACGCGTCGCCGTCGACCGTACGCGGTGTCCCCGGATCGCTGCTGGTCCTGCTCGGCATCGCCGGGGCGTTCATCATGGGCCCCCGCATCGGGGCGTTCCTGGCGGCCGTCGCGGCACTGCTGGCTGTCACGATCCTCCACGAAAACGCCTATACGGAGCCCATCGTCTGGATCTCCGTCGCCATCGGCGTGGGGATCGTCGGCGACCGCGTCCGCCGGGGAGACGACCTGCGCCGCGCGCTCCTGCAGGAGCTCAGCCGCGGTCTCGTCACCGTGACGCGCGAGCCCCAGGTCGGCCCGTATCGGATCGTCAGCCGTTACGTGCCCGCCGAGCAGGCCCAGGTGCTCGCCGGGGACTTCTACGGCGTGATCCGCGAGCCCAACGGCTCGCTCGCAGTCATGGTCGGCGACGTCGCCGGCCACGGGCCCGGCGCCGCCGCGGTGGCCACCCGCCTGCGCGCCTCGTGGCGCGGTCTGGCGAGCGCCGGCGTCCCCGCCCGCGACGCCGTCCATGTCCTGAACGAGACGCTGATCGCGGAGCGCCGGCGCGCGTCGCTGCCGGTGCTCTTCGCCACCCTGTGCATGGCCACGATCGAGGACGACGGGTCGAGCGCCAGCTTCCTCCTGGCCGGCCATCCGCCGCCGCTGCTGGTCACCCCCGACGGTGTGGTCGAGTACGAGTTCGCCACCGACCCTGCCATCGGGATCATGGATCGCCCCGAGTGGCGCGAGCACGAGGTGGAGCTGCCCGGCGCGCCCTGGTCGCTGCTCCTCTACACCGACGGCCTCGTCGAGGGGCGCGCGGCGCCTGCCGGGCCGCGGCCGTTCGGCACCGACCGGCTGCGGTCGCTGCTCGCGACCCCCGGCCCGCCGCTCGGCGAGCGCGACGTCGACTCGGTGCTCGAGACCGTCGCGGCGGCGAACGGCGGCCCGATGAGCGACGACATCGTGGTCGTCGCCGTCTCGCCCCTGGACCTCAGCACCGCTGCCGGCCAGGGCTAGACTTGGGCAGCGTGGCGGCAGGACGGAGGTAGGTCAATGGCGATTGGCGATCCCGGCAGCATCAGGGTCGACCGGCGGGAGTCGGGACAATGGGTGCTCGAGCTCCACGGCGAGCACGATCTCTCGACCGTGAAGGCGATCCACGCCGAGCTGGCGCCGATCGCCGACCGCGGGGAGGCGGCGGTCATCGACCTGTCCCAGGTCACCTTCATCGACTCGGCCGTCCTGAGCGAGCTCGTCGCCTCGCGCCGCACCGGCGAGGACGGCCACGGCGCCCGGCTCGCGCTCGTCGCGCCGCCCGGCGGCTTCCCCGCCCGGGTGCTCGGCCTGCTCCAGCTCGGGCAGGTGGTCGGCGTGTACGAGACCAGGGACGAGGCGCTGGCCTCGTTCTAGGCGTTCTTGACCGCGTAGCCGCCCAGTCCCCGTTCGAGCATCCCGAGCGCGCGATCCGCCTCGGCCAGTAGCTGCCGGCGCACCGCCGCGTGGGGCGTGCCCGCGACCACGCCTGCCCGCGCCTGCGCGACCAGCGCGTGGTGGACGCCCATGAGCGCGTTGGCGGCGACGACCGGCGCGATGTCCGTCGGCTCGGCGCCCTGCTCCTCGGCGATCAGCGCTGCGAGCGACGCGGTGTTGCGGGCCAGCGTCTCCCGCTCCCGCGCGAGCAGCGCGGGGCTGCCCGCGATCATGCGGGTGATCCCGGCCAGGCGGCCTCGGGCGGCGGCGTCCCCCTCGGCGAGGAGTCCCCGCGGCCGGCGCACGAAGCGGCCGAACGCGGCGATCACCGGCTCGCCCGGTGGGCGGTCGCGGATCGCTGCCAGGAGTTCGGCCTCGAACGCCTCCAGGCGCCAGTAGACGAGATCCTCCTTCGTCGGGAAGTAGTTGAAGACGGTCTGCTGGGACACGTCGGCGGCCCGCGCGATCTCGGCGACGGTGACGCCTTCGAACCCGCGCTCGGCGAAGAGCGTCCGCGCGGTCTCCGCGATCAGCTCCCGCGTGCGCGTCTTCTTGCGCTGCCGCAGTCCCGTGCCGTCGATCATCGCTGGAAGTGTATCTGCTCGAAGTCTGGGTTGCATATAAATATAGATTGAATATATTTATGGTCCCGCTCCACGTTTAAGGAGGTTGACCAGATGACCAAGACCGTTGAGGGCCGGGCCGGAGTCGCATTCGCCGCCATCGTCCTCGCCATGCTCCCCGCCGTGCTCGACCAGACGATCCTGGCCACCGCGCTGCCGGTGATCGCAAGCGACCTGGGCAGCCTGAGCGACGTCTCGTGGGTCGTCAGCGCCTACGTCGTCGCCGCGGCAGCCGCGACGCCGCTGTGGGGCAAGCTCGGCGACCGCCACGGCCGTAAGCTCCTGCTCGAGGTCGCGCTGGTCGCCTTCGTGACCACGTCGGCGCTCTGCAGCGCCGCGACGGACATCGCCCAGCTCGTCGTGCTACGAGCCGTCCAGGGCGCCGCCGCCGGCGGGCTCATGACGCTCGCGATGGCGGTCGTCGGCGACCTGGTCGCGCCCCGCGAGCGCGGCCGCTACCAGGGCTACATCGCCGCGACGTTCGCGGCGGCGACCATCGTCGGCCCGCTCGTCGGCGGCGCGCTCGTCGACGGCGCCGGCTGGCGCTGGGTCTTCGTGGTCAACCTGCCCGTCGGGGCGGCCGCGCTGATCGGCCTCCACCTGCGGCTGCCCGGCCGACCGCCGGGCCGCCCGGAGCATCCGCTCGACGTCGCGGGCGCCTTGCTGCTCGCGGCCGCCACCTCCGCCTTGATGCTCGTCTGCATCCTGGGCGGCGGCCGGTTCGCCTGGGCCTCGCCGCCGACCGTCGCGCTGGTCGCGGGCGTCGTGATCCTGACGGCGGCGCTGGTCGCGCGCGAGCGGCGCGCAGCCGACCCGATCGTGCCCGTGACGATGCTCCGCACGCGGGCGATCGCCGTCTCGAGCTCGGCGCTCTTCCTGGCGACCGCCGCGCTCTTCGCGGTGACGGTGTTCGTGCCGCTCTCCCTGCAGGCGGCCACGGGCGCCAGCCCCACGGAGGCGGGTCTCCTGCTCGTCCCGGCCATGCTGGGGATCACGGTCTCGACGACCCTCTCCGGGCGCAGCATCACGCGCACGGGCCGCTACCGGCGCTTCCCGATCGCCGGGCTCGGGCTGATGACCGCGGCCCTGCTCGTGCTGGCCGCCGCCGCGCCGAGCGCGTCTCGGGCCGAGACCGGCGTCGGGCTCGCCCTGTTCGGGCTCGGCTTCGGGATGGTGACGCAGGTGCTGCTCATCGCTGTGCAGAACGGGGTCGACCGGCGTGAGCTCGGCGTCGCCACCGCGGCCACAGGCTTCTTCCGCGGGCTCGGCGGCGCGGTCGGCGCCGCGGTCCTGGGCGCGGTGTTCGCGGCCGTGGCCGGCACGCATGTCGGCGAGGGCGGGGTGCACCTCGCGGCCGGGTCCCGCGACGACGTCGTCGACGCGGTGCGGGCGGTCTTCCTGGCGGCCGCACCGCTGGCGGCGCTCGCGCTGGCGGTCGTCCTGCGCCTGCCCGAGCGGCCGCTCACGCGGTCACATGGATGAGCGCCTAGACCGACTGGTGCTCGAGCTCGCGGACGCGGACCGAGAGCGTCTCGAGCAGCGCGACGGCGATCGAGGGCTCGCTCCGGAGCAGCTTGCCGAACGGGTCGGCGGAGATCCGAAGGGCCGAGAGCTCGGTCTCCGCCATCACCGTGGCCGAGCGCGGGCGCCGGTCGAGGAGCGCCATCTCGCCGAAGTACTCGCCGGGGCGCAGCTTCGCCGGCCGCGCGCCCCGGCGCACGACGGTCGCCCGTCCCTCGAGGATGACGAAGAACGTGTGTCCGGGCGATCCCTCGCGCACGATCGCGGCCCCGGCGTCGAAGCGCACGGGCATCACGAGCTTCGCCACCTTGCGCAGGTGGCGGTCGGACAGGCCGGCGAAGAGGGGCACCTGCCGCAGCGCCGGAAGGGACACGCGCGGCAGGTCACGCGCCGGCGCCGACGCGATCTCGGCTAGCCCTTCCGCCACCAGCAATCCGCCCGGCTTGGCCGGCATGCACCCTCCCGCATTCCGGCCCGATGATATCGGCGCGGACGCCGCCGTGGCACGATGCCGGTGTGGCCGACGTCGTCGTCTTCATCCCCGCCTGGAACGAGGAGGAGAATCTCCCCGCCGTTCTGGACGAGCTGCAGGTCGAGCTGCCGGGCGCCGACGTCCTCGTCGTCGACGACGGGTCGACCGACGCGACCGGCGAGGTCGCCCGGGCGCACGGCGCGCACGTGCTCGCGTTTCCCGAGAACCGCGGCCTGCAGGCCGGGATCGCCGCCGGATATGCGTATGCCCACGAGCACGGCTACGCGGTCTGCGGCCGTGTGGATGCCGACGGCCAGCACCCGGTCGCCGAGCTGCGCCGGCTGGTCGACGAGGTGCGTGCCGGCCGCTGCGACGTCGCCGTCGGGTCGCGGTACCTGTCCGGCGTCGACCACGCGCCCTACCGCTACCGGCTCGAGGGTCCGCGCCGCCTCGGCACGGCCGTCACGCGCCGGGCGATGCGCGTCGTCCTGCGGCGGCCGTTCCACGACCCGATGAGCGGGATGTGGGCCGTGGGGGCGGCGGCGACCGAGCTGCTCTCGCGGCCGTACACGAGCGGCGCGCCGGAGGTGGAGGCGCTCGTGCGCGTCACGAACGCGGGCCTGCGGCTGGAGGAGGTGCCGGTCGAGATGCGGCCCCGCGCCGGCGGCGAGTCCAAGCTCCAGGGCCGCAAGGCGGTCGGCCTCGTCGTGACGGTTGCCGGCACGCTCATCGTCGGCTGGCGGCTGATGAGGCGGCGCCGGTGAGCTGGGCGATCGTCGTCCCCGGCAGCGGCCGCACCTATCGGGACGGGGCGTACCGGATCGGCCCGCGGGCGCTCGCGTGCGTGCGTGCGGCCGGCCGGTTGGCCGAGGCGCGCACGCCCCGCGCAGTGGTCTTCACCGGCTGGTCGCCCGTCTCCGGCGGCCCGAGCGAGGCCGATCAGATGCGGGCGGCGTGGGACGGCCCGGACGACGTCGAGCTGCTCGTGGAGACGACCGCGAGGATCACCGCCGAGAACATGTCCCGGACGCTCCCGCTGCTGGTGGAGCGGGGCGTGCGCGAGGTGACCGTCGTCTGCGGGGCGCTGCACCTCCCCCGTGTCCGGTTCTACTTCGGCGGCGTCTATCCGCGCCATGGCATCCGCTGCGCGTATGTCCGCACGCGCCAGGCGCCGACTCCCCCGGCGCTCGCCCGGGAGCTCGTCGCCGTGTCGCTGATGCGGCACCAGCGGCGGCGGGCGATCGCCGAGCTCGCCGGCCTACATGTGGCCGGTCAGGTAGAGCCGGATGCCGTAGGCGATGCCCCAGGCCGACAGGTGCCGGAACGCGCGTGAGTGGAGCTTGGCGGCGTTCCCGGGGCTGCGCATGTTCCCGGTCTCGATGAAGATCTTGGGCACGTGGGACAGGTTCGTGCCGCCGTACGCGTCCGAGCGCAGGTAGCCGCTCGTGTAGAGATTCGAGATCTTCATGCCCGTGGTCTTGTGGTAGGCCTTCAGCATGGCCGCGCCCAGGTGGACGTCCCGGGCGATCCGGCGCGGGCCCAGGCCGACGTTGGGGAGCGTGTGGCTGGGCACGATCACGTAGAAGCCGTGCACCCACGAGGCGGCGCCGTCGGCGTGGATCGACACCGCGGCGTCGGCGTGGAGCTGGTTCCCGATCGCCGCCCGCCGGGTGATGCACGGCCCCCACGGGCGCGTGTTCACAGGGGTCATGACGACCGTCGCCCCCATGTCGCGCAGGATCTTGACCACGTGCAGGCCGACCGCGAGCGTGTATCGCGCCTCCGGGTAGCCCGAGTTGGTGGCCGTGCCGGTGGTGTCGCACGGCTTCGTGGCCCCCGGGATGCCGTAGAACACGGGCCGGTTGATCTGGGTCGGGTGGAGCGCGTTGCGGACGTTGTGGCCCGGGTCGATCAGGATGACCTTCCCGGCGAGCGACTTCACCGCGGCGGCGGAGTGCGTCTGCGCGGTTAGGGCGAGCCCGGCCGGGGCGGCGAGGCCCGTCGCGATCACCCCGGCAAGCACGGTTGCGAGGCGACGGCTCATGCGCGCATGGTAGGCGTCCGATCACCCATACATGAGACTTCTCCCGAACGTGATCCTGCCGGCGCTCCTCGCCGTCGCCGGCACGCTCGTGCTCGGCGGCGCAGCGCGCGCTGATACACCGGCCCTCGTCCAGATCGGCGCCTCCGGAACCAGCGTCATCCGCGAGACGAGCGCGAACGTCATCGGGATTGCGGCGAACGACGCGCCGGACGTGGGATGGCGGCTCTCGAACAGTCCGGCGACGACGGCCGGCGTTCTCGACCTGGGACGGACCTTCCCATATCAGGATCACGGGTCGATCGTCCACTGGTCGCTCACGGATCCCGCGTACGGCGCCGACGCGGGCGACGGCGCGCACACCGTCTTCGTCCAGTTCCAGGACGGGTCGGGCACCTGGTCGACGGTCTCGTCGGCAAGCGTCCTCGTGGACACCACACCCCCAACTGCCACCGCGTCGACCGACGTCGGAAGCGCCTGGACGACCTCCTCGAGCGTCAACGTCACGACTGCGGCGACAGACGCGCTGACCGGCATCACGCAGGTGCGCCTCTCGAACCTCGAGTGGACGGACCTCGACGGCGAGCTCCAGCCGGGCACGTCGTTCCCCGCCGGCGTCGAGATGCCGATCCCGTGGGATTTCTCACCCTCCGGCGACCTGTACGTACAGTGGGAGGACGGTGCCGGGAACTGGTCGCCGCCGATCACGCTGCACGTCCAGTGGGACTACTCGCCGCCACACGTAACCGCGCTGCGCGTGTCCCTCCAATCCGGACGGCAGATCCTCAGGGGCTCGGTACCGCTCGTGTCGACGTGGACGCGATCGTCCACTGCCCCGTTCACGCAGAACGTCGTCGAGCGGCTCACGGGTGGAGGCGCGTACACGTCGGTCTACCGGGGCGGCGGGCATGCGTATTTCATGCGGGCAGCTCCCGGTCGGCGCTATCGGTTGCGCGTCCGCGCGTCCGACGTGGCAGGGCTTCACAGCGGATGGGCGGTGAGGCCGGCGTTCATGACCCGGCTGATCGACGACCGCGACCCGCGCATCCTCTGGTCGCCGGGGTGGAAGCGCGTGATCGATCCCTCTGCGGTCGGCGGCAGCATGCGTTGTGCCAGTCGCCTCGGGCGCTGGGCAGACCTCCAGGTGCGCTGGGGCTCGGACATGGGGTTCGTGGGCCCAGAGGGCAGGCGGTACGGAACCGCGGCGATCGCGCTCCGCGGCAGCCGTACGCCGTCGGCGACCGTCAGGCTCACGCGTCCAACCCTCCGGCCGCGCACCCTCGTGTACCAGCACACCTACGGCGTGCGGTCCGTCGGATACCCGGAGCTGCAGGTCAGGGACGCTTCCACGAACGGCGCCCCGATCTGCATCGACGCCTTTACTGTCTTGCGCTGAGCGCTTCTCCTGCCTCGGCGGCGAGCACTCGGACGAGCTCTCCCGCCGGCAGCTCGCGGATCAGCGGGTAGGCCTGGCCGGCCCAGAGGTTGATCGCCGACGCATCGCCGTTCGCGCGCGCCTCCCGGCGCAGGGGCTGGGTGACGTGGTGGATCTCGGGGTAGGCCGACACCGCATGGGCGTCGTGCTCGGTCATGAACTGGTTCACGATGCCTCTGGCGGCCCGGCCCGTGTACGCCCGCGTGACCTGCGTCGGAGCGTCTCCCCGGCGCAGGGCCGCACGATGCGGGGACGCAGTGCCGGCCTCGGGACACAGCAGGAAGGCCGTGCCGAGCTGCGCCGCGCGCGCTCCCGCGGCCAGGACGGCCGCGACGCCGGAGCCCGTCATCACGCCGCCCGTGGCGACGAGAGGCCGGGCGGCGCCGTGCAGCAGCTGCAGCAGGGCGAGCGTCGAGAAGCCCGCGGCGTCGTCGTCCTCGAACGAGCCGCGGTGGCCGCCCGCCTCGGTGCCCTGGAGCACGAGGGCGTCCGCGCCTCCGGCGAGGGCGATCTCCGCCTCGGACGGCGTCGTCGCCGTGACCCAGACCTCCGAGCCGGCGTCGTGCAGGCGTCCGACCGCCTCGGCGTCGGGCATCCCGAAGGTGAACGACACGACGGGGACCGGGTCGCGAGTCAGCAGCCCGAGCTTCTCACCGAACCCGTCGTCGTCGAACCGCGGCTCGCCGACCGGAAGCGCGCGTTCGCCCGCCCAGCGGCCGATCTCCTCCACGTACGGCGCGTAGGTCGCCGGGTCTGCCGGCCGCGGCGCGGGGGTGAACAGGTTTACGCCGAACGGGCGGCGCGTCAGCGATCGCAGCTGCGTCAGCTGCTCGTCGAGCGCCGCCGGGGCGAGGTAGCCGCTCGCGAGGAAGCCGAAGGCGCCGGCGTCACAGACCGCGGCGGCCAGGGCAGGCGTGGACGGCCCGCCGGCGAGCGGCGCGAGCACGATCGGGAGCTGGACATCGTCGAGCACCATGGCGACAGCCGGCTCGCCCGGCCTAGGCGACCGGGCCGCGCTCGGCCAGGTAGCGCGTGTTGAACTCGTCGAGCTGCGAGTCCTTCTCCGCCAGCACGCCGTGCGTGAACGCGCGCGAGCGCACGCCGCGCTGGACGCGCTCGCAGACCACGTAGTCCTGGTGGGCGACGAGCTCGACGAAGTCGACGATCTCTGAGGGGTCGAAGCCCGGGGCCGCGATCGCCTCCGGCCGGAACAGGTACTCGGTGATGACCGTCGTGTGGCCGGCGCCGCGGGGCAGCAGGGTGGTCGAGATCGCGCCCGTGCCGGTCACGTCGATGAACATGTTCGGGTAGACGGTGCAGCCGTAGAGCGACGTGGCGTCGTGCTCGTCCAGCCCCGGCATCACCTCGAAGCGCGACTTGCCGTTCGCCGTGAAGCTCGTGCCGCCGTCGGCGAGGGCGACACCGCCGTCCTCCCGGTTCTTGTCGAAGACCGCGCCCTTGCGGAACGCGGGGACGACCTGGACGAGCTCCGGATGCACCGTCGGGCAGTGCAGGCACTCGTTGTAGTTCTCGATCACGATCTTCCAGTTCGCCTCGACCTCGGTCACCGTCGAGTGGCCGGTGCGCAGCTGGTCGAGGTGGAAGCGGGTGAACTTGCATGGATGGTCGTGCTGCGCCCCGAGCCACTCCTCGAGCGGCTGCGGGTCGGGGTCGAGGTGCACGAACAGGAAGCCCTGCCAGACCTGGACGTTGACCGGCCATAGCCCGAGCTGGGAGCGGTCGATCTCGTCCTTGCCGACGTTGGGAGTGCCGATCAGCTCGCCCTCGAACGAGTACGCCCATGCGTGGTACGGGCACTTGACGGCGCCCTTCATCCGCCCGGAGGCGTCGTCGCACAGGCGGGAGCCGCGGTGGCGGCAGACGTTGTAGAAGCCGCGTAGCTCGCCGTCGTTGCCGCAGACGACGATGACGCTCTCGCCCGCGACGTCGATGTTGGCGAAGTCCCCGGGCTCCGCCAGCGCATCGGCCCTGCCGGCGTAGAACCAGTTGCGGGCGAACACCCGCTCGCGCTCGATCTCGAAGACCTCCGGCGCGTGGTAGTCGCGTCCCGCGAGGGTCTGCATGGGCCGTGCCGCCATCGATCCAGCCTACCAGTGCGCCGCGAACCTGGGCCGGGCGTGCGGTAGCTTTGCCCCGCATGCCAGACCTCGATGGGAGACGCGCGCTCGTCACCGGCGGCGGCACCGGGATCGGCGCCGCCGTTGCCGCGCGGCTGCAGGCGGACGGCGTCCACGTGACCGTGATGGGCCGGCGCGAGGCGCCGCTCGCCGCCGTCTCGTCGCACTACGTCGTCGGCGACGTGACGCGCTCCGACGACTGCCGCCGCGCCGTCGAGGCCGCCGGGCCGCTCGACATCCTGGTGCACAACGCCAGCTCGGGAGGCGGGAGCGGCTGGGACGGCGTGATCGCCGTCAACGTGAACGGCGCGCAGACCCTGCTGGAACATGCCGAGCCGGGGCTGATCGAGCGCCGGGGCGCGATCGTGACCGTCGGGTCGACCGCAGCCGTCGTGTCCGGCGCGGTCGCCGCCGGCTACAACACGGCCAAGGCGGGGCTCGTCATGTGGACGCGCTCGCAGGCGGTCCGGTTGGGTCCCCACGGCGTCCGTGCGAACGCCGTCTGCCCGGGATGGGTGCGCACGCCGATGGCCGACCGGAGCATGGGCGCACTCGGCGACGACGTCGACGAGATGTACCGCAGGGTGACCCGGTTCGCCCCGTTGCGCCGCCCGGCCGAGCCGGACGAGCTCGCCGCGGTGATCTGCTTCCTGGCGTCACCGGAGGCGTCCTACGTCACGGGCGCCGTCATCATGGCGGACGGCGGATCGACCGCGGTCGACGTGCTGATGGTCGATTTCGGGGACGCCTGAGCGGAGGGCATGCGCTCCCGCGCGCCCTCCGCTCGGGTCGTCGCCGCCGTCAGCTCGTGTGAATGGACTTGGAATCGACAGCGGTCTGGACGTCGCAGGGGAACCATCGCGCGTGTGCCGGCAGCTGCTAGACCGCCCGGCCGGCGCGATTGCGAGGCCGGCCGGATCGCGCCCTCTCTGGCCCCTCGCTAGCCGGGGCATGGCCCCACCGCTCGCCGGCACCGCGTGGTCGAGTGTCGCAAATGGGACGGTCGGCTATCGGGGCTTGTTGGACTCGATCGGGAGAGGGGGTGGCATCGGTGGCCGGGGGAGCTGGTAGAAGCGCCCGGGGCTACTGCCTTGGCGGCCGAAGCCGACGCCCGCCTCCTCGAGCGCGGTGGCGATCGCGTGCACGTGCTGGAAGCGGAACGCCTCGAAGCCGACGTTGTTGGGCGGGGTGGCGCCGATCAGCGTCTGGGCGAGCACACGGTGCTCAGCCTCGACGCCGGCGAGCTCGGCCATGAAGCGCGCGAAGCGCGGGCGGCCGGCGCTCGCGAAGGTGGTCACGCCGATCAGATAGGTGTTGACGAACAGCGTCTCCCCGGCCACCAGCGCGTGGCCGATGGCGTCCAGGCTCAGGGTGTTGCCGGGGCCGCCGAAGAACGCATCGGGAATCCAGAACCGCCGCGTCTGCGGGTGGAAGTGGTTGTGGATGAAGCGCCAGTGATCGAGCTCGGCGGCGTATGCCCCTTCGAACACGGCCACCACGCCGGCCGGAACGGCGGGGTTCTGGACGCTGACACGCCGCAAAAGCTCGGTCAATAACGTCACGGTCAGAGCCTCGCTGGTGGCAGCGAAGCGCCCGAACTGCCCGACGGAGTCGCCGCGGGGCGATGCCGCGGCGGCGGCGGAGTCGACGCCGAGCAGCGACCCCCCGACCGCCGCACCGGCGGCACCGGCGGCCGCGCGCTCCAGCAATCCCCGGCGTGTGCGCCCCGGCGTCGACGCGTCCCGCAGTGCGTGCTCCAGCACCGATACGTCGGAATCGGACACGGACATCACGATCACCCCCAGGTCGAGCGGACAGGACACCACCTGCCAGGCCCACATACTCGGTCTCGAGCGAAGAAATCGCAAGCCGAGCCCGAGCGATCCTCCGTGCCTGGGCCGAAGCGTAAGGACTCGATGCCGGATACCGAGCCGCAGCTCCGGATCGTGATCGACGATGTCCGCGGCTACGAAGAAGGCGACGTCGGCTGGTCGGATGCGACCGGCCGCTTCGAGCACGACGGCACGTCGATCCCGGTGCGGATCACCAAGAGGCCCGCCCCCTTGTACACGCGGCCTTCTCTCAGCCGGTTCCAGCTGCTGCCTGATTTGCTGCGCTCTCTCGCCGTCCGCTGATCCAGCCAAGGTCGTACTTCGCGAGACCGCCCTCGAGCAGCATCCTGCCGTGAGGGTCTACGAGCCGCAGGAAGTAGGCCGAGAACCTTGGTTGGTTCGAGTCGCACTCGTCACACAGGCCGTACTTCGAGTCGGCGGCGCCGGCCGCCCTCGCGCCCACAGACAAGCGTGTCGGTCGGGACGGTGTCGTGGTGGCCGTCTCCATGGATGCGCAGCTGGAGGACGCCGCCACCGTGTCGCGTATTCGCGGCTGTGATCCTGGCGACCGGATCGCGCTCACCGAAGAGGCGAGGTTCAGCCTCGAAGGCAAGCCCTCGCGTTACCGGAAATCGCCTTAGCGCGACCAAGTCGCCGGCTTCAAGGTCAGCAAAGAGGGCGGGGCCCGATCGCTGGCCCCCACCCCCTCCAACGTGTGCCTTGCTCAGCGAGCGATCGGTGACATTCGCGCGTCCAAAACGGTGGCGCCATCGGGTCCGTTCACGGCGTCGGCTCAGCTGTGAATGGACTTGAAATCGACAGGGAGGTGGACGCATCACTGTCAACTCCGAGCACGGCCGGCGACCGCCGAACTCGCGCCTGGGGGCGGTTTTGAGGCCGCCGCCCGGCGGCTCCGAGCGAAGGCGGATGCCCCTGGCCTGGTCGACCGCGACGAGCGTTGCGACGTGTCGGGCCTTTGCGGCTGTGCCGCCTTCGAGGCGCCAGCAAGAGGCCGCGATGCGCCGCGATGCGCTGTCGTAGTGCTCGACGCAGTGGGCGTATTGCGACGCTGAGATTCCGGGACGCTCTGGCCTGCCACTCGCCTGCCGTGACGTTGCGCTGTGCCCGTCGCGCCTTCTTGGTCAGCCGGCTTGACCCAAACGCACCATTCCTGTCCCCATCATGTCCCCCGACGGTGAGTCCTTGTCCCCAACGCACGCACCGGCTGTAGTCGGAGCGGCGGCCGGCGGCGCGCCCAGGAAGTCTGCGTAAGCCTCCCTAAGCCCGGTGCGCCTCCCTATGCGGCGAGTGCGTCTGGTTGTGTGTGGAGTGAGTTGTCGGCGGTTTCGTGAGTGGGGTGGTTGTGGAGACCGGCGATGGCTATGGCGCCGGCGAGTAGGCAAGCGCCCGCGGCTGCGAGGACGATGGTGGGGGGCGTGAGGATGCGGCTCAGGAGTGGGGCGGCTACGAATCCGATTGTCATGGCGATGCTTTGTGTGGCGCCGGCGAGGGCGAAGACGCTGGCGCGCAGGCGTTCGGGTGTGGCGCGTTGGATGAAGGTGTCGAAGATGACTTCGGTTGTTCCGTCGGTTGCGCCGAGCATGATGAGGGCGAGGTAGGCGGTTGGCAGGGCTTGGGCGCCGCTGAGGAGGGTGAGGGCGGCGGCGGTGCCGATGCAGGCGAGGCCGACGGAGCGGCGGGCGACGCTCTCGCGGTGTAGGAAGAGCGTCGCGAACTCGCCGAGGGTGAATCCGACGCCGATGATGCAGAGGGCGTAGCCGTAGCTGTTGGCTTGACGGAGTTGGGTGGTGAGGAAGTCGGGAAGGAAGGCGTTGAAGAGGCCGATGCCGATGGTGGCCGCGGCGAAGCAGGCGATGAGTGAGACGCACACTCGGCTTCGCAGGATCCAGCGGGCTTGGTAGCGCAGCGACCCGGCTTCGGTCGCCTCGTGGTCAGTCGGTTTGGTGTGTCGATCGTTGAAGTAGGCGAGGTAGGAGAGGGCGGCGACCGCGAAGGAGGCGACGTCGATGAGGAGGGCTGCGGCGATGCCGAAGTGGATGAAGGAGAAGGCGGCCGCTGCTGTCGCGAGTACCATGGTGAGGTTGCGGGCGACGCCGTGGATCGCGTTGGCTGCCTGCAGCGACTCGGCCGGCACGATGAGTGGGATCAGGCTCGCCGCTGCCGGGCGGGTGCCTGACGCGAGCGCGGCCGAGATGCACGCGAGCGCGATGACCAGGGCGGCTTGGTGTGTCAGGGCTGCGGGGATGGTGAGCGCGGTGAGGATGCCGCGGCTGGCCTCAACGCTTGTGAGCGCGCGGTACTGGCCGAGGGACGGGAAGACGCGTGCCGCCGTCACTCCGCCGACGGCCGACGCGAGGATTCGCAGGCCCATGAAGAGGCTGACCGCCGTCAGCGAGTGGTAGCGGGCGTAGAGCCAGGTGACGATGGCGGCGAGGCTGATCCAGTCGCCGGCGGACGAGGTGATGCGGGCGACGATGAGCGAGCGGAACGCCGGCGAGGCGAGCGGTCGGAGCGGGTGTGGCATGAGCGGCGGACGGGGCGTGCAGACGCGGTAGATGAAGACGACGCTTCCGAGCACGATGAGCACGTCGCCGATGGAGATCGGTGTCGCCAGGGGCAGCCAGTGTGGGAGCGCGAAGATGTCTCCCAGCCACGGGAACCAGGTGGTGTGATCCGCGACGACATTGTTGGCAAACGTGTGCCCATGCGAAAACAGGTGGGGCGCGCGCCCGCTTTCTCCCCACGCGGCCAGGGAGACCGGCATGCGGCCGTGATTGATGGCGATGACGAGTGCGTTCAGCGTCGCGCCGAGCGCAATCACCCAGAATCCGGTGCGGCGCAGGTTCGTGATGATGAAGCCGCCGACCAGCGCGTAGCTCGTGATGTGTAGCGGGTCGACGAGGCGGCTGGGCGCCAGCTGTTCGCCGGGCAGGAAGAGCAGGAGCTGAACGGCGAGCGCCGCGAAGATGAAGTGGCCGCCGCGCAGGTCGAGGCGGTCGAGCTGACGAAGGTCGGCGCCCAGCATCCAGGCGACGGTGACGCCGACGATCACGGTGACGAAGAGGATCATGCGGCCTCGCTCGTCTGCGCGTTGCCGGGGTCGTCGATGATCGAGAAGACAGGGGACAGCCGGTTGACCCGGATCGGCACGGCCACGTTTCCGAGGCATGCCGTGATGCGCTGTTGGATGTGCGGCGCCGCGGTGGGGTCGGACATGCGGACGCCGATCACGTCCTCGGCGAGCCGCACCGCGGTGTCGTCGCCGCGAAGGACGGAGGTGATGACGGCTTCCGCGTCGTTTGCCACCCGTCGGGCGACCAGGTGTCCGGCGCCCGTGCGCACGTCGTCGAAGCCTTCGAGTTTCACCGCAAGCAGGTTGCCGCCCTCCTGGTGCTCGTGCGCGGCCGGCGCGCGCAGTGATGGCGAGGCAGCGATGGGTGAGACGTGGGCCTGCGCGTGGGCCGCGACGGCGTTGGCGATCTGGCGTTCCAAGCGGCTGAGCGGTTTGGCGGAGAGGACAGCGACGCGAACCTCCCAGTTCTCGTCGTGGCTCAGCCAGAGGTGCTTGCCGGACGCGAGGCGGACATCCCCGTCCGTGAACACGCGGAGGGCGCGGCGGGCGACCTCGTCGGTGTCCTGCGGGTCGACGGCCGTCTCGATGGGGCGGTAGGTGTCCGCGTCTGCGTCCCACCGGAGCACGACCGTTCGCGCGTCGACGGACGCCGCCTCAAGCGCTCCGTCGAGGGTGGCCGACGTCTCGAGCGCTCGTGTTGCCGCTGCTTTGCGTCGCTTGGCTGCGATCGTGCCGAGCACGGCCCAGCTGTCAGCCGCGATCGCCGCTGCGGCGAGGATGACGGCAAGCCAGCTCTCCGTGGTGACTCCGGCAACGAGCGCAGCGCTTGTAGCGGCGCATGCGATCACGGTTGGTCGCATCAGTTCGCGGGCCTGCCTGGTGGGCAGCGCGAGCGGCACGCGGGAGAACAGTCCCTTCAGCTGGCGTAGCTCGGCTTCGCTGAGGATGGTTGTCGGGTGTTCGCCTTCGACCATGGCGGCGAATGCGCGCGCAACCAGGGGATGGAACTGTGATCCGGCCTTGGAGCGAAGCTCGGCGGCTGCCTCGGCGATGGTCAGCGCGGGGCGGTAAGGACGCTTGGAGGTCATGGCGTCGAAGCTGTCGGCGACGATGAGGACGTGCGCCTCGATCGGGATCTCCTTTGGCGCGACACGGTAGTAGCCCGTGCCGTCGTAGCGTTCGTGGTGAAGCTCGGTGTACGTGGCGATGTCGCGCGCGAAGTGGAAGGGGGCGAGGACGCGAGCCGAGAGCCGTGGGTGGCTTCGGATCGCGCGGAGCTCGTCCTCGGTCAGCCTGCGGTTTGATGACAGTGTCGAGACGTCCACCGCCACCTTGCCGAGATCGTGGTAGCGGGCGGCTGCGACGAGGCGTTTGGACTCACGTTCCGGCAGGTGGATGGCCTGAACGAACTGCTCCACGTAGCCGGCCACCCGCTCGGTGTGGGAGGCGGTGTTGGGATCGCGCTGGTCGATCACGCGCGCGAAGCCGCGAAGGGCCGCCGCCGTCTCTCGCTGCAATCGCTCCAGCGTCGAGCTCGAGCGGTACACCGAGATCAGCAAGGGCACCAGGAAGGGCAGCATCATCCACCGTGTGGGCGAGTACTCCGACACGATCAGCGCGCCGATGCTGAGCTCGCTGGCAGACACGGACAGGTTTTCCACCAGGTTGTCGATGAGCACCTGGCGGAGGCTCGCGCCGGTTGCCAACGCGACGCCGACCGAGTACAGCACGGCATTGACGATCGGCCGTGTCAGGCCGAGCACGAGCACCGCCGGGATCATCCCGACCGAGATCTCGCCCGGCCGGCCGCCAAGCTGCTGGTACAGCGTGCACGCCACCAGAATCGACGCCGCGAACATGGATGCGTTGAGCGCGACCCAGTGTGGCGGGACGAGCCGTGCGCCGTCGACCGCGACCACCGCGACCACGGCGACCAGTGCGGCTGCGAGTGGTCCGAACAGGAGCGCGGTTGCGATATGGGCGGTTGCCGAGAAGGACAGCACGTGCGCGGTCGCGTCGTCATCCGCGGCGACCATCAACGCTTCAGCGACGATGGCCAGCGCCAGCAAGGGAAGCAGCATCGTCGGGTGCGCAGGGATGACACGGCGTGAGTCCGCCGCGAGGGCGGCAGCGAACGCCAGTACCCCGAGGGTGAGTGCACGGGTGTACCAGAGAAGTCGCGGCGTCATCCTGCCACCTCGGCTGCGTCCGGTGCGACCTCAACGGCGCGGCTGCCACCAGGTGACCACCGCACCGTTGAGATACGAGTGAGGCTCAGCCGCCGAACTTCGAGCCCGCGCCAGCGGCGAGCACGAACGCGGCGATCATCATGGCCTGCAGGACGATCGGGCGCTTGAAACGGTTCACAGCGAAACTCCCAGGGGTCGGGGTGGTACTGCGTACGCATCACACTCATCCACCAGATCCGTCTGACCGCAACACCCGTTCGGGTGAAACCGCCGCCCGGGGGCGTCGCGCTACCCGCGGGAGGAGCCGAGGTGTCGTTTGGTGATAGCGCGTGTACTCCGGATAGGCATCGCGAAGCGCGTCCTCCTCGAACCTCATGCGAATCGTCTGGGCGCCAACGAATATCGCGAGCACGACGACGTTTCGCGCGGTCGGCGCGGCGATTGTCAAGCCGCCGATCGCCGTGATCTCTCCCAGGTACACGGGATGGCGGACGATGCCGTATGGCCCGCGGGTGACCAGCCCTCGGGCTTCCGGCAGGAGACCGAAGCACCGTCCAAGCGCCAAGACGGAAACGATCGTCCATATCGCCGCGAACGTGGCTATCAATAGCCCGCCGATCGCGACATCAGATGTTTCGCCGCGGCCTCCGGAAAGGAACACGAGCCCGCCGACCGCGACAGCAGCCGCCATATAGGCGAGGGTCGAATCGCTCTCCTTGCGCGGCGGTGGGCGCCGAATCGTCGCTGCCGTGGCCAAGCCGAGCACAACGGCGATACAGCCGCGGTAGCCGGCCGTGGCGGCGGCCGCCGCGGTCGTGGATCCGGCGAGGTGGACAGACGCCTGCCCCGCCCTCACGACGGCGACGTTGGCGAGCATGGCGAAGCCCAGCGTGGCGGCGAGCCGGCGTGTTCGGGAGGGAGCCATCGGCCCCGTGATCGGCCGATCAGCCCCGTGCATGAGCGACGAAGTGCCGTCCGCTCGCCGATCAACGAGCGGAGGAGAGGGGTGATCATCAAGGAATCCCCTAGACAGGGGAGCGTCCAGTCCTCCGACTGTGCGATTACACGGCCATCATGTCTGCTCGCCGTGTTCTGCCCGCAACGTCCATGACCGCGTACTGGTCGGCGGTTGGCGCACTCAGCGTCGCGTACTTCACGCTGGGCAACGATGTCGTCGCCCAGCACGTCATCTATGAGATCTTCGGGGTCGTCGGCGTGGCGGCCGTTGCGGTGGGCATTCATCGTTACCGGCCGTCGGGGCACGCCTGGAAACTGGTTCTTGCAGGCCTCGCCTTGTGGGTCGGCGGCGATACATACTGGAACCTCCATCGCCTGGTGCTCGGCATCGAAGCGCCGTTCCCGTCGCCGGCCGACGCGCTGTACGTGACCGCCTACCTGCCGCTGATCGCGGCCATCATCCTCGCGGGGCGGCACGGCCGTCCTCGAACCGGCGATGTTGTTGACGCCGGTATCGTCGGACTCGCGGCCGGACTCGGAGTCTGGGTGATCGCGATCCTGCCGGCCGTGCGCGCGCACCAGTCGTCGCTTCTGGCCTCCGTCATCGCCGATGCCTACCCCACCATGGATTGCATCCTGGCGATCGCGCTTGCCCAACTGCTGTTCACGCGCGCGCGCACCGCGGCTCTCAACCTGCTTGTCGCCGCGTTCACCGTGGTTCTGGCGACCGATGCCGGCTACACCTGGCTTCGCGCCCACGACGCGTTCACGGTCACGTCGCCGGTCAACGTCGGGTACTTCTGGTTCTACATGCTCCTCGGCGGCGCTGCGCTTTCGCCGACGATGACCTCGCTCACGCCTCCTCAGGCGTCAGACGATGGCCGTCGCGACTTCGGCCGACTGTCGAAGGCTCGGCTCGCCCTACTCGCGGCGGCCGTGCTCGCGAGCCCGATCGCGATGGTCACAAACGGCCAGGACTACGACGCGATCGACATCCGGGTTACTGGCGCCGTCACTGGACTGCTCAGCATTCTTGTCCTCGTGCGACTCGCGATCCTCTTCGTCGACCGCGACGTCCTCGACCGTCGACGCCGAGAATCGGAATCGCAGCTGCAAACGATGGCCTTCCAAGACCCGCTGACCGGACTCGCAAACCGACCCGCCCTCTTCGCAGCGATCAACGACACCCTCCATGTCTGCGGGGCACATCGACGGTTCGCGCTCCTGTTCATCGACCTCGACGGATTCAAAGCCGTCAACGACTCAAACGGCCACCTCGAAGGCGACCGCGTCCTGCGCGAGGCAGCTCGCCGCCTGACCGCCGCGGTGCGACCCCACGACATCGTCGCCCGCCACGGAGGCGACGAGTTCATCGTCCTGCTCCGACACCTCACCCCCGACAGCACACACCTCGACGCCGTCACCAGCCGAATCGCCGCGGCGCTAGCAGCCACCCCATCCGCGCCCCCGGTCAGCGCAAGCATCGGCATCGCGATCTACCCCGCAGACGGCACCACGCCGGATGAGTTGATCCGCGCTGCCGACCAACAGATGTACAAATCCAAGGCGGCCGGTCGCGCGTCACGGGCGGCATAGACCGGCACCGCGTGGCGGGCCCGCGCCTCCCGCGTGAGTTGGCGCCGGTTGTGATCGCGGGTCGACTTGAGAACCGCTCGGGCCGCGACCGCGCATGCGAACGGCTCGAGACATTTGGAGGCTGCCGAAGAACGGCGCTGGGGGCGCGGGCGGCCTCCGCGGGGAGTCGGAAGACAGCTGCCCTCTATCCCCTGCTCATGGGGGAGTGGAAGCACTCCTTTCAGGGATTTACGGCCGAGGCGGCGTGTCAGAGACTGGGATCGCCCCCTTCGTCGCACCGGTGCCGTTCGTGCCGGACGGCATCCTCCTCCGGCCCCTGAGGAGCTCCACATGTCTCGGATTCGCGTTGGCACGCGGCGGCGCGCCGTGCAGCATCGCGGTGCTGGTCAATCCGGCCAAACAGTGCCGCTGCTTGGTTGTTCATGACCGGGCTGCTCGGCGTCTGCGCGCCGCAGACGCGGCGACGGTTGCCGGCGCCGACGCCATCCCCAGCGGCAGCTGGCAGTCGGCCGCCCGGACGTACACCGCCAAGAACGACGAGCAGGGCGACCAGGTCTCCGTCAGCTACAACGGTACCGATAGCGTCACC
>JAICJM010000131.1 GCA_025928435.1 Thermoleophilia bacterium
GCGGACTCGTCCCAGCCGACCTCGAGGGGGCCGAAACAGCGGTCGCAGGCGAAGAGCGCCTCCAGCGGGTAGGTGGCCCCGCAGCCCTTGCAGGCGAGATGGGTTGCCTTCATGGTCGATCCCCTACGTTCGGGCCGGCGCGGATGGGCGCGGCCGGTTCACATCGTCCGAGATCACCTGGGATCCCGCCGGATTTGGCACCTTTCCCCGCCGTGGCCGGGATGGTTGCCGAGGCTTCACAGGGCCGGTCCCTCCGCCTCTCTGGATGCGACGCCGGGGATCGCCCCGGCGGTGCTGGGCTCATGGTAGCCAGACGCACTCGAACGCGGCAACCGCGAACCGCCGGGAAGATTCCGGCCGGCCCGCGCGTCTCTTGGACATGTTCGCCAACGCGCACGTGCACGAGGAGCTTTCCCGGCTACGGGCCGCCGAGCTCGCCGCCCAGGCTCGCCACGCGGAGCTGCTCCGCCGGGCCCGCGCCGGCGCTCTCCAGCCCGAGCTGCGGGCAGGGCGCGAGCACGACCGGCGCGTACGTGTGGCCGCGCGACGGCGCGGCCGTCCGGCGATGGCATAGCCGCGCCGGCGCCGGCCTGGCGGCCGTCTGAGCTCACCCCTCGCTCAGGCGGCCGCCTCGACCGGCTCCCGTGCGACCGCGACACCCGCGAGCGCCGCCAGCCGCCGGTCTGACTGCTCCTGGGCCCATGCGGCGAAGGTGCCGTCGGCGGCCCGCTCGGCCGCGTACGCTCGCACGATCCGCTCGACCGCGTAGCGGGCGTCGTCGGCCGGGATGGCCTTGGATGCAACCCGGCGGCCGAATCCGGGGTCGGCGCCCAGGCGGCCGCCGATGTGGAGGATGAAGCCCTGCACGCGGTTCCCGTCCGGGAGGCGGGCGATGCCGCCCTGGAGGCCGATGTCGGCCACCTGGTACTGGGCGCAGGCGTTGGGGCAGCCGTTCAGGTTGATCCGCAGCGACCCGGCCACGTCGCCGACGCGGCGCTCGAGGTGCTCGATCAGCTCGCGGGCCCGCTCCTTCGTCTCGACGATGGCGAGCTTGCAGAACTCCATCCCGGTGCAGGAGATGATCCCGCGCCGGAACGTCGATGCGCGGGTGGGCAGGCCGACGTCGGCCAGCGACGCCGCGGCCTCCTCAACGTCGGCATCGGGCACCCCGAGCACGATGATGTTCTGGCGGTTCGTGCACCGTAGCTCGCCCGACCCGAACCGGTCGGCGATGTCGGCGACCGCGATCATCTGCTCGCCCGAGAAGCGGCCCCGCAGCGTCGTCGCGCCGAGGTAGTAGAGGCCTGCCTCGACCTGCGGGTGGATGCCCAGGTGGTCGCGGTGGGGGTCGATCGGGTCGGCCGGGGTGACCGACGTCGGCAGCGGCCGGGCGAGCTTGCGCTCCACCTCGGCCCGCAGCCGCTCGACGCCCCACTCGTCGACCAGGAACTTGATCCGCGCGCGCGTGCGCTTGGTGCGGTTGCCCTCGTCGCGATAGATCTCGGTGATGGCGGCGCACACCTCGGCCGCCTCCTCGGGCAGGACGAACGCGTCGAGCCGCCGGCCCATGCGCGCCGACGCCCCCAGGCCGCCGCCGACCCAGACGTCGTAGCCCAGCACGCCGTCGCGCTCGACCGCGACGAGGCCGATGTCGTTGATCTCGTGCTGCGCGCACCGGTGCAGGCAGCCGGAGACCGAGACCTTGAACTTGCGGGGGAGGTTCGAGAAGCGCTTGTCGCCCACGAACGTGCGCTCGAGCTCGGCGATGACCGGCCGCGAGTCGAGCAGCTCGTGGCCGTCGACGCCGGCGAGCGGGCAGCCGACCACGTTGCGCCAGACGTCGCCGCAGGCCTGCGTGAACGAGAGCCCGACGGCGTTCAGCTCGTCCAGCACGATCGGGAGATCCTCGATCCGCAGCCAGTGGAGCTGGATGTTCTGGCGGGTGGTGATGTCCCCCATGCCCCGGCCGTAGCGCTCGGCGAGCCGGCCGACCGTCCGCAGCTGCTCCGAGCTGACGATCCCGTTCGGGAACTTCACGCGCAGCATGAAATGGCCATCGGTCTCGTCGGACGGCCCCGGGTGGCCGGACGCCGCCGACTCCTCGGCCCGCTGCGTGTAGATCCCGTACCACCGGAACAGGGTAAGGTCGTCGGCCTCGATCGCGTCGAAGCCGAGCTCCGCGTACCGGTAGATGTCCGCGAGGACGTCGAGGCCGTCCTTGCGGGCCTTGATGTGCTCGATCTCGGGAAGCTTGGCGGCGGCGTCTGCGGGCATGGCGCTCCTCCTCGTTTGTGCCGGCCACCATAGCAGTTTGGATCCAAACATCAAGGCTACGGATACAACCGAGAGATGTTCGGCCCGCCGCAGTGTTACGATCGACGGTGTGAGCCCGCACACTCCGGTCCTCTCCCGCGCCGACGACCTGGCCCACAAGCTGCAGGTCGAGATCGTCACGGGACGCATCCCGCTGGGCTCGCGGCTGCGCCAGGAAGACCTCGCGAGCCGCTTCGGCGTGAGCCGCACGCCGGTGCGGGAGGCGCTGCGGCAGCTGCAGGCGATCGGGCTCGTCGACCAGCTCGGCCACCGCGGCGCGGTCGTGCGCCGGTTCAGTCCCGAGGAGTGCCGCAACGTGTACCTCGTGCGGGCCGAGCTGGAGGGCCTCGCCGCCGAGCGCTCGGCCGGCCGGCTGACTGGCTACGACCGGGGCGATCTCGACGTCGCCCAGGCGCTGCTACGCACCGGCTACGAGCGCCAACGGTCGCTGGGCCGCGACGACGAGGAGGGCCTCGCGATCCTGTGCGAGCAGTGGTCGCAGGCGAACGAGCTCTTCCACAACGTGATCCTGGCCGCGGCCGCCTGCCCGCCGCTGCGGGACACCGTCCAGTCGCTCCAGAACAGCGTCCCCCGGTCGATCGCGTGGCGCACGTTCGCCGACGACCCGGAGATCATCCCCCGCAGCGTGGCCGACCACGAGCGCATCGTCGAGGCGCTCGTGAAGCCCGACGCCCGCCGAGCGCGCAAACTGCTGCACCAGCACGTGCTCGAGACCGGCGACACCGCCGCGCGCTGGCTCGAGCGGCAGGGCTCCTGAATAGCCGGGGTCTGACCCCGTGTATTCAGCCGGGGACGCGGGCGGCGCCGTAGTACGAGCCGCCGCCCGAGAGCGACGAGATCTGCACGACGGTGCCGGTGTGCGGCGCGTGGATGATCGAGCCGCCGCCGATGTAGATGCCGACGTGGTTCAGGCCGTCGAAGAAGACCAGGTCGCCGGGCTCGAGGTCGCTCTCCGACACGTGCGGCAGCGCGCCGTACTGCGCTGCCGCGTTGTGCGGGAGCGAGACGCCGAGCTGCGCATACACGTACATCACGAGGCCCGAGCAGTCGAAGCCGGACGGGCTGGCGCCGCCCCAGACGTACGGGACGCCCAGGTAGCGCTCGGCGATCGCGACCGCCTGGCCGCCGAGCGTGCTCGCCGGCGGGTTGGGCAGGTTCGTCGGGACGGTCGGCGCGGTGCCGGCCGCCGCGGCGCTCGCGGCGGCGGCGCGCTCGGCCGCCCGCTGCTGCGCGGCGATCATGTCGCGGATCGACGACTTGAGGCCGTTGAGGTAGTTCGACTGCCGGTCGACGGCGGCCCTGGCCCTGTCGCGCTGGGCGGCCGCGGCCGCCTGCTCGGAGCGCCGCTGCTTCTCCTGCTGCTTCAGGAGCCGCTCGCGCTTCATGACCTCGCCCTTGTACTTCGAGATCTCGCCGAGCAGGTCCTTGTTGACGCCCGTGGTGCGCTGGAGCACCTGCACCTGGTCGACCAGGTCGCCGATCGACCGGGCCGCCAGCACGTAGGAGATCGCGTCCTGGTCGCCGCTCTTGTAGTCGGCGGTCAGGGTCGCGGCCAGCTGCCTCTGCGCGGCGGCGAGGTTCTGGCGGGCCACCTTCAGCGTCTCCTGGTTGAGGCGCAGCGCCGCCAGCGTGTCCTCGTACTTCTGGTGGATCCCGTCGTAGACCTCGACGGCGTGCTCGGCCTGGCGGGAGAGCCTGTTGAGCTGCGCCTCGGCCGCCCGCGCCTGCGCCTGCTTCTCGGAGATCGAGGTGGCGCCGGCTGGCCCCGCCGTCAGCGCCGCGGCCAGCACGCCGATGATGACTCCGGTGGCGATGCTCGCTCGGGTTACGCGGGCGCGCGCGCTCGCCTGGCCTCGGGCGGTTGGCATGGCGCAGGAGGCTACCAAACGCCGCGGAAGGACGAGACGGTGCAGCGCACCGCCTTTACCTTTCCGTCACAAATCGTCCGCACCGTGCGGCTCACGCCGCTGCCTGTCCGGCGATCCAGACGGCCGCCGTGAGCGCGCACGCGACCGGCCATCGCCACCACACGTCGCCCGGCGATCGCAGCGACCAGACGCTCCCGCCCGCATAGGCGAGGGCCGTCGCCGTGATCACGACCGGGTCGAAGGCCGCCGAGCCGCCGCGGACGGCGGCGCCGGCCACAGCCGCGTCGAGCGCGGCCGCCCACGCGGTCACCGCGGTGACGATGACGAGCTCGACCGCGCCGGCGCGGCCGGTGCCCGGAAGGGCCGCCGGGCCGACCCAGGCGGCGAGCGCGGCCAGGCCCGCCGCCCCGCCCGCAAGGATGGCGAGCGACGCCGATCCGGCGCCGACGGCGGCGACGCCGAGGGGCGCGGCGGGCAGGGCGAGCACGAGGCTCCCCGCCGCCGCCCACCGCAGCGGTCCTTGCTCGCGCACCTGCATCAGGCCGCGCCGAGCAGGTCGAGGCCGATCGGCCGCTCCAGCAGGTCGTCGACGCCGCCGTCGGCGACGCGCCACACGTTGCGGTGGCCCCACCGGCGCAGGGCGCTCGCCGCCACGGCGGCGCGGCGGCCGTCCGAGCAGCAGGCGACCGTGGGCACGTCCGGGAGCAGGTGCGCGGCGGCGCGCAGCGACGCGAGCGGCAGGTGCACCGACCCGGGCACGAAGCCACGCCCCCACTCGGGCGCCTCACGCACGTCGATGAGCAGCACGGCCCCGGTCGCGAGCTCCTCCGCGAGACGGCCGACCTCGATCGCGCAGCCGTGCGCCAGCGGGTGGCCGCCGACCGCGTGGCCGGGATGCTCGCCCGCGACCGAGCCGAGGACGGCCCGGAACCCGGCCTCCTCGAGCTCGGCCTCGAGCTCCTCCGCCTCGGTTGCCCGAGCCGCCAGCGCGAGCACCGGCATGTCGCGGCAGAGCACGAGGGCGGCCAGCGCGCCCGCGCCCGGTCCGGCGGGGACGTTCACCGCACCGGGCAGATGCCCGGCATCGAAGGCCGCGGGCACGCGCCCGTCGACGACGGTCGCCCCGCCGCGCAGCGCCCCGGCCACCGGCGCGGGGCCGATCAGGCGCAGGCGCGCGCCCCCGACAGCCATCAGACCGCCTTCCCGGTGACGAGGCTCGCCCACTCGTCCTCCCCGGGCTCGTCGAGCTCCGAGAGCGAGCGCACGGGCGCCCGCTCGAACACGCCGGCGGCTGCGCGCACGCAGCTGCCCGTGTCGGCAAAGAGCGCGTCCATGGTGATGCCGAAGGCCGCCGCGATCCGCTGCGCCGTCCGCGAGCGCGGCTCGGATCGGCCGTGGAGGATGTTCCAGAGTCCCTGGGGGGACATCCCGAGGTACCGCGCGAGCCGCTGCTGGCTGACGTTGTGCATGCCGAGCAGGTGGCGGACATTGGTTCCCAAGCTAGGTGCAGCCACTGGTTGATGCCTCTCCTGGTTCGCGTCGAGATCCCCCATTCGAGGGTTCTCGCTTGACAGTCTGACGCACCCATCCTACCCTAATCTCAACTTAGTCGATAGACAAAGGAGAAAAGTTGAACCGAGTTCAAGTACGGATCGCAGCGGCCGGGGCCGTCGTCCTCTCGCTGGCCGCCCTGGCCGCGGGCTGCGGCGGCAGCGGCGGGAGTACCGCCGACGCTGCGTCCCACGGCAAGATCAACCTGGTCGCCTACTCGACGCCCGAGACGTCGTACGCGAAGCTGATTCCCGCCTTCAACCAGACGTCTGCGGGCAAGGGAGTCACGTTCACGCAGTCCTACGGCGCCTCCGGCGACCAGAGCCGGGCGGTGGCCGCAGGGCAGGCCGCCGACGTCGTCCACTTCGCGCTCGAGCCCGACATCGCGCGGCTCGTCGACGCGAAGCTGGTCAGCCCCAACTGGGATCAGAACCAGTACAACGGGATCGTGGCGAACACGGAGGTCGTGTTCGTCGTCCGCAAGGGCAATCCCGAGCACATCACCAACTGGGACGACCTGGTCAAGCCGGGCGTCGAGGTGATCACGCCGAACCCGTTCACGTCCGGCGGTGCCCGCTGGAACATCATGGCGGCGTACGGCGCGGAGCTGAAGGAGGGCAAGACGCCCGCCCAGGCCCAGCAGTACCTGAGCGACCTCTTCCACAACGTGCCGGTGCAGGACGACAAGGCGTCGGCAGCCCTGCAGACGTTCACCGGCGGCAAGGGTGACGTGCTGCTCGCCTACGAGCAGGACGCCCTCCTCGCGCAGGAGAGCGGCTCGGACATCCAGATCGTGTACCCGCCCCAGACGATCGAGATCCAGACGCCGATCGCGACGACCGTCAAGGCGTCGTCCTCGGCCAAGGCGTTCGTCAAGTGGATGTACACGGACCAGGCGCAGACGATCCTGGCCCAGACCGGCTACCGGCCGGTGGTCTCGAGCGACGAGTCCGCCTTCACCAAGGCGTTCCCGGACGCCGGCAACCCGACCCTGTTCACCATCGACGACGTCGACTCGGGTGGCTGGGACGACGTGATGACGAAGTTCTTCGATCCGGAGAACAGCGTCATGCAGAAGATCGAGCAGAGCATCGGAGTGTCGACGAGCTCATGACGACGGTCGCTCTCCCGCGCAGGCGGGCCTCCGGGGCGGCGCTTCCGAGCGCCGCCCCAGGGGTTGCGATCACCTACCTGTCGGTGATCGTGCTCCTGCCGCTCGCCGCCCTCCTGTGGCAGTCACAAAAGGGCGGCGCCGACGCCTTCTGGAAGGCGGTCAGCGCCCCCGATGCGGTGGCCGCGCTCAAGCTCACCCTGGGCGCCGCGCTGCTGGTCGCCCTCATCAACGCCGTGTTCGGCACCCTGATCGCCTGGGTGCTCGTCCGCGACTCCTTCCGGGGCAAGGGCATCGTCAACTCGCTGATCGACCTGCCCTTCGCCCTCCCGACCGTGGTGGCCGGGCTCACCCTGCTCACCCTGTACGGCCCCTACTCCCCGATCGGCCTGAACATCACGTACACGCGCAAGGCCGTCGTGCTCGCGCTGCTCTTCGAGACCCTGCCGTTCGTCATCCGCAGCGTGCAGCCGGTCCTGCTCGAACTCGACCGCGAGATGGAGGAGGCGGCCGCCTCGCTGGGCGCGCGGGGACACGTGGTCTTCCGCCGCGTCGTCCTCCCCAACCTGCTGCCGGCGATCCTGTCCGGCATGGCGCTCGCGTTCGCCCGGGCGGTGGGCGAGTACGGGTCGGTCGTGATGCTCTCGGGCAACGTTCCGTTCTCGACCGAGGTCGCCTCGGTGCACATCTACTCGCAGATCCAGAGCGACTACGTGACCGGCGCGACGGCGATGTCGGTCGTGCTGCTCGTGATCTCACTGACGGTGCTCCTGTCCATCTCCGCCCTCCACCGCTGGAGCTCGAAGCATGATCGTTAGGTACGGCCTCCGGTTCGTGGCGCTCGCCTACCTGGCACTGCTCCTCATCGTGCCCGTCGCGATCATCGTCGCGCACACCTTCTCCGGCGGCCTGGCGCCGGTGTGGGACTCGCTCACGGCCCACGACGCGGTGAAGGCGCTCGAGCTGACGCTCAAGATCGCCGTCATCGTGGTGCCCCTGAACACGGTCTTCGGGATCACCATGGCGATCCTGATGGTGCGGCGCGAGTTCCCCGGCAAGGCGCTCCTGTCGGCGCTGATCGACCTGCCGTTCGCGGTGTCGCCCGTGATCGTCGGGTTCACGCTCATCCTCGTGTACGGCCAGCAGGGGTGGTTCGGCTCGTTCTTCCTCGACCGGGGCTACCAGATCATCTTCTCGACGCCCGGCATGGTGCTCGCGACGATGTTCGCGTCGCTCCCGTTCGTCGCCCGCGAGGTGATCCCGGTGCTGCGCGAGATCGGCACCGAGCAGGAGCAGGCGGCGGCGACGCTCGGCTCGCGCCCGTCGCAGACGTTCCGGCGCATCACCCTGCCGGCGATCCGCTGGGGCATCGTCTACGGCGTCGTCCTCACCACCGCCCGCTCGATCGGCGAGTACGGCGCGGTGGCGGTCGTCTCCGGCAACGTGATCGGCCAGACCCAGACCCTGACCCTGCGGGTCTCCCAGGAGTACCAGAACTTCGACCACATCGCGGCCTACACGGCCGC
This sequence comes from Thermoleophilia bacterium, assembly GCA_025928435.1. The sequence goes on from JAICJM010000131.1 coordinate 8,391, forward strand.
CCTCGAGCTGGCGGTGATCGCCCTCGTGACCCTGTTCCTGATGAACCTGTTCCATCCTCGAAAGGACCGCTAGCACGCATGGCAATCACCGTCCGAAACGTCAACAAGCGCTTCGGCGACTTCGTCGCGCTCGACGATGTCAGCCTGGAGGTACCGCCGGGATCGCTGACGGCCCTCCTGGGGCCGAGCGGCAGCGGCAAATCGACGCTCCTGCGCGTCATCGCCGGCCTCGAGAAGGCCGACGACGGCGAGGTCTTCATCGGCGGGAACGAGGCGACCCAGCTCCCGCCGCAGCGGCGCGAGATCGGATTCGTGTTCCAGCACTACGCCGCCTTCAAGCACATGACCGTGGCCAAGAACGTCGCCTTCGGCCTCGAGATCCGCAGGCGCCCGAAGGACGAGGTCAAGCGGCGGGTCGCGGAGCTCCTGAACCTCGTGCAGCTGGACGGGTTCGGCGACCGCTACCCCTCGCAGCTCTCCGGCGGCCAGCGCCAGCGCATGGCGCTCGCCCGCGCGCTCGCCGTCGAGCCCGAGGTGCTCCTTCTCGACGAGCCGTTCGGCGCCCTCGACGCCAAGGTGCGCAGCGAGCTGCGCGCATGGCTGCGGCGGCTCCACGACGAGATGCATGTCACCACCGTGTTCGTCACCCATGACCAGGAGGAGGCCATGGAGGTGTCGGACACGATCGTGCTCATGGATCACGGCCGCATCGTGCAGGAGGGCCAGCCGCAGGACCTGTACGACCACCCCGAGAGCGAGTTCGTGATGCGCTTCATGGGCCAGGTCAACAAGATCGGCGACGTCTACGTGCGACCGCACGACGTCGAGATCCGGCTCGAGCCCAACGGCACCACGGAGGCGGCCGTGGTCGAGCGCGTCCTGCACATGGGCCACCACATCCGCGTCGACCTGTCGGTGAACGGCGGCGCGCCGGTCTCGGCCCAGCTCACGCGCGACGAGGCGGAGCGCCTCGGCCTCGAGCCCGGCCGGCCGGTGTTCGTGCGCCCGAGCCGCGCCAAGACGTTCGCCGGGATCCCGTCCTAGCGAACAGGGGGGCTGTCCCCGCGCAGGGGCAGGGACAGCCCCCGAAAGCTCACCGCCGAGGGCGGAATGGGGACTGTCCCCGTTGAAAATCGGGGACAGTCCCCGAGTATCCGTACGCCCGTGCGGCGAGCCGCCGGAGCTCAGCGGTGATCGCCGCGCGCAGTTCGCCGTGCCCTGCCTCCGAATACTGCCTCCCGGCCGGCGTGGTCCGGACGGGGACTGTCCCCGTCGAGCGGGGCAGTCCCCATGTGAGTCACGGGGCCGTCACGAACCGGGGTCTGACCCCGGTTAGCGGCCCGCGATGCCGCCCGTGTCGCGCATCAGGCGCTGGGCCAGGTAGACGGGGATCGCCGTCAGCGCGATCACGAACACCGCCACCGCGTTCACCTCGGCGGCCGTGTTCGGCAGCCGGAACTGGTTGTAGATCCACAGCGGCAGCGTCTGCTGGCTGCCGGCGGTGAAGAGCGTCACCACCACCTCGTCGAACGACAGCGCGAACGCGAGCAGGCCGCCGGCGACGAGCGCCGTGGCCATGCTCGGGAGCGTCACGTGCCGGAACGTCTGCCAGCCGTCGGCGCCGAGGTCCATCGACGCCTCCTCGAGCGACGTCGACATGCGCCGCAGCCGGGCGACGACGTTGTTGAAGACGACGACGATGCAGAACGTCGCGTGGCCGGCCACAACCGTCCACAGCGACGGCGTGATGCCCAGGTAGTCGATCGTCGAGAGCAGGGCGAGGCCGGTGACGATGCCCGGCAGCGCGATCGGGAGCACGAAGAGCAGCGACACCGTGTTCTGGCCGAAGAAGCGGAACCGCGACAGGGCGAACGCGACGCACGACCCGAGCACGAGCGCGACGACGGAGGCGCGCAGGCCCACGGTGAGCGAGTTCTCGAACGCCGTGCGGGCGAAGCGGTCGTTCCAGGCCAGCCGGAACCAGCGCATCGAGTAGTCCCCGATCGGCCAGCCGGGGATCTTGGAGGCGCTGAACGCCTGCAGCACGATCACCGCCAGCGGCAGGTACAGGAAGAGCATCACGACCGTGGAGGCGGCCCGCAGGCCGACGCGGACGGCCCGAGGTTCCATCAGCCCTCATCTCTCGGGTCGGGACGAACGACGGCGGCGCACGATGAGATCGCGCTTCTGCCGGTACCGGGGAAACAGCCGTAGTTCCGGCGAGACCGCGCTCTCGCCGGAACGCCCAACGCGATCGGCGGAAGGCCGAAGGAGGGGGCCCGTGGGGGAACCCTGGGTTCCCCCACGCGAAAGGGCCTCGGAGGCGCCCCGGCGCTTCCGGAGCCTGAGGTAGCCCATCACGATTACGA
>JAICJM010000295.1 GCA_025928435.1 Thermoleophilia bacterium
CACCATGAACGTGGCACCCGCGAAACCGAACAGGCCAAGCACGCTCGGGGCCGCAATCGGCTGCAGGAAGATCCGCGCTGGGATCCCGTCCCATGACCGGATTGCGCCCGCGTCGCCGTTCCGGGGCTCGGTCCGCACAGATTCGTGCCGGACGGTGCTCATGAGGCTCCTTTCCTCGTAGTTATATCGTAATACGATGTACCCATCGCACGACGTCCCAAACACGGGCAGTTATCCTCCCGCCGGATGCGGTTCGAGAAGTGGCAGGCGGCCGGGAACGCGTACCTCGTGATCGAGCAGGGCGACCTCTCCGTCCCCGTCACCCCGGAGCGCGTCCAGCGCATCTGTCACGCCGACCTGGGGGCGGGCAGCGACGGCATCCTGGTGCTCGACACGGTCGGACCGGGGCATGTGCGCGTCCGGATCCTGAACCCGGACGGGAGCGACGCCGAGTTCTCGGGCAACGGCAGTCGCATCGCCGTCGGCTACGTCGCCGACCGGGACGGGCGCGCCGACGTGACGCTGGAGACGCCGAAGGGCAGCGTCGCGGGGACGGTCGACGGCGGCAGCGTGACCGTCGACGCCGGCATCGCCGCGCTCGAGGGCCCCGACCACCGGCCGGACGGCGGGGAGCCACCCGCGCCGATCTACCAGTTCGTCTCGCTCGGCAACCCGCACTGCGTGATCGAGAGCGAGGGCGTCGACGGCCTCGACCTGGCCGCCGTCGGCCCGCCGATCGAGCGCCACGGCTGGTTCCCGAACCGGACGAACGTCGAGTTCTATCGGCCGCTCGGCGGCAACGACATCCGCATGCGGGTCTGGGAGCGCGGGGCGGGGGAGACGCTCTCGTCCGGCTCCGGATCGAGCGCGGCCGCCGTCGCCGCGGTGGTCGCGGAACGGGCGGAGAGCCCGGTGACGGTGCACACCGACGGCGGCGAGCTCGTCGTGGCCGTCGACGAGAGCCTGCACGTGCGCCTGACCGGCCCCGTGCAGCGCGTCCACCGGGGCGAGTTCTCGCCCGCCTTCACCGCCGCCCTCGAGGAGCTCTAGCCATGCGCCCCGCCGCCCGCGTCCAGTCGCTGCCGCCCTACCTGTTCGCCGAGCTCGAGCGCAAGATCGCCGAGCGCCGCAAGGCCGGGATCGAGGTCATCTCGCTCGGGATCGGAGACCCCGACGTGCCGACGCCGGCCGCCGTCGTGGCCGAGGCGCAGCGGCAGGTGGCCCGGCCCGAGACGCACCGCTACCCCTCGAACCGCGGCCTGGCCGAGTTCCGGGAGGCGGTCGCCACCTTCTACGAGCGCCGGTTCGGGGTGCGGCTCGATCCCGACACCGAGGTGCTGCCGCTCCTGGGCGGCAAGGAGGGCGTCGCGCACGTCTGCTTCGCGATGCTCGACCCCGGGGAGGCCTGCCTGGCCGCCGATCCCGGCTACCCCGTGTACACATCCGGGGCGCTGCTCGCGGGCGCCGAGCCGGTCCTGATGCCGCTGACGGCCGAGCACGGCTTCCAGCCCGACCTCGACGAGATCCCGGACGGCGTTCGGGCCCGTGCGAACCTGCTGTTCTGCAACTACCCGAACAACCCGACGGGCGCCGTCGTCGACGTGGAGTTCTTCGAGCGCCTGGCGGCCTTCGGGCTCGAGCACGACATCCCGATCGTGCACGACAGCGCCTACTCGGAGATCACGTTCGACGGATACACGGCACCGAGCTTCCTCGAGGCCCCGGGAGCGCGCGAGGCCGGCGTCGAGATGTTCTCGCTGTCCAAGGCCTACAACATGACCGGCTGGCGGGTCGGTGCGGCGGTCGGGAACGCCGAGCTGCTGGCCGCGCTCCTGAAGCTCAAGACGAACATCGACTCCGGGGTGTTCGATGCGGTGCAGCTCGCCGCCGCGGCGGCACTGCTGGGCCCGCAGGACCACGTGCGCGAGATGTGCGAGATCTACCGCCGCCGCCGCGACCTGGTGCTCGCGGCCCTCGCGTCGGTCGGCATCGACGTGCCCCCGCCGAAGGGCACGATGTACGTCTGGGTGCCCGTCCCGCCGGGCCACACGTCCGTCTCCTTCGCCGAGCTCGTGCTCGACCAGGCAGCGGTCGTCGTCTCGCCCGGATCCTCGTACGGCCCCAACGGCGAGGGCTACGTGCGGCTCTCGCTGACGATCGCCGACGACGACCTGCGCGAGGCGGTCTCGCGCATCGAGAAGCACCTCCGCGTCGCCGCCTGAGGCGGCCCGGGGCGGCGTCTCCGCCGTCCGTATACTGCTCTCGTGACCCAGATCACCAACCGCGACGAGGCCCCGGAGCGGGGGGTGGTGATCGCGTCCCTGCCGCCCGGCGCCGACGGCGCCGACGAACTGACGGAGATGCGCGAGCTGCTTCGCACCGCCCGGGTCGAGACGGTCGAGACCATGGTGCAGCGCCGTCGCAACCCCGACCCGAGGAGCTATCTCGGGCCCGGCAAGCTTGACGAGCTGCGCGACCTCACGAAGGAGCTCGAGGCCGAGGTGGTCGTCTCCGACGACGAGCTGACGCCTCGCCAGCAGCGGACGCTCGAGGACGCGTTGCAGATGCGCGTCGTCGACCGCACCGCGGTGATCCTCGACATCTTCGCCCAGCACGCCCATACGGCCGAGGGCAAGCTCCAGGTGGAGCTCGCCCAGCTCGAGTACTCGATGGCGCGGATGCGGGGCATGTGGAAGCACCTCGAGCGGCTGGGCGGCGGCGTCGGCACCCGCGGCCCGGGCGAGACGCAGCTCGAGTCCGACCGGCGGATGGCGCGGCGGCGGCTCTCGCTGCTGCGCGGGCGCCTGCGCGAGGTGGCCTCCCGGCGCGGTGTGATGCGGCGCGAGCGCACGCGCTCGGCGACGCCCGCCGTCGCACTCGCCGGCTACACGAACGTGGGCAAGTCGACGCTCCTGAACGCGCTCACCGGCTCGGAGGTGAGCGTCGACGACCGCCTGTTCGAGACGCTCGACCCGACGACGCGGGCGTTCCGCGAGGACGGCCGGTCGTACCTGATCACGGACACGGTCGGGTTCATCGGGAAGCTGCCGCACATGCTCGTCGAGGCGTTCGCCGCGACGCTCGAGGAGACGCTCGCCGGCGACCTCGTGCTGCTCGTCGCCGACGCGTCGACGGGCGAGGAGGGCATGAACCGGCAGCTGGATGACGTGCGGGCGGTGCTCGCGGACATCGGCGCCGACGCGCTCCCGACCATGCTCGTCGTGAACAAGATCGACGTCATCGACGCCCCGGCGCGACGGCGCCTGGCCAATCGCTTCCCGGACGCCGTCCTGATCTCGGCCCGCACGGGCGAGAACCTGGACGAGCTGAAGCGCCGGGTCGCCGACTTCTTCGCCAGCCGCTACGTCGACGTGCGGTTGCTCGTCCCGCACGCCGAGGGCAGCGAGCTCTCG
>JAICJM010000079.1 GCA_025928435.1 Thermoleophilia bacterium
ATCGCAGCTCGAGAGGGGGTCGTGGAGTCGTTCGTGATCGAGGGTGGCGTGCCGCTCCGGGGCACGGTCCGCCCCGCGGGCAACAAGAACGCCGCGCTCCCGATCCTGGCGGCGTGCCTGCTCACGTCCGACCCGGTGACGCTCGACAACGTGCCCCGGATCCGCGATGTCGAGGCGATGATCGAGCTCCTCTGCGACATCGGCGCCGAGGCCGAGTGGCTGGGCCCGAACCGCCTGCGCGTGTGGGCCGCCGAGGTCACGAAGACGTCGCTCGACGCCGAGCTCTGCACCCGCATCCGCGCCTCGATCCTGTTCGCCGGGCCGCTGCTGGCCCGCTGCGGAACCGCAGACATCCCGCCGCCGGGCGGCGACGTCATCGGCCGCCGCCGCGTCGACACGCACCTGATGGCCTTCTCCGGCCTGGGCGCCGACGTGCAGGCCACCCGCAGCTATCGCCTGCGCGCGCCGGACGGCCTGCGCGGCGCCGACCTCTACCTGGACGAGGCGTCGGTGACGGGCACCGAGAACGCGGTCATGGCCGCGGTGCTCGCCCAGGGCAAGACCACGATCTCGAACGCCGCCTGCGAGCCCCACGTCCAGGACCTGTGCCGCCTGCTGACCGCGATGGGCGCGCGCATCGACGGCATCGGCTCGAACGTCCTGGTGATCCACGGCGTCTCGTCGCTCGGCGGCTGCTCGCACCGCGTCGGCGCCGACCACATCGAGGTCGCGTCGTTCATCGGCCTGGCCGCCGTCACGGGCGGGGAGGTCGTGATCGAGGACGCCGCCGTCGAGCACCTGCGCTCGATCCGGCACACCTTCTCCCGCCTGGGCGTCGCCGTCGAGATCGAGGGCGACTCCGTGCGCGTCCCGGCCGGCCAGACGCTCCACATCGTCGACGACGTCAACGCCCAGATCCCCAAGATCGAGGACGGGCCGTGGCCGATGTTCCCGGCCGACCTGACGTCGATCGCCGTCGCGGTCGCGACCCAGGCGACCGGCACCGTGCTCGTCTTCGAGAAGATGTTCGAGAACCGCCTGATCTTCACCGACAAGCTGGTCTCGATGGGCGCGCGGATCATCCTGTGCGACCCGCACCGCGCCGTCGTGACCGGGCCCGCCCGGCTGTACGGCGAGCGCATGGCCAGCCCCGACATCCGGGCCGGCATGGCGATGCTGATCGCGAGCCTGTGCGCCGAGGGCGAGAGCCGGATCGGCAACGTCAGCGAGATCGACCGCGGCTACGAGCGCATCGACGAGCGCCTGAGGGCCCTCGGCGCCCGCATCGAGCGGGTCTCGGGCTAGAGACTCCAGACCCCTGACGGCTACGATCTCCCGCACGTGAAGCGGTTACGGCTGACATCCGGCGACGTGCCCGGCGCGGTGCGCGAGCTGCGCCCGTCGCCCGAGCGGCGCGAGGACGTCGCCGCGGCGGTGGCGGACATCATCGAGATGGTGCGGAACGGCGGAGAGGAGGCCGTGCGCCGCCTCTCGCTGCGGCTCGACGGCGTCGACGTGCCCGACCCGCGCGTGCCCGCCGCGGCGATCGCGGCCGCGGTCGACGGGCTCGCCCCGGCCGTCCGCGACGCGCTCGAGCTGCTCGCCGCCAACGTGCGCACGGTCGCGTCCGAGCTCGTGCCGCGGCCGACCCGGGTGGTGCTCCCCCAGGGCCAGGTCGTGTCCAGCCGGCCCGTGCCGGTGCGCCGCGCCGGGGTGTACGTCCCGGGAGGCCTGGCGACCTACCCGTCGAGCGCCGTGATGGCGATCGTCCCCGCCCAGGTCGCCGGCGTGCCGGGGATCGCGGTGTGCTCGCCGCCGGGCCCGGACGGACGCCCGCACCCGACCGCGCTGGCCGCCTGCGGTCTGCTCGGCGTGCACGAGGTGTACGCCGTCGGCGGCGCCCAGGCGGTGGCCGCGCTGGCGCTCGGCACGGAGAGGATGCCGCCGGTCGACCTGCTGGTGGGGCCTGGCAACGCGTACGTCGAGGAGGCCAAGCGGCGCATGTTCGGCGAGGTCGGCATCGAGTCGCTGGCCGGCCCGAGCGAGCTGGTCGTGGTGGCCGACGCGACCGCGCCCGCCGAGCCGATCGCCTGGGATCTCCTGGCCCAGCTCGAGCACGGCCCCGGCGCCCAGTCCGTGCTCGTCTCGACCGACACCGGGCTGCTCGACGCCGTCGCCGCCGAGCTTCCGCCGGAGAGCGCCGCCGTGCTCATCGAGGCCGACTCGCTCGAGACGGCGTTCGCCTTCGTGAACGCGCACGGGCCCGAGCACGTCCAGCTCGTCATCGAGGGCGCCGACGAGGCGGTCGCGAACGTGCATCACGCCGGCGCGATCTTCGTCGGCCCGTACGCGGGCACGGCGTTCGGGGACTACATCGTGGGCTCCAACCACATCCTGCCCACGGGCGGCCACAGCCGGTTCTCGTCCGGCCTGACGCCGGCCGCCTTCCTGCGCACGCAGGAGGTGGTGGAGGTGAACGCAGCAGCATGTGAGCGGCTGGCCGACGCGGTGGTCGTGCTGGCCGACGCCGAGGGCTTCCCCGGCCACGGGCGCTCCGCCCGGGTGCGGGCCGAGGCGCTGGCACGAACACCGGGGAGGGTGGGATGAGCGAACGCGACGTGATCGTCACCGAGGGAGCGCCGAAGCCGTTCGGCGGGGCGCCGTACAACCAGGCCATCCGGGCGGCGGGCCTGGTGTTCTGCGCCGGCCAGGTCGGCCTCGAGCCGGCCTCCGGGACGCTGGTCGACGGCGGGGTCGAGGCCCAGGCGCGGCGGGCGATGGAGAACCTGTCGGCCGTCCTCGAGGCGGCCGGAACGGGCGTCGACCGGATCGTGAAGACGACGATCTTCGTCACCGACCTGGGCGACTTCGCCGCGGTGAACGCGGTTTACGGCTCGTTCTTCGAGGCCGACCCGCCGGCCCGATCGACGGTGCAGGTGGCCGGCCTCCCGGGCGGGGCCGTGGTCGAGATCGAGGCGATCGCGCTCCAGTAGCCGGATGCCGAGGACGGGCCTGCGCGTCACCATCTGGAACGAGCACGTCCACGAGCGTGAGGACGCGCACGTCGCCGGGCTCTATCCCGACGGCATCCACGGCGCGCTCGCGGCGGCGCTGCGGGAACACCGCCCCGGCGACGAGGTCTCGTGCTCGACGCTCGCCGATCCCGAGCAGGGGCTCGGCGACGATCGCCTGGATGCGACCGACGTGCTGGTCTGGTGGGGGCACATCGCGCAGTTGGGGGTCGCCGACGAGCGGGCCGAGCGGGTGCGGCGGCGGGTGCTCGCCGGGATGGGGCTCGTCGTGCTCCACTCCGGTCACCTGGCGAAGCCGTTCACGCTCCTGATGGGCACCGCCTGCATGCTGCGCTGGCGCGACGGCGACGACCGCTGCGTCATGTGGGCCGTGGACCCAGGCCACCCGCTGGCCGCCGGGATCCCCGATCCGCTCATCATCCCGGCCGACGAGATGTACTGCGAGCCGTTCGGGATCCCCGCGCCCGACGAGCTCGTCTTCGTCAGCTCCTACAGCGGCGGGGAGGTCATGCGCAGCGGCTGCTGCTTCCGGCGCGGGTCGGGCCGGATCGTCTACCTGAGCCCCGGGCACGAGACCTATCCCGTCTATACCACCAGGACGGCGTCCGCCGCCTGGTCGCGAACGCCGTCGGCTGGGCGGCCGCGCCGGAGGGAGCGACGCCGCCGCTGGACGACGCGATCTGGTCGCCCCCCGGCTGGTACGAGCCGTGAGCCGGACGGGGATCGTCCTGGTCGGCGCGGGCGACGCCGGCCGGCTGTGGCTGCCGGTCGCCTCGCGGCTGCCCGACATCGAGCTGCGCGCGCTCATCGATGTCGACACGGCCCGCGCGGAAGGCTTGGTCGCGGAGTACGGCGTGGACGTCCCCGTCCGCGCCGACCTCGCGGCGGCGATCGCCGAGCTCCGGCCGTGGGTCGTCGTCGACCTGACGCCGCCCGCCGTGCGTCGCGCCGTGGCCGAGACGGCCTTCGCCGCGGGCCGCGACGTCATCGCCGAGAAGCCGCTCGCGGAGTCCGTCGCCCGCGCCCGGGAGCTGGTCGAGCTCGCCCGGCGGAGCGGCCGCCGCCTGGTGGTGATGCAGAACCACCGCTTCCATCCCGCGGTCGAGCGCCTGCGCGAGTGGGCCCGCTCCGGGGAGGCCGGGCGGATCATGTTCCTCGACTGCGAGCTGCACCGGGCCGTCGAGCCGTTCCCGCGGGTCGAGTCGCTGCCGAGCCCGCTGCTGGCCGACATGGCCATCCACGCCTTCGACCAGGCCCGCAACCTGGCGGGCGCGGACGCGGTGCGGGTGAGCTGCCGCGAGCTGCGCCCGCCCGAGGCCGGCTTCACGGGCGCGCCCGTGGCCCTGTGCAGGTTCGAGCTCGAGGGCGGCGTGACGTTCACCTACCGCGGCTCGTGGGCGGCGGCGGGCCACGAGACGCCCTGGTTCGGGCGCTGGCGGGTCGACGGCACGGCTGCGGCGGCGCGCTGGGAGGGGCGCGGCTCGCCCGTGGTCGAGCGGCTCGTCGAGCACACGCCGGAGGGCCCGCGGTTCGAGGGGCGCACGCTGCGAGGCGAGATCGACCCCAACGACCACCCCGCGGCGGTGCCCGCGCTCCTCCGGGCGATCATCGGCGGTGAGCCGGCGCCGACCGAGGCGGCCGACAACATCCGCAGCTTCGCGATGGTCGAGGCCGCGATCGCCGCCGCCCGGGAGGGCGGCTGGGTCGAGGTCGAGCGACCCTAGAATCACGGTCGTGCCCGAACCGATCCGGATCGGCGGGCCGGGCGATCCCCTGGCCCCGGTATGGAACGCCGCCCGCACCGCGGCGGGCGGCACGGCCGCCTACGCCGTCGGCGGGCCGGTGCGCGACCTGCTGCGGGGCGAGCCGAGCCGCGACGCCGACATCGCGGTCGAGGGCGACGCCGTCGCGGTCGCGCGGCGCCTGGCCGACGCGCTGGGCGACGGCCGGGTGACGGTGCACAGCGCGTTCGGGACGGCGGTCGTCCGCGCCGCCGGCTTCCGTGTCGACCTCGCGGCCACGCGCAGCGAGCGCTACCCGCACCCGGCGGCCCTCCCGGTCGTCTCGCCGGCGGGCATCGACGCCGACCTGGCCCGGCGCGACTTCACCGTGAACGCCCTCGCCGCCGGCCTTTCCGGGCCCCGTGCCGACGAGTTGCTCGACCCGTACGACGGCCGGGCCGACCTGGCCTCGGGGACGATCCGGATCCTGCATCCGGGCTCGTTCCGGGACGACCCCACCCGCATCTTCCGGGCCGCCCGGTATGCCGCCCGGCTCGCGTTCGCGCTCGACGAGGAGACCGAGGGGCGCGCCCGCGACGCGGTCGCCGACGGGCTCGTCGGCGAGCTCTCAGGCGCGCGTGTGCGGGCCGAGGTGGTCGTGCTGCTGGGCGAGTCGGCCGCCACCCTCGCCGCGGCGCTTCCCCTCGCGCAGCGCCTGGGGCTGCTGGCCGCCGTCGGCGCCGGCATGACCCCGGCGCCCGAGGAGCGGATCGACCGGCTGGACGCCGTCCACGCCCGGTTCGCGCCGCGGCTGCCGGCCTGGCGGCTGCGCTTGGCGCTGGTGGCGGGCGGGGCCGGAGAGGACGGCGTCGCCGCCCTGGTCGAGTGCCTGCGCCTCCGCCGCGGCGATGCCGACGCCGTCCGCGCCGCCGCGGGCGCGCCGTCACGCCTGGGGCCCCGGCTCGCGGCGGCCGCCGCCCCGTCCGACGTCGCCGAGCTGCTCGACCGCCTGCCCGTCGACGCCGCCCTGCTCGTCGCCGGCGGAGATGGCCCCGGGGCGGAGGCGGCGGAGCTCTACCTCGAGCGGCTGCGCGGGATCCGGCTCGAGATCGACGGGACGGTGCTGCGCGACGAGCTCGGCCTGGCCCAGTCGCCCCGGGTGGGGGAGGTGCTCGCCGAGCTCCTGCGGCGCAAGCGCAACGGCCTGCTGCACGACCGGGGCTCGGAGCTCGAGGCGGCGCGCGAGCTGGTCGGACGGGCGGCCTCGTGAGCGGGCTCGCCTGGGACGACGGCCCGGTGCCCGTGCTGCGGTGGGAAAGCGCGCCGGAGGGCGTCTCGGTGGCGTTCACGTCGCGGCGCGGCGGTGCGTCGGAGGGGCCGTTCGCCTCGCTCAACCTGGGCGCGCTGACGGCGGACGAGCCCGCCCGGGTGGCCGAGAACCGGCACCGCGCGGTGAGCGCGGCCGGCGGCGATCCGGCGGCGGCGACGATGGCCTGGCAGGTGCACGGCCGCGAGGTGCGAGAGGTGACGGAGGAGCCGGTGGGCGGCCGTTTCCTCGAGCCCGGCGCCGAGCCGTTCCCGTGCTCCGACGGCCTGGCGACCGGCCTGCGCGGCCGGCCGGTGATGCTGCTCACTGCCGACTGCATCCCGGTGGCGATCGCCCGTGGCGACGGCGGCCGGGTGGCGGTGCTGCACGCCGGCTGGCGCGGCCTCGAGGCGGGCATCGTCGAGGCGGGGGCCGAGGCGGTGGGCGGCGAGATCGTCGGCGCCGTCGGCCCCGGCGCCGGGCCGTGCTGCTACGAGGTGGGCGACGACGTGGCCGCCCGCCTGCAGGCGAGGTTCGGCGCCGACGTCGTCCGCGACCGCCGGGCCGACCTGTGGCTGTGCGCGCGCCGCGCGCTCGAGGGGGCGGGCGCGACGGCCGTGGAAGTCGCGGGCGAGTGCTCGATCTGCAACCCCGACCGGTACTTCTCGCACCGGCGCGACCGCGGCGTCACCGGGCGCCAGGGAGTGGTGGGGGTGCTGCATGCTTGACCCGGCCGCCGTCGCTGCCAACCTGGCCCGGATCCGGGAGCAGGTGGGGCCGGAGGTCGAGATCCTGGCCGCGACGAAGTACGTCGACCTGGACGACCTGCCGGCGCTGCACGAGGCCGGGATCGCGCTCGTCGGCGAGAACCGCACCGACGCCCTCGGTGCGAAGCAGGCGGCGCACGGCGACCTCTTCACCTGGGATTTCATCGGCCACGTCCAGAGCCGCAAGGTGCGCGACATCGTCGGCCGGGTGCGCCTGATCCACGCCGTCGACTCGCTGTCGGCCTGCGAGCAGATCGAGAAGCGCCGCGACGGCGCGACCGTCGACTGCCTGCTCCAGGTGAACGTCGCGTCGGAGGACACGAAGTCGGGCGTCGGGCCCGGGGACGTCGACGCCTTCCTCGAAGATGTGGCACCGCTCGCCGGCGTCCGCTTCCGGGGCCTGATGACGATGCCGCCCGCCGTGGCCGATCCCGAGGCGGCGCGGCCCTGGTTCGCGGCGCTACGCGAGCTGCGAGACCGGGTCGCGCCGGCATGGGCCGGCAGGCACGATCTGACCCATCTCAGCATGGGCACGAGCCAGGACTACGCCGTCGCCGCCCAGGAGGGGGCCACGATCGTGCGGGTCGGTGGCGTCCTCTACGGGCGATAGAGTTCCTGGTCACATGGCCCTTGGCGATCTGTGGAATTCGACGCTCGTCTACTTCGGGGTGCGCGAGGAGGACTGGGACGACGAGTACGACGACGACGGGTCCGCCGCCCACGAGGACCTCGAGCAGGTCTACAGCGAGCGGCCCAACGTCCGCAGGCTGTCGCCGCGGCGGCGGCCAGGCTCGGACTTCGACGACATCTTCTCCGAGGAGGCGCCGCGCGCGGTGCCCCTCCGCGGCGGCCGCAACGGCGCGCCGCCCCCGCAGCAGCAGCAGAACGGCCACCGCACGGCCGGGCAGGTGTCGCTGGTCGTCCCCAAGAGCTTCAACGACGCCCAGAAGGTCGCCGACAAGCTGAAGTCCGACGTCCCGGTCATCATCAACTTCCAGAGCGCCGACCCCGAGCTGGCGAAGCGCCTGGTCGACTTCGCGAGCGGCCTCACCTACGCGCTCGACGGGTCGATGCAGCGGGTCGCCGACCGGGTGTTCCTGCTGACGCCGAGCTCGATCTCGGTCTCGGCCGAGGACAAGGCGCTCCTGATGGAGCGCGGCTTCTTCAACCAGTACTGATCCGCTTCCCGATCCAGACCGAGCGGCTCTCGATCCGCCCGCTGACCGAGGCGGACGCGGGCGCGATGCGGGCGGTGTTCGGCGATCCAGACGTGATGCGGTTCTCGGGCGGCGGCGCCCGCACCGCGGAGGGGACGCTCGCGCGCGTGCGCGGCCTGATCGAGCACCAGGAGCGACACGGGTTCAGCAAGTGGGGTGTCCGCGAACGCACCTCGGGAGAGCTGGTCGGCGACTGCGGCATCCAGCTGCTCGAGGGCGGCCCCGACGTCGAGCTGGGCTTCCACCTGCGCCCGTCCGTCTGGGGCCGGGGCTACGCGACCGAGGCGGCCCGGGCCTGCCTCGACGCCGCCTTCGCGGGCCTCGGCCTCGACGAGGTGATCGCGATCGTGGCGCCGGGCAACGCCGCCTCGGTGCGGGTGCTCGAGAAGATCGGGATGCGGCCGGCGGGGGAGCGCGAGGCGCTCGGCCGGACGTGGGACCTCTTCACGGCGGTACGCTACCGGGCTCGATGAGCGCCACCGCCCCCTCGCTCGGCCTGCTCGGCGCAGGCAACATGGCCTCGGCCATGGTCTCCGGCTGGGTGAAGGCCGATCCCGGGATGGCCGGGCGGATCCTGATCACCGACCGCAAGTCGGGCCGCGCCGCCGCCCTCGCCGAGCGGCTCGGGCTGCGGCACACGTCGTCGAACGCCGAGCTGGTCGAGGCGGCCGACATCGTCGTCCTGTGCGTGAAGCCGGTCGACGTCGAGCGCGTCCTGCGCGAGGTGTCCGACCTGGTGACGCCGCGCAAGGCGATCGCATCGGTGGCCGCCGGCGTCAGCACCGCCACGCTGGAGACGATCCTCGACGTGGACGCCCCGGTGTTCCGGTTCATGCCGAACGTCGGCGTGAGCGTCGGCGCCGGCACGCTCGCCTACTCGGCGGGCCGTTTCACGGACACGGCCGCCGAGCAGATGGTGCTGGAGGTGTTCGCGCTGCTGGGGGAGGTCGTGCCGCTGGAGGAGCGGCAGTTCGACGCGGCCACGGCGCTCTCGGGGTCGGGCCCCGCCTTCCTCGGGCTGATCGTGGAGGCGTTCGAGGATGCCGGGATCGTCGCCGGCCTCACCCACGCCGACGCGCGCCGCCTGTTCCTCTCGACGGTGAGCGGGACGGCCCTGCTGCTGCGCGAGGAGGACCTCGGCTGCGCCGACCTGCGGCGCAGGGTGACGAGCCCGGGCGGCACCGCCGCCGCGGGGCTCGCGGCCATGGAGCGGGGCGGCGTGCGGGGCGCAATCATCGACGGCGTCTCGGCGGCGATGCGTCGGGCCGGCGAGCTAGGCTGACGCCCCACCATGGGGATCACGACGATCGAGCAGTTCGTCTTCTCGCTCTACATCGTCTATTCGCTGCTCATCATCCTCTACGTCCTGATGTCGTGGCTGCAGCTGCCCTACAACATCTGGGTCGGCAGGATCCGCGGCTTCCTCCACGACACCGTCGAGCCCGTCCTGCGGCCGATCCGCGCAGTGCTGCCGCCGCTCGGCGGCTTCGACCTCTCGCCGCTGGTCGCGCTGTTCGGGATCGGCATCATCCAGCAGATCATCCAGTCCATCCTGGACGGCTTCCGCTAGCGGCGCGGCATGTCCCAGCCCGAGCCGAGCCTGTATGACCGGGTCGGCGGCGAGGCGTACTTCGTCGCGCTCGTCGACCGTTTCTACGAGGGTGTGGAGCGCGAGCCGGGCCTGCGCGCGCTCTACCCCGCCGACCTCGAGCCGGGCAAGGCGAACCTGGCGGGCGTCCTGGCCCAGTACTGGGGCGGCCCGCCCGACTACAGCGCCCGCCGCGGGCATCCGCGACTGCGGATGCGCCACTTCCGGTTCGCGATCGGGCCGCAGGAGCGCGAGGCCTGGGTGCGCCACATGGTCGCGGCCGTCCGGGCGAGCGACGCGGCCCCGGACGACGCGCAGGCGCTCGTCGACTACTTCGAAGGCGCGGCCGCCATGCTCGTGAACCAGCCCGGCTGATCCGGGCAGATGCGGGAGGAATCCGCGCCGGAGCGGCGAACGGGCCGTGTATGACGCTGTCCCCCGCAGAGTTGCGCCACGAGCGGCCCGGCCGCGGCCTGTTCGGCTACCGGCGTACGGACGTCGACCGCCTGCTGGTCGAGGCGACGGTGGCCTACGAGAACGTGTGGCGCGAGCGGGCGGACCTGACCGACCAGGTGCACGAGCTCCAGCAGGAGCTCATCCGCCACCGCGAGGGCGAGCAGGCGATGCGAAACGCGCTCGTCACCGCCGAGCGGGCGGCCGACGAGATGCGCGCGAGCGCGACCCGCCAGGCCGAGCTGATCGTCCGTGAGGCCGAGGCCAAGAGCCGCGACCTCGTGCACGAGGCCTACGCCGAGCGCGAGCGGGTGCGGCGGGAGACGTCGCGGCTGCAGGCCGAGGAGGCGGAGTTCCGGCTGCGGCTGCGGTCGCTGCTGGGCGCCGTCCTCGAGGCCGTGCGCGACCACGAGGAGCGGCTCGCAGGCTCGTTCGAGGAGCACCCGGCCGCCGTCACGGCGACCCAGGCCGCGATCGGCCCGCCGGACGACGTGGTCAGCGCCGGCGGCTGATCTCTTGAGGCGGGGCCGGCCCGGACCGGACCTGTAGCGCGTGGGTGCTATATAGTCCGCGTGCTATGGACACTCCGCGGTATGACCGATCCACGGCGCCCTGGGATATGGGCGCACCCTGTTGAACGTCGGCGCCGGGGCGGGAGCGTACGAGCCGCGCGACCGGACGGTGCTGGCGGTCGAGCCCTCGCCCGTGATGATCGCCCAGCGGCCGGCGGACGCTGTCCCGGCCGTCCTGGCGAGCGCCGAGCGGCTGCCGTTCGTCGACCAGAGCTTCGACGCCGCGATGGCGCTGCACACGGTGCATCACTGGAGCGACCCGGCGGCGGGGCTGGCCGAGCTGCGGCGGGTGGCCCGCCGGGTGGTCGTCGTCGCGGGCGACGCGGGGGTGATCGACAGGCTGTGGCTGACCGCCGAGTACTTCCCGGGCCTGGCGTTCGGCGCCCGGCGCGAGGTGCAGCCGGAGGCGATCGCCGATCGCCTCGACCGCCGCACGGAGATCCGCCCCCTCCGCGTTCCCGCCGCCTGCCTCGACGGCTTACGGAGGCCTTCCTGGCGCGACCGGAGGCCTATCTCGACCCCGGGGTGCGGCGCAACCTGTCGACCTTCCGGCTCCTCCCCGACGATCAGGAGTCCGCGGGGGTCGATCGCCTCCGCCGTGACCTCGCCGCCGGCCTGTGGGACGCCCGCCACGGCGACCTGCGCCGTCGGTCGCACCTCGACACGGGCCTGCGGATCGTCATCTCCCACCCTGATCGCGCGCCCGTCCGGCGGAAGGCCCCTGGCTATAATCGGGCGAGGGGGTGAGGCATGGCCGTGACCGTCGACATCGAAGCCGTCAAGCGTCGCCTGATCGAGGAGCGGGAGGGCATTCACGAGGAGCGCAGGCGCCTCGTCGAGGACACGTCGCGCTCGATGGAAGAGGCCGTCGACGAGGACGGCAACGACAGCCACATCGCCGACAGCGCGTCCGAGACGCTCGACCGCGGCATCGAGCTCTCGCTGGAGGACAACGCCGATCATCTCCTCGCCGCCATCGACGCTGCGCTCGGCCGGATCGACGCGGGCACGTACGGCCTCTGCGAGCGGTGCGCGAAGCCGATCGCGCAGGAGCGGCTGGAGGCGCTCCCGTGGGCGACGAAGTGCATCGAATGCAAGCGCCTGGAGGAGCGGGGCTGATCCACGTGGAGGCAGAGCCCCAGCCCGTGCACCGGGCGGGGTCATTGCAGTGGGCGGGACTCGTCGCGGTGGCGATCGCGGCCGTGGTCGCCGACCAGGTGACGAAGCGCGCCATCGAGAACCGGCTCGCGCTGGACGAGGCCCATCACGTGCTGCCCGGCCTCACGATCACGCATGTGCGCAACAGCGGGATCGCATTCGGGATCTTCCCGGGCCGGCTCATGGTCGTCTCGCTGCTGACGGCGGCCGCCGTCATCTGGATGCTCGTCCACTTCGCCCGGTCCGGCTCGCGCCACGTGCTCTTTCCGGTGGCGCTGGGGCTGCTGGTCGGCGGCAGCGTCTCGAACCTCGCCGACCGCATCCGCGAGGGTCACGTGACCGACTTCATCCACATCACGCACTGGCCCACCTTCAACCTGGCCGACAGCTTCATCGTCATCGGCGTCGCGCTGCTCGCGCTCGGACTGATACGCGTCGAGCACAAGAAGGCCCAGGCGCCGCCACCCGTCGAACCCGATCCCTCGCCCGGGCTCGACCGGCCGTGATCGACCTCGAGGTGCCGCCGGATTCCGGCGGGATGCGCCTCGACCGCTTCGTCGCCGGGTGCGCGGAGGTGGAGTCGCGCTCGGGCGCCGAGCGCCTGATCGAGGCCGGCCTCGTGCTGGTGGACGGCGTGGTGCGCCCGAAGTCGCACCGGCTGGGGGCGGGATCGGTGGTGAGCCTGCCCGAACCGGAGCCGCCGCCGCCCGCGGAGCCGCCGGCGGGGATCGGCGTGCCGCTCGCCTACTCCGACCCGTACCTGGTGGTCGTCGACAAGCCCGCCGGCCTGCTCGTCCACCCGGTGCCCGGCCACTCGGGCGCGACGCTCGTCGACGCCCTGCGAGGCGTGGCGGCGGGGGGCGACGAGGCCCGGCCCGGGATCGTCCACCGGCTCGACCGCGACACATCGGGCCTGCTGCTCGTCGCCCGCGACGGGCGCACGCATGCGCGCCTGCAGGCGCAGCTGCGCCGCCGCCGGATCGGGCGCACGTACCTCGCCCTCGTGCGCGGGCGTCCGCGCTCGCGCCGCGGCCGGATCGAGGCGCCGATCGGCCGCGATCGCCGCGACCCGACCCGGATGTCGCTCGACACGGACAACGGCCGCGACGCGTTCACCGAGTTCGAGCTCGTCGAGGCGCTGCCCGGCCGCTCGCTCCTGCGGGTAACGCTCGAGACCGGCCGCACCCACCAGATCCGCGTCCACCTGGCCGCCATCGGCAACCCGGTCGTCGGCGACCCGGTCTACGGCCACGGCCCCGAGCTCGGCCTCGAGCGCCAGTTCCTGCACGCGGCCGAGCTGCGGCTGGTGCACCCCGAGACCGGCGACCCCCTCGAGGTGCGCTCCGACCTCCCGCCCGACCTCGAGGCAGCCCTGGCCGTTGCCCGCGACGCGTAACGGGGACAGTCTCCGCGTGCGGGGACTGTCCCCGCTTGTCGGCTACAATCCCGCGGCTTCTGCCCCTTTCCGCTACCCGGCGGAGAAGCGGCGGCTCCGGCGGTGTCCCACGGCAGCAGCGGGACTCCGGAGCGCCCCGCCGGAATCGCCACCCAACCGATCAGGAGGAGTGCACGTGCCTGAGGTCACGATGCGCGAGCTGCTCGAGGCCGGAGTCCATTTCGGCCACCAGACGAGACGCTGGAACCCCAAGATGCGCCGCTTCATCTTCGGCGAGCGCGGCGGCATCTACATCATCGACCTGCAGCAGACGATGGGCCTGCTGCACGAGGCGTTCACCTACGTCGCGAACGTCGGCGAACGCAACGGCACCGTGCTCTTCGTGGGCACGAAGAAGCAGGCCCAGGACGCCGTCGCCGAGCACGCCGGCCGCGTGGGGATGCCCTACGTGAACCACCGCTGGCTGGGTGGCCTGCTGACGAACTACCGCACGATCCAGGAGCGCATCGGCGCCCTGCACAACCTGCGCCGCCAGAAGACCGAGGGCCAGCTCGACCTGCTCCCGTCCAAGGAGCGGGCCTCGACGCTGTCCGAGCTCGAGAAGCTCGAGGCGAACCTGGGCGGCGTCGCCGACACGCGCAAGCTGCCCGACGCCGTTGTCGTGATCGACATGAAGAAGGAGGCGCTGGCCGTACGTGAGGCGAAGCGCCTGAACATCCCGGTGATCGGGCTCGTCGACACGAACTGCGACCCCGACGACGCCGACTTCGTGATCCCCGGGAACGACGATGCCATACGCTCGTCGGCGCTGATCGTGCGCCTGCTGGCGGACGCGATCGCCGAGGGACGGAACCGCGGCGTGACGGTGTCGGACTTCGTCTCGGAGAACGGCGACGAGACCGACGGCGGCGGCGAGCCTGCGGAGGGCGCACCCGCCGAGCCTGCCGCGCAGGCCGCCCCGGTGCCCGCGGCAGAGGCCGCACCCACGCCGGCCGCCCCGGCCGCAGAGCCGGCCGCCGAGGCGGCGGCCCCCGACGCACAACCACCCAGCAGTGAGGAAGCACAGTGAGCGATGTTGCCTACAAGCCCAGCGCCGCCGAGGTCAAGCAGCTGCGCGACATGACTCAGGCGGGCATGATGGACTGCCGCAACGCCCTCGTCGAGTCCGGCGGGGACATGGAGGCGGCGGTCAAGGCCCTGCGCGAGAAGGGCATCGCATCGGCGAGCAAGCGCTCCGGCCGCGGCACCGGCGAGGGCCTGGTCGCGACCTACGTCCACCACAACGGCCGGATCGGCGCCATGGTCGAGATCGGCTGCGAGACCGACTTCGTCGCCCGCAACGAGCAGTTCCAGGCCTTCGCCCGCAAGGTCGCCGGCCAGGTCGCGAGCGCGGGCGATCTGCGGTTCGTCTCGGAGGACGAGATCACCGACGAGTTCCGCACGTCCGAGCTCGAGATCTACCGGGCCAAGGCTGCCGGCGAGGGCCGGCCCGAGGCGATGCTGGACAAGATCGCCGAGGGCATGTTCCAGAAGTCCCTCTCCGACACGGTGCTCCTGAACCAGCCCTCGATCCGCCCGGAGGACGACAGCAAGACCATCGAGACGCTCCGGGCCGAGCTGTCCGGCACGCTGGGCGAGAACATCGAGGTGAAGCGCTTCGCCCGCTTCGAGGTGGGCGGCGAGTGAGCCCGGAGGGCGAACCGGCCTTCGGGCGCGTCCTGCTCAAGCTGTCCGGCGAGGCGCTCATGGGCGATCGCGGGTACGGGCAGGACCCCGATCGGATCGGGGCGATCGCGCGCGCCCTGCGCGCCGTGCACGACAGCGGGGTGCAGGTGGCGATCGTCGTCGGCGGCGGCAACATCCTGCGCGGGACGCAGGAGGCGGCGCGGGGCATGGACCGCGCCACCGCCGACTACGCCGGCATGCTGGCGACGCTCCTGAACGCCCTCACGGTCTCGGACGCGCTCGAGCAGTCCGGCGTGCACACCCGCGTCCAGTCGGCGATCAACGTCTCCCAGGTGGCCGAGCCGTACATCCGCCGCCGGGCGATCCGCCACCTCGAGAAGGGCCGGGTCGTGATCTTCGCCGCCGGCACCGGCAACCCGTTCTTCACCACCGACACCGCCGCCGCCCTGCGCGCGCTCGAGATCGGGGCGCAGGGGATCCTGATGGGCAAGAACGGCGTGGATGGGGTGCTCGACTCCGAC
Source organism: Thermoleophilia bacterium (assembly GCA_025928435.1). Next base: position 15,418 of record JAICJM010000079.1, read on the forward strand.
CCCCGCGAGAACCCGGACGCGCGCCTGATTCCGGAGCTGACCCACCTCGAGGCGATCGAGCGGGGCTTGCGGGTCATGGACACGACCGCGCTGTCCCTGTGCATGGACAACCGCGTTCCGCTGTACGTTTTCAACCTGGACGACGAGTCGAACATCGAGCGGGTCGTGCGCGGGGAACGGATCGGGACGATCATCGCCGCGCGCATCCCGGCGGAGGTCGCAACATGATCGATGACGTGTTGAAGGATGCCACCCGCAGGATGGACAAGAGCGTCGAGAGCGCCCGGCACGAGTTCATGACCGTGCGCACCGGCCGGGCCGCGGCGACGCTTCTCGACCGCGTCCAGGTGACCGCCTACGGCACCAAGATGCCGATCAACCAGCTGGCCACGATCGGCGTCCCCGAGCCGCGCATGCTCACCATCACGCCGTTCGACAAGAGCATCATGAAGGACATCGAGCGCGGCATCCTCGAGTCCGATCTCGGCCTCACGCCCTCGAACGACGGCCAGCTGATCCGGCTCCCGATCCCGCAGCTGACCGAGGAGCGGCGCAAGGACCTCGTCCGCCAGGTGCGGCACATGGCCGAGGAGGGCCGGGTCGCCACTCGCAACGTCCGCCGCGACGCGATCCACCGGCTCAAGGAGCTCGAGAAGAACGGCGAGACCGGCTCTGACGACGTCCACCGCGCGGAGGACCGGCTGCAGAAGCTGACCGACGAGCGCGTCGCCCAGATCGACGCCGCGCTGAAGGCCAAAGAGGCCGAGATCATGGAAGTCTGACGGGTCCGCGTCCTGGCGGATGACCGTCGTGCGACGACAGATACGGCTGCTCCGCACCATGGGCCGCCTGCGGCGGGCCGGGCCGACGCCCGAGCCCGAGGCGCCCGCGGTCGCCGCGAACGTGGCCATCATCATGGACGGGAACGGCCGCTGGGCCGCCCGCCGCGGCCTGCCGCCGCTGGCCGGACACCGGGCCGGTACCCGCGCGCTGCGCCGCACCGTCGAGGCCGCCCCCGGCCTGGGCGTCCGCAGCCTGGTCGTGTACGCCTTCTCGACCGAGAACTGGGGCCGGCCGGAGCGCGAGGTCGACGACCTGATG
>JAICJM010000246.1 GCA_025928435.1 Thermoleophilia bacterium
CGAGCTCGCGTTCTCTTCGCCGCCGCGCTTCTCGTGCGCCTCGCGCCAGGCGGCCAGCGGGACGGCCCATTCGTGCAGCCGCTCGCCGCCCTCGCCGAGCGGGCTCCGCTCGCTCTGGTCCGGCCCGGCGACGAACCCGTCCGCCGAGATCGAGATGTGACATCGCAGCGTGCTCATCGCTCCTCCTCGGTCGCGAGGAGAGACGGGCAGAAGGGCGGAAACTCATCGCGGGCGGGTACACCTCCGGACAAACGTGCCGACCCCGACCGCGCTCATCCTGGCCGACACCCACGTGCCCCGCTTCCGGCCCGAGCTGCCGGAGAGCCTGCGCCCCTATCTCGATGCGTGCGACGTCATCCTGCACGCCGGCGACGTCACCGACCCGGCGGTGCTCGACGGGCTCGCGGCGCACGCGCCCGTGCTGGCGGTGCGCGGCAACGCCGACGGCCCCGACCTGGCGGCGTGGGGCGCGGCAGAGCGGCTCGAGACGCGGATCGGTGGGGTCGAGGTGGCGATGGTGCACGACGCCGGCCCCTCGCGCGGACGTCCGGCGCGGCTCGCGCGCTGGTTCCCGCGAGCCGAGCTCGTCGTGTATGGCCACTCGCACATCCCGAGCGTCGTGCGCGACGGCCCGCGCCTGCTCGTCAACCCGGGCAGCCCGACCTGGAAGCGGCGGCAGCCGCATCCGACGGCCGCCCTGGCGCGCCTCGAGCCGGGCCGCGTCTCGGCGACCCTGATCGAGCTTCGGTAGGCGATGGGCTGCCCCCGCAGGGCGGGGACAGCCCCACGTGCGCCTACGCCGCGAGCCGCTCCTCGACCTCGGGCCAGACGCGAGCCTCGGCCGCGTCGCCGGTCACGATGGCCCAGCCCGTGAACGCGCCGAGCAGCGCGCCGACGGCGGCCAGCGCGAGGATGCCGATGACGACCGCCCCGGTCGGGAGCAGCGTCGCCCAGTAGATGCTGGGGACGTTGATCGCCAGGGCGCCCGCGAGAGATGTTCGGGTGATGTTCATGGTAGGTCTCCTCCCTGAAGGCGGAACCCGGATGGTGCCCGCCTCGTTCTCGACCGAAACGTCGGCACGAACGCGGGCAAGCGAACGCGGCGGCCGGGCGCAGTGGGTGAAACGCAGTGGGCTCGCGTGAGTGCCCCGACCGCCGCACCGCCCCTTCTACCCGCGCGCGGATGCGCACAAACGTCCGTCCGGTTTCGGCCGGAACTGGTAGCGTGTTTGCATGAACGTTCATGCACGCCGTGGCGCCCTCCAGCGGATCGAGGTCGACCAGGCCGGGCGCTTCAACGTCTCGACCGCCGCCCGCTTCGCCCGCCGGCTGTGCACGTGCCCGATCTGCGGCCGGCCCGAGCCGCGCGTGTACCGGTCGTCGCTCCGGTCGGTGACGCTCCAGTGCGGCCGCTGCGGCCTTCAGTGGACGACCACCTGGTACATGCTCGCCCGCGCCTTCGAGCGCGAGGTCGCGCCCCAGCTCAGCGTCGACGCGGCGGCCGTCACGACGGCCGTCCTGAACGTCCTCGGCGAGCACGAGTCACGGGGCGCGAAACGGCGCCCGCGCCCGCCCCGTTGACATCGCTCGCGGCGGATGTAGCTTGGAAATGTCTGGAGGGTGATGGGTGGTATGGCTGGCACGCCTCGCGACCGGCTGATGGCGTTCATGATGGGTTCGGCGCTCCTGTGGCTCGCCATGGGCGGCCTTGCTGCGGCCCAGAGCCCACAGGCGTCCCTGAGCCCGCGGGCGTCCCACCTCGGCGTCGTGACCACGACCGACGAGGTGCTCGTGAGCTGGCACCGCTTCGCCGACCCGGGCAACGTGCTCGTGCGCCGCGGCCAGCCGGACTGCCCGCAGACGCTCGCGGACGGGGTCGCCGCCGGAGAGGTCACGCAGCTGCACGTGATCGACCGCTCCGTGAAGCCCGGGACCGAGTACTGCTACAGCGTCTTCCTGCGCGACCCGTCGGGCATCCTCACCCGCGAGAGCGTGACCGGCCCCGTGAGCGTGCCGGACACCTCCAACGTGCCCCCCGCCCAGGCCCCTCCGCCGCTGGCCGCCCCCACGATCGCGCACACGAAGCTCGATCCCGTGCTCGTGCGCCGGGTCGAGGTGGGCGGCGCCGCGGCAGCCGCCGCCGTGCTGCTCGGGCTCATCGTGCTCCTCACCGTCCGCCGGGTCTCCCACGGGCGCATGGTGCTGCGTCCGACCGCCCGCGAGTCGATCGTCGGCCGCAATTCGGGCGCGCTCGTCGTCCCCGCCATGATCCTGCTCGGGTGGATCGGCGTCGTGATCGGATTCGTGGTGCTGCGATGAGCGCCGCCAGGCGGCTCTCCCGCCGTCACCTCCTCGGCCGCGCCGGCCTCGCCGCCGGGGCCTTCGCCGCCGCGCCGCTCCTGGCCGCGTGCGGCGAGGTGACGAGCCGCACCCCCGCACCGGTCGGGAGCACCGTCTGGTGGCGCGGACAGCACGACACGGGCCAGCTCGTGTTCGCGAACTGGCCGCTCTACATCGACTACATGAACTGGCTCAAGGACCGCCCCAGCCTGAACGGGTTCTCGCGCCACACCGGCATCGAGGTCACCTACCAGGAGGTCATCGAGGGCAACGAGCCGTTCTTCGAGAAGATCGCGCCGCGGCTCCAGGCCGGCCAGCCGCTCGGCTACGACCTGATCGTGCTCACGAACGGCTGGCAGACGAGCCGGCTGATCGGAAACGACTGGCTCACGCCGCTCGACCATTCGATGCTGCCGAACTTCGCCACCTACGCCGCCTCGATCGCGAAGAACCCGAACTACGACCCGGGCAACCGGTACACGATCCCGTGGCAGTCCGGCTTCACCGGCCTCGCCTACAACACCAATCGCGTCGACCGTGAGATCACGAGCATCAAGGCCCTGTGGGACCCGAAGTTCCGGGGCCGGGTGGGGATGATGAGCGACAACACCGACCTCGGCTCCGCCGGGCTGCTCTATCTGGGCATCGACCCGGCCACGTCGAAGCCGGCCGACTGGGAGCGGGCGGCCGGGGCCCTGCGCAAGCAGCGCGGCCTCGTCCGCGGCTACTACGACCAGGGCTACATCGACGCGCTCGAGCGCGGCGACACCTGGATCAGCCAGGCCTGGTCGGGCGACATCTTCCAGGCGAACGCCTCCGGTTACCCCGAGCTCAAGTTCGTGGTGCCCGAGGAGGGCGTCATGCACTGGACGGACAACATGATGATCCCGCGGAACGCGCGCAACCCGCTGAGCGCCCTGGCCTGGATGAACTACTACTACCAGCCGCGGATCGCGGCGAAGGTGGCCGACTGGGTCGAGTACATCACGCCGGTGCCGGCCGCCCAGGAGCGCCTGATGAGGTCCGACCCCGCAGTCGGCCGCAGCCCGCTCGTGTTCCCGACGCCGGCGATGTCGGCCCTGGCGCGCAACTATCCGACGTTCTCGACCCGGGCCCTGTATGACGCCTGGAACGGGAACTTCGACCCGATCATCAAGTCCTGACGCGACCGCGCGGATCGCACGGCGAGACGATCGCGTCTCGACTACGCTGACGGCCTCGTGAGCCTGGTCGACCCGCACCCCCGTCAGAGCCCGGGCCGGACGTTCGCAGTTCTCGGAACCGGGGCGATGGCCTACGTCTTGCTGCAGTCGCTGGTCGTGCCCGCGCTGCCGACCTTGCAGGCGGCCCTGCACACGTCGCAGAGCTCCATCTCGTGGATCCTGACGGCGTACCTGCTGAGCGCGTCGGTGGCGACGCCGGTGCTGGGGCGGCTCGGCGACATGTTCGGGAAGGAGCACATGCTGGTCGTCGTGCTCGCCGCGCTCTCCGCCGGGTCGCTGATCGCCGCTCTCACGAGCTCGATCGGCGTGATGATCGCGGCGCGCGTGCTCCAGGGGCTGGGCGGCGCCGTGTTCCCGCTCGCGTTCGGCATCATCCGCGACGAGTTCCCGCGCGAGCGCGTGCCGGGCGCGATCGGCGGCATCTCGACGATGCTCGGCGTCGGCTCGGGTCTCGGGATCGTGCTGGCCGGGCCGATCGTCGACCACCTGAACTACCACTGGCTCTTCTGGATCCCGCTCGTCATGACGGCGATCGCGACCGTGGCCACGTTCCTGTTCGTCCCGGAGTCGCCCGTGAAGACGCCGGGCACCGTGAACCTTCCGGCGGCGGCCCTCCTGTCTGGGTGGCTGATCGCCCTGCTGCTCGGGGTCAGCGAGGGGGCGGAATGGGGCTGGACGTCGGGCCGGATCGTCGCCCTGTTCGTCGCGGCGATCGTGCTGTTCTCGGCCTGGATCGCCGTCGAGCTGCGGGCGCGGGTGCCGCTCGTCGACGTTCGCCTGATGCGGACGCCGGTCGTGTGGTGGACGAACATCTCGGCGCTCATGTTCGGCTTCGGGATGTACTCGATGATGGTCGTGCTGCCGGAGTTCATGGAGGCCCCGAAGGCGGCCGGGTACGGCTTCGCCGCCTCGGTGACCGGCGCCGGCCTGGCGATGGTGCCGGCGACTCTGGCGATGATCGTCGTGGGGATGGCGATCGGCCCGATCACCGCGGCCGTCGGCTCCAAGCTGCCGCTGATCGCGGGCGGGCTCCTCGGAGGCGCCGCCTTCGCCTTCCTCGCCGCCGCCCACTCCGCGGAGTGGCAGGTGTACGTGACGATGGCGCTCGCCGGCCTCGGGATGGGCCTCGCGTTCTCGGCCATGACGAACCTGATCGTCGACGCGGTGCCGAGCACCCACACCGGCGTCGCGACGGGCATGAACGCCAACATCCGCACCGTCGGCGGCGCGATCGGGAGCCAGGTGGTGACGAGCGCGATCACGGCCGGCCTCGTCGCGGGCGCGCTGCCCCACGAGCACGGCTACGTGCTCAGCTTCCTCGTCCTTTCCGCGGGCATGATCGCGGCGGCCGTCGCCGCGCTGCTCGTCCCGAACATGCACCGCCGCGTCGGGGTTCCGGCCGCCGAGCCGGCCGAGCTGCTCGCCGAGCGGATCTAGACCGCCGCGCCCTCGGGCTCGCGGTGGATCGACACTCCGAGCATGACGAGGCCGATGCCGGCCAGGTCGAGCG
>JAICJM010000227.1 GCA_025928435.1 Thermoleophilia bacterium
CTCGGACTTGTGGTCGCCGCCGGCGGCGCGGAAGAAGTCCTCGATGCCGCTCGGGGTCAACGCTGCGAGGATGCGGGCGCTGCCTCCGCCCGCGTTCGCGAACCGGTGCGGCGTGCCGCGGGGGACGAAGGCGAAGTCGCCCGGGCCTGCCCGCACCACCTCGTCGCCGAGCACGATGTCGAAGGTGCCCTCGAGCACGTAGAACCACTCGTCCTCGACGGCGTGGACGTGCAGCGGCGGGCCGCCGCCGGGCACCGCCTCGATCTCGGTGAAGGTGAGCGCCCCGCCCGTCTCGGCGCCCGTCGCCTTCAGCGTGACCGTGTTCCCGCGCATCGCGATCCGCTCGCCCTCGGAGCGGCGGACGGCGTACGGCGCGGGGGGAGTCGGGTCACCTGCCAAGGCCGGACGACTCTACCGGATCAGTCCACCAGCTCGGCCATCCGCACGGCCCACACCTCGAGGGCGAGCTCGACCCGGGTCTGGGGCAGGTCGACGTCGATCCCATGGCGCGCGTTCAGCGCCGCCAGGCGCTCGTAGAGCCGCTGCCGCGAGACCCGCAGCCGGCGGGCGGCGGCGGCCTTCGACCAGCCGGTGGCGACGAGTGCCTCGAGCACTCGCTGGGCGCCCTCGTCGAAGCGGGGCTCCACCCGTTCGCCCGCGAGCACCGATCCGGCCACCGCCCGCAGGGCGCCCAGGGTGTCGGCCGTCCGCACCGGCGGCCCGGCGGCGGCCGCGACCAGGCAGGCGCGCTCCGCGCCGGCCAGCGCCTCGCGGAGCTGCCCCGGCTCGCCGCCCCGGGCGTCGAGGCCGACGGCGGTCACGGCGCCGCGGCGGACGAGGTCGCGCGCCACCGCGGGCATGTCGACGTCGCCGCGCACCGCGACGATCGCGCGGCCCCCGTCGACGAGCGCGTCCATCCCCATCCGCTCGAGCCGCTCGAGCGACCCACGGCCGACCACGGCCCAGAGGGCGGCCCGGGACAGGTCGACGCCGACCGACCGAGCCCGGCGGACGACGTCGGCCGCGTCGCCGGCCCGCCCTTCGGAGAGGCGCACCAGCAGGCGGGCGCGCTCGGCCGCCGGCACCTCGTCCGGCGGCGGCTGGGCGGCCAGGGCGACGCTCAGCAGGAAGGCCGCCTCGTCCAGGGCGAGCTCGTCCAGCTCGTCGCCGTGGCGCGACAGCACGTGCAGCCAGCAGCCGGGATTGACCGGGCGGGACTGGAGCGCCGTCGGGAGCCGCTGCCGCTGGCGGTCGAGCGCGTCCAGGAAGGCGACGTCGAGGCCGTCCTCGGGCGAGGTCGCGATCCGCGTGCGGTCGATGCGCTCGAACAGCACCTGCGCGCCCAGCACGCCCCCGAGCGCCGCCACCAGCCCGCCCGGGCCGAGCCCCTCGCGGGCGGCCTCGCGCAGCTGTGCCTGGAGCGTCACCGCCCGCCGCAGGGTCTGCAGCTCTCCGGAGACGAGCCGCTCGTGGACGACGTGGGTGATGTCCACGAACCGCACGTCGCGCCCGAACACGATCAGCGGCAGTTCGTGGTTGCGGCAGGCGGCGACCAGCATGCCGGCGTCCGCGTGGCTGGGCTCGAACCCGATCCCCGCCGCGCCGGAGCGGGCCACCGCCGCGACGAGCGCCTCGATCTGGGCCGGCGACATCCCGGCCAGGCCGATCCCGGTGGTGAGCAGGAACTCGCCGCCGCGCAGCACCTCGCTCACGGCCGGCGTCTCGAACACGTGCACCCACTCCACCCGGTTTCCCAGCCGGTGCCCTCCGGCGGCCACCGTCACCTCGCCCGACCGGAACTCCTCCAGGCCGAGCAGATCCGCCACCGTCAGGACAGATTGTCCGGTTTCAGGCGTGTTCACTGACACAGTGTAAGGTGGCGGCCGCGGCGGACCTCGGATTCAATGCTGGGATGGCTACTACCGCTGACACACGCCTGCTCGGAAACTACGTCGGAGGCCGCTGGGTGGCCGCGACCGCCGGCGAGCAGCAGGACGTCCAAAATCCCGCCACCGGAGAGACCCTGGCCCGCGTTCCCCTGTCGAGCGCGGCCGATGTCGACGCGGCCGTGAAGGCCGCCAGGGCGGCGCTGCCCGAGTGGCGCGCGCGGCCCGCGATCGAGCGCGCACGCTGGCTGTTCGGCCTGCGCCAGGTGCTTGAGTCCCACGCCGACGAGCTGGCCCGGTCGGTCACGCGTGAGATGGGGAAGACCTTCCCGGACGCGCGCGCCGAGGTCGGCCGCATGGTCGAGATGGTCGAGGCCGCGACCGCCATCCCCCAGACGATGCAGGGCCGCATCCTCGAGGACGTCGCCCGCAACGTCGACTGCGAGACGATCCGCCAGCCGGTGGGCGTCTGCGCCGCCATCGTGCCGTTCAACTTCCCCGCGATGGTGCCGTTCTGGTTCCTGCCCTTCGCGATCGCCTGCGGCAACACGTTCGTCCTCAAGCCGTCCGAGCAGGTGCCCCTGACCCAGGAGCTCGTCTTCAACCTGATCGACGACCACGGCGGCCTGCCCGAGGGCGTCGTCAACCTCGTGAACGGCTCCGTCGACGTGGTGAACGCGCTGCTCGACCACCCCGACGTCGACGCGATCTCGTTCGTCGGCTCGGCCAAGGTGGCGGGGTACGTGTACGAGCGCGCGGCGGCCAACGGCAAGCGCGTCCAGGCCCTCGGCGGCGCGAAGAACTTCATGGTCGTCATGCCGGACGCCGTCATGCCCCGCACCGTCTCGAACATCCTCGGCTCCGCCTTCGGCGCCGCCGGGCAGCGCTGCATGGCCGGCTCGGTCGTCGTCACCGTCGGCGATGCCAGGAAGCCGCTCATGGACGAGCTCGTCGCGCGTACCCGGGAGCTCACGGTCGGCGACGGCCTCGAGCGCGGCATCGACGTCGGGCCGGTTGTCTCGACCCCCGCCCGCGACCGCATCACCGAGTGGATCGAGCGCGGGATCGACGGCGGCGCGACCGCTGTCGTCGACGGCCGCGGCGCGGCCTCCGGCACGGGCGGGTCATTCGTGGGGCCGACCGTCCTCGACGACGTGACGCCGGACATGGACATCGCCCAGGAGGAGGTCTTCGGGCCGGTGCTCTCCGTCATCCACGCGGACTCGCTGGACGAGGCGATCGGGATCGTGAACGGCAGCCGCTACGGCAACGGGACCTCGATCTTCACGGAGTCGGGCGCGGCCGCGCGCCGGTACCGGCACGACGTCCAGGTCGGCATGGTCGGGATCAACATCGGCGTCGCGGCGCCGGTGGCGTTCTTCCCGTTCACCGGCTGGAAGGGCTCGTTCTTCGGTGACCTGCACGCCCACGGCAGCGACGCCGTGGACTTCTACACGCGCAAGAAGACGATCACCTCGCGCTTCTTCTCCGGCGGCGAGACCGGCCGCTTCTTCGTCGAGCAGGCGGAGGATTGACGTGGGGGAACCCATGGTTCCCCCACGAGCCCCCTCCTTGAGGAAGCGTGGCGGATTCCTGGTGGCGCTCCGGCGAAAGCGCGGTCTCGCCTCCGCCACGAGAGAACGGTCCTCCGTCAGGGGCTTCCAATCCCGGAGCAGGGAGGAGTAGCTTGTCGACAGCCGACGCGACGGCGCCGCGGGGCGACGCCGACCTGCACCCGGACCTCGACGCGGTGTTCAACCCGGCGTCGGTGGCGATCTACGGCATCTCCGAGCGCACGTCCGCCCGGATCGCCGAGAACATGACCGTCCCCGGCGTCCCCTTCTACGGGGTGAACCCGACGAAGCAGGAGGCGTGCGGGGTGCGCTGCTACCCGAGCCTGGCGGCCTGCCCGGCGGTGCCCGAGATGGTGGTGATGGGCGTCGGCCACGGCCGCATCGAGGCGGCCGTCGCCGACGTGCTCTCGGTCGAGGGCGTGCGGGCCGTGATCACGCCGGGGCTCGGCAACGAGGCCGGCGCGGAGGGCGCGAGGATCGGGAGGGCGATCGGCGAGAAGCTGCGGGCGGCGGGCATCGCCATGGTGGGCCCGAACTGCATGGGCGTCGCCACCCCGGGCTTCCCGTCGCCCTGGATCGGCAGCCTGCACTCGACCTTCGTCGGCGGGCCGGTGGCGACGCTGGCGCACTCCGGCTCGATCGGCGAGATCCTCGTCTCGCTCGGCCCCCGCATCGGGTTCCGCACGGTGATCTCGGCCGGCAACGAGACGGTGGTCGACGCCGCCGACTTCGTCGCCTGGTTTGCGGACGACCCCGGCACCCGCGTCGTCGGCCTCTTCCTCGAGGCGGTGCGGCGGCCGGCGGCGTTCGAGGCCGCGCTGCAGCGGCTGGCCGAGGCCGGCAAGGTCGCGATCGTGCTCAAGGTCGGCACCTCGGAGATGGGCGCCGAGGCGGCGCGGGCCCATACGGGTGCGCTGGTCGGCTCGGACCGCGGGCTGACCGCGATGCTGCGCCACTACAACGCCATCCGGGTCGACGACTTCGGCGACTGGCTCGAGCACCTGGAGGTGTTCGGGCGCGAGCGGCCGCCGCGCGGGCGCCGCATCGGCGCGGTCACGAACTCGGGCGGCGAGGGGGAGTACTTCGCCGACAAGGCCGAGCAGGCGGGGATCCCGCTGCAGCGCTTCTCCGAGGAGCTGCGGGCCCGGATCCACGCCGAGTTCCCGAACTTCACCCTGGTCGGCAACCCGGTCGACTGCTGGGCGATCGACGACGACCGGATCGTCTTCCCGCGCGTGTTCCAGCTCATGGCCGAGTCGGGCGAGTTCGACGTGCTCGTCTCGGCGATCGACCACAGCCATTGGCTGCACGGCACCGAGCGGCAGCTGGCCACGAACATCGCGGCCGACCTCGAGGCGGCCGTCCGCGGCACCGAGCTGTTCCCGGCGGTGATCACCGTGACCACCGCCGACCCGCCGCTCGAAGACCTGCGCTGGGCGCGCGAGCACGACATCCCGATGCTCAAGGGCAGCCTGCCCGGGCTGCGCGCTCTGGCCGCCCGCCTCGACCACGAGGCTCGCGTGCCCGCGGCGCGGGCCGTGCCCGCCGCGGAGCCGCTCACCGGCTCCGGCGCCCTGGCCGAGCACGACTCCGCCGAGATCGCCCGCGGGTACGGCATCGACTACGTGCGCAGCGTCCGCTGCGGCGACGCCGATGCCGCCGCGGCGGCGGCCGCCGAGCTCGGCTACCCGGTCGTCTGCAAGATCGACAACGTCGCCCACAAGGCCCGGGTGGGCGGCGTGGCCCTGAACCTGTCCGACGCCGATGCCGTCCGGTCGGCGGCGGAGCGGATGGGCGGGCGCGTCCTCGTCGCCGAGCACGTGTCGGGCGGCGTGGAGGTGCTCGTCGGCGCCGTACGCGACGCCGACTACGGCCCGACCGTGGTCGTCGGCGCCGGCGGCGCGCTGGCCGAGCAGCTCGACCTGGTCGCCGTCAGCCTGGCACCGGTCGACCCCGAGGGCGCCCGGCGCCTGATCGCATCGCTGCCCGCGCTCGGGCGCATGCTGGGGGGCGAGCCGGCCGCCGGCCTCGTCGATGCCGTCGTCGCCGTCTCGCGCCTGGTCGCCGAGCACCCCGAGATCGCCGAGGTCGACGTGAACCCGCTGCTGGTCTCGCCCGAGCGGGCCGTGGCCCTCGACTGCCTGATCGTCCTGAAGGAGAGCGCATGAGCGAAGCCGTCCTCTACGAGACGCGCGGCCCGGCCGCGTGGATCACCCTCAACCGGCCCGAGAAGCTGA
>JAICJM010000056.1 GCA_025928435.1 Thermoleophilia bacterium
GCACCAGCCGCTCGTAGCCCTGGGGGCGGATGATCTTCCAGTCGTCGTTCGGCACCACCTGGTGGTACTGGACGCGGTAGTGGAAGGTGGCGTACGGCATCTGCAGGGTGATCCAGTCGCCGTCGCGGATGTCGTTGATGTTCCGGAACCACGCGCCGAAGGTGGTGCGGTGGCCGGCGATCGCCACGGTCGTGTCCTGGCCGGGGAAGTGCGTGTTCGAGTAGTGGCCCGGCCCCTGGCTCAGGTCGTGCAGCCAGTCGGTGCCCTGCACCACCACGACCTTGAGGCCGATGCGCCCGATCGTGAGGCGGCCGAACGGCTGCGCGCCCTTCACCTCATGCGAGAACTTGACGGCATCCTGGCGCAGCACGCGCAGCTCGAGCGCGCGCGTGCGTGCGTCCGCCTGCCCGTGCGCCTTGATCGCGGCCGCCACGGCCGGCTCGGCCCCGAAGTGCCTCGACTCGTCCCTGAACTGCTGCGCGAGCTCGTGCTGGCGCCACTCGGCGTAGACCCACGTGATCGGGTCGCCCCAGAACAGGATCACGCCCGCGTACACGATCAGGATCGCGCCCAGGACGACGAGGATCGTGCCGAACCGGTGCAGGCCGCGCCGGCGGCGTCGCTCCTCCGGCGCGGGCGGCGCCGGCTCCGTGCCCTTGGCCACGTCCTTGTCGCTGCGGGTGGTGGCCATCCTGATTGCGTTATAGCGGCCCGCGGAGCCCGCCGCCGCGAACGGGGGCATGCGGCGCGGCGTAGCGGCCGGCCACGAGCGAGCCGAGCTGGGCGGCAGCTGCAGCCGCGAGCGCGAAGCACACCGCCGCGGCGGGCGCCAGGTAGCCGCTCGCCGTCATGGCGACGAGCGCCTGGAGCGTGTCGGAGCCGAGGCCCTGGGCCGTCCACATCTCGATGACGAGCGCGAGCGGCCCGGCGAAGCCGATGACGTAGACCAGCAGCAGCATCCGCCGTCCCGACCGGGCGGCCGCCGGGAGCCACAGCCAGATGTGCGCGGCGGGCAGCACCACGACGAGCGCGAACGGGTTGACGGCCGTGAGCAGGAGCGTCGCCAGCGCCAGGCCGAGCAGCCCCCCGGCCAGCCCGCCGACGCGCTCCTGGCCGGTCGTCGTCGCCACGCGCAGGAGCCGCGGGCGGGTGACGAAGCGCCAGAAGAGCAGGCCGATGCCGGCCGCGATCAGGATGCCGGTCGTCGTCGCGCCCGTGCGGCCCGGGAGCGGGGCGACCGAGGTGCCGGGCAGCAGGCCGCCGGGCGCGGCCGCGATCAGCCACAGCGCCACGAGCGCGACGAGCCAGGCGGCTGCGCGCCACACGAACGCGACCAGTCCGGGCGCGAGCGCCACCCGCCGCCGCCGCAGCCGGGCGACGAGGTCGAGCACGCATGCGACGAACGGCGCCACCAGGACGGCCATGGACGCCTGCGCCAGCCAGCCCCGCATCACCTTTCCGGAGAGCAGCAGCACCGGCGAGCCGTCGCGCTCGATCGTCGGCGCGCTGTCGAGCTCGGCAACCAGGTTCGCGACGGTCGCCCCCACCCGCCCGAGCTGGCCCGTGTCGAGCTCCGACAGAGGCCCCGTCGCGGCGCGGCCGCGGGCGGCGCTGATGGCGAGGGCGGAGATGCCGTGAGCGAGCAGCGCCCCCTGCTCCCCCGGGGCGTAGGGGACGCCGTACCCCGACAGCTGGTCGTACGCGCCGGGAATGTCCGCCGGGCTGCCGTACCAGGTCGAGACCGACTGCCGGGCGGCCGCGTACAGGGTGGGCGAGACGCCGCGGGGCGTGCCGGGCCGGGTGACGAGCCGCAGCGGCGTCCCCGCCGGCCCGGCCGCGTCGTCGATCACGATCGCGGCCACGACCCGCGACGCTAGCGGCCAGTGGGTGGCGAGTGCCGCGGCGCCCTGGCCGCCCGTCGTGCCGCCGTCGGTGGAGACGAGCGCGATGCCGCGGTCGTGGGGCACGCTCTGGAGCACATGCGACAGTTCGATGAGGATGCCGGTCCCGGCCAGGTCGGACGGGGTCGCACCGTCTCGGTGCACGATGACCGCCACGATCTCGCGGGAGTGGCCCGGCCGGTACGCGATGACGTCGGTCATCGGCACCGGCTGGGACTGCCACGGCAGGTCGGTTGCGAACACGATCCGGCGCGGGCTGGGGTCGAACGGTTTCAGGCTCGTCTCGACCCAGTCGGCCGCGGCCAGCTCGCCGGGGCTGCCCGGCTCGCAGCAGGAGCCGGTGCTGTCCCGCTCGGCCGTCGAGACGCTGCCCGTCAGGTTGCCCGCCGCCGTGCCGCTGAACTGGATCGGCGTGGCCGGCGGGAGCGGCGCCGACGGCTGGTAGAGCGTCAGCAGCGCGATCAGCGGCACCAGCAGCGAGACCCCGAGCAACAGCGCGTGGAGCGGCCACGACACGAGCGGTCGGTGCGGCCCGCGCCGTTCGGGCCTTCTGCGTTTCGGAGCAGCCACCGAAGCGGCGTTTATAGCAGACGCGACGGGCCGCAGTAGCCCCGGCGGGCGGGTCGCGTACGATTCTCGGCACACGTGCAAACCGAGGCGACCATCATGCTCGTGGACGACGAGGAGTCGATCCAGAAGCTGCTCACATATCCGCTCCAGCGGGAGGGATATCGGGTGGTGCAGGCGCGTGACGGCGAGGAGGCCCTGAAGCGGTTCTCGGAGCAGCCGGTCGACCTCGTCGTGCTGGACGTGATGCTCCCGCGTGTCGACGGGCTCGAGGTGTGCAGGCGGCTGCGAACCGACTCCGCCGTCCCCATCATCATGCTCACCGCACGCGACGACGAGGTGGACAAGGTGCTCGGCCTCGAGCTCGGGGCGGACGACTACATCACGAAGCCGTTCTCGATCCGCGAGTTTCGCAGCAGGATCCGGGCGGTGCTGCGGCGGGCGACGCTCGTGGCCGAGCGGCGGGAGCAGTCGGAAGGCGCCATCACGGCGGACGGCCTCGTGATCGATCCTGCCAAGCGCACGGTGACGGTGGCGGGCGAGCCGGTGCAGCTCACCTACGTCGAGTTCGAGGTGCTGCACACGCTCGCGCTGCATCCCGGCCGCGTCTACACCCGCCAGGCGCTGCTCGAGGCGGTCTGGGGCGACTCGGCCTACCGCGAGCCGCGGACGATCGACGTCCACATCCGCCACCTGCGCGAGAAGATCGAGCCCGACCCGCGCGAGCCGGCGTACATCTTCACGGTGCGCGGCGTCGGCTACCGGTTCCGCGACACGGCCTGAGGCCATGAGCGCGCTACGGTCGCTGCGGCTCCGGCTGGTGGTGGTGCTCACCGGCGTGGTGGCGTGCGCGATGGGCGTCGTCTTCCTCTACGTCGTCCCGAGCCTGCGCCAGAACCTGATCAGGGATCGGACCACCCGGCTCGAGCGGATCGCCCACCAGCAGCAGAACGCGAGGAAGTTGCAGCAGGCGATCAGGACCGGCGTGCACGTGCGCCTCGCGCTGCAGCGGGCCGGCCACATCGCGAACGGCGCCGCCGGCGCCTACCTCCTCGACGCGGACGGCCGGCTCCGGAGGGTGAAGAACATGCCCAAGCCGGTGCTCGGGCCCCGCAACCACATCGTCCGCACCGCCCTGCACGGCGGGATCGGGCACGGCCGGACACGCGGGGGCAGCGTGGTGGTGGCGTTCCCCATGAAGGGCGGGGTGGTGCTGCTCGCCCAGGGGGTCGGCGACGTGAACACGGCCGCCTCGCTGGTCGAGCGCCGCATCCTGATCGCGACGGGGCTCGCCCTGGCCGTGGCCACCGTCGTCGGCTGGGGGCTCGCGCTGGCGGTGTCGCGCCGGCTCGGCAAGCTCGAGTCCGCGTCGAGCCGCATCGCCGCCGGCCGCTTCGACCAGCCGATCGGGGACGACAGCCCGGACGAGCTCGGCCGCCTGTCCCGCTCGTTCGACATCATGCAGGAGCGGCTGGCGCAGGTCGACCGGGCCCGGAAGGACTTCATCGCCAACGCCTCCCACGAGCTGCGGACGCCGCTCTTCTCGCTGGGCGGGTTCCTGGAGCTCCTGGCGGAGGAGGATCTCGACCCGGCCACGCGCGAGGAGTTCGTGCTGACGATGCGCGAGCAGGTGTTGCGGCTGACGAAGCTGGCCACCGACCTGCTCGACCTGTCGCGGCTCGACTCCGGCGCCGTGGAGGTCGGCAGCGAGCCGGTCGACCTGGCCGCCGCCGCGCGCGGGCTCGTGCGCGAGTTTCGCGGCCTGGCCGCCCGTCACGGCAGCCGGGTGGTGCTGGCACGGCCGCCCCGCGGGCTGCCGCACGGCATCGGCGACGAGCAGCGGGTGCAGCAGATCGGGCGGGTGCTGGTGGACAACGCCGTCCGCCACAACCCGGAGGGCACGCAGGTGCGGGTCGCGGTCGGGGCCGACGACGGCCACGTCACGCTGACGGTCTCCGACGACGGCCCCGGGATCGACGCCGACTCGCAGCGGCACCTGTTCGAGCGCTTCTGGCGCGGCCCGCAGGGAAACGCGTCGGGCAGCGGGCTCGGGCTCGCGATCGCGGGCGAGCTCGCCCAGCGCATGGGCGGCGAGATCGCGGTCTCCTCGGGGGCCGGCGGATCGAGCTTCGCCCTGCGCCTGCCGGCCGACGGTTTGGGTCGCGACCGGTGATGTTGCTAAGTTTTCGCGCGGCATGCAGAGGGTCAACGTCGGGCACAAGTCGCTTGCCGACTACAACTCCCTGATCGGGCGGACACTCGCCGAGGAGATCAAGCGCCTCGCGGAGCCGCTGCAGGGCAAGCGCATCCTGCACCTGTCCGCCACGGCGTTCGGCGGCGGCGTGGCCGAGATCAACTACACGCTGATCCCGCTCATGATCGACGCCGGGCTCGACGCCGAATGGCGCGTGATCGACGGCCGCGACGAGTTCTACGACGTCACGAAGACGATGCACAACGCCCTCCAGGGCGACGAGAAGGGGATCACCGACCACCAGAAGGCGATCTTCGAGGGCTACAACAAGTTGAACGCCGACGCCCTCACCGACGCGGACGAGTGGGACGTCATCGTCGTCCATGACCCCCAGCCGCTGGCGATGCGCGAGTACGTCGAGACGACCCGCCCGCGGTGGGTGTGGCGCTGCCACATCGACCTCTCGACGCCGAACCCCGAGGTGCTGGAGTTCATCTCGCCGCGTCTGGGCGCCTACGACGCCTGCATCTTCCACATGCCGACGTACGTCCCGCGCGGGGCCGGCCTGGCCGAGGCCGTCATCTGGCCGCCGGCGATCGACCCGCTCGCGCCGAAGAACATGGCCCTCTCGACGGACGACGCGGCCTACATCGTCGACCAGTTCGGCATCGACGTCAGCCGGCCGCTGCTGCTGCAGGTGTCGCGGTTCGACCCCTGGAAGGACCCGATGGGCGTGATCGACGCCTATCGCATCGTGAAGGAGACCCACCGCGACGTCCAGCTGGCGCTGGTCGGCTCGATGGCGCACGACGACCCCGAGGGCTGGGAGTTCTGGAACACCACTCGCGACTACTGCGAGGAGGATCCGGACATCTACATGTTCTCGAATCTGAACAACGTCGGCGCGGTCGAGGTGAACGCGTTCCAGGTCTACAGCGAGGTGTGCATCCAGAAGTCGATCCGCGAGGGGTTCGGCCTGACGGTCGCCGAGGCGCTGTGGAAGGCGCGGCCGACGATCGGCGGGAACGTCGGCGGCATCGTCGCCCAGATCGTCGACGGCGAGACCGGCTACCTCGTCTCCTCGGCGGAGGAGTGCGCCGACCGCGTCCTCGAGGTGCTCGCCGACCCGCAGGCGACGCGCGACATGACCCGCCGCGCCAAGGAGCACGTGCGCCGCCGGTTCCTTACGCCCCGGCTCCTGCGCGACTGGCTCGCGCTCATGCACCGCATGGCCGGCGACGGCGACCAGGCCGACCTCGAGGTCATCTCCGGCTGACCGGGGCCAGGCCCCGATAGGCGTAGCGCCACCGGCAACCGGGTAGGGTGCCCGGGATGGCCGAGCAGCCGCTGCTGATCGTCTCCAACCGGGGGCCGTGCCGGTTCACGCGCGGCGCCGACGGCGAGATCGTGGCGCAGCGCGGCGGCGGCGGGCTGGTCACCGCCTTGAGCGGCCTGGCGGCGGTGCGGCCGGTGACCTGGATCGCGAGCGCCCTCTCCGACGAGGACGCCGAGATGGCGGAGCGGGGGCCCTACCGCGACGGCGACCTGACCGTCCGCCTGGTCGTGCACGACCGCGAGGAGTACGACCGCTACTACAACGTCTTCGCGAACCCGGTCCTGTGGTTCATCCACCACTACCTGTGGGGGCTCGCGACCGAGCCATCGGTCGACCGCAACGTGCGCCTGGCCTGGGACGCCGGCTACGTGCCCGTGAACCAGCGCTTCGCCGACGCCGTGGTGGCCGAGCTCGAGGCGGCCGAGGGCGACCCGCCCCCGGTGATGCTCCAGGACTACCACCTGTTCGTCGCGCCGGCCGCGATCCGCGACCGGGTGCCGGACGCCGTCATCCAGCACTTCTCGCACATCCCCTGGCCGATGCCGGACTACTGGCGCGTGCTGCCGCCGGACATCCGCCGGACGATCCACGAGTCGATGCTGGCCTGCGACGTGATCGGGCTGCACACGCCCCGCTACGTCGGCAACTTCCTCGCGTCCGTGTCCCAGTTCACCGACGCCCGCGTCGACCACGAGACGGAGACGGTGCACTTCCGCGGCCGGACGGTGCGCGTCACGAGCCGCCCGATCTCGGTCGATCCCGAGGAGTTCGACCGGCTGGCGGCGAGCGACGCGGTGCGGGCCGAGCGCGAGGCGATGCAGGCGTGGCGCCCCGAGAAGGTGGTGCTGCGCGTCGACCGCACCGACCCGTCCAAGAACGTCGTGCGCGGGATGCAGGCGTTCGAGCTCTTCCTGTCCGACCACCCGGAATGGGAGGGCCGCGTGACGCTGCTCGCGAAGCTCGATCCCTCGCGCCAGGACATCCCCGAATACACCGAGTACATGGGGGCCATCCAGCGGGCCGCCCGGACGGTCAACGACCGCTTCTACACGCGCGACGACTGGCAGGCCGTCGACCTGCGCATCTCGGACAACTTCCACGAGGCCGTCGCCGGCTACGCGGAGTACGACGTGCTGCTCGTGAACGCGATCTTCGACGGGATGAACCTGGTTGCCAAGGAGGCGCCGCTCGTGAACGACCGCGACGGGGTGCTGATCCTGTCCGAGAACGCGGGCGCCCACCCGGAGCTGGGCGAGCACGCGCTGACGGTGAACCCCTTCGACCTGCAGGAGCAGGCGGACGCCATCCACACCGCGCTCGTGATGCCCGCGGAGGAGCGCCGCCGCCGCATCGCCGGCCTGCGGGCGCAGGTGCGCGAGCACGACATCACGCGCTGGGTGGACGCGCTCATGGACGACCTGGCCCACGCGCGGCCCGAGGCGGTGGAGCGGTGAGCGCCGTCGTCCAGGTGCCGTGGTGCAGCAGCTTCCACGGCGGCGGCATGGAGGAGGGCCCGGCCGCCGTCGCCGCGGCGCTCGGCGCCGACGGCACGACGGTCGAGATGGACATGGGGGCGCCGCCCGAGGACGCGCTCGCGGCCGGCCTGCCGCGCGTCCAGGCGGCGGTGGCCGGCGCCGGCCCCAACCCGGTCGTCCTGCTGGGCGAGTGCACGCTCGCGCCGGCCGTGACCGCCGGCCTGCGCGCGTCGCACCCCGGCCTCGTGCTGGTGTGGGTCGACGCCCACGGCGACCTGAACACGCCCGAGACGAGCCCGAGCGGGTTCCTTGGGGGCATGCCGTTCGCCGTGCTGCTGGGCTGGTGCCACGACCGCCTGCGCGCCGCGGCGGGGCTCGATCCCGCCCTGCCGGAGGACCGGGCCGCCCTCGTCGGCGCGCGCGACCTCGACCCGGGCGAGCGGGCCGCGATCGAGGGTTCCCGGCTCGTTGCGACCGGCGACGTGGCGTCCGCCCTGGCGATCCTGCCGGATGGGGCGCCCATCCACCTGCATCTCGACGGCGACGTGCTCGACCCGGCCGATGCCCCCGGCGTCGACTTTCCCGCGCCGGACGGCTGGAGCGGCGCCCGCCTCGACGCCGAGATGGCCGCGCTGGCCGCCACCGGGCGCGTCGCGGGCGTGAGCCTGTGCTGCGGCAACCCCCGCCGCGACCCCGACGGCCGCGGCGCCCGCGCCTACGTCCGCGCGCTGGGGCCGTTCCTTGGCGGGTGAGGCGAGGCCCGGCCCCTGATCGGGCCCCATCCATGGCGAGCGCAGCGGGGGACTGTCCCCGCATGGGGACATCCCCTTCCGCCGCTTCCAGTCCGTAGACTTCCAGGCCGCATGGGCGAGATCCGCATGATCGACGTCGGCGAAAAGCCGGCGACGCGCCGCCGGGCGGTGGCGCGCGCCCACGTCGACATGCCCGAGCACGTGCGCGAGCGCATCGCCGGGGGCACGCTGCCGAAGGGCGACGTCCTCGCCGCCGCGCGCATCGCGGGGATCATGGCGGCCAAGCACACGCCGGACATCGTGCCCCTGTGCCACCCGCTGCCGCTGACGATGGTCGAGGTGACGCCCGAGCTCTCCGGCGGCGGCGTCGCCATCGTCGCAGCCGCCGAGACGACCGCCCGGACCGGCGTCGAGATGGAGGCCCTCACCGCCGCCGTCGCCGCCGCCCTGACCGTCTACGACATGACGAAGGGCCTCGACCCCGCCATCTCGATCCGGTCGGCCGAGCTGGTGGAGAAGTCGGGCGGCAAGAGCGGGCACTGGCGGCGGGCGGAGACGTGAGGGCCGCGGTGCTGACCGTCTCCGACGGTGTCGTCGCCGGCACCCGTGAGGACACGAGCGGCACGGTGCTGGAGTCCCGCCTGCGCGGCGCCGGCTTCGAGATCGCGGGGCACGACGTCGTCCCGGACGAGCGGGCCGAGATCGCCGACGCGCTCCGCCGCCTGACGGGCATGGCCGACCTCGTCCTCACGACGGGCGGCACGGGCTTCGCCCCGCGCGATGTCACCCCCGAGGCGACCGAGGGCGTGATCGAGCGCCCGACCCCGGGCCTCGACGAGCACATGCGCGCCGTCTCGACCGCGATCTCGCCCCACGGGATGCTCTCCCGCGGCCGGAGCGGCATCCGCGGCTCGGCGCTGATCGTGAACCTGCCCGGCAGCCCGAAGGCGTGTGGCGAGCTCTTCGACGCGATCGCGCCCGCCCTCGACCACGGGTTGCGGCTCCTGCTCGACCAGCCCACCTCGCATTGAGCGCCACCGCCGTCTACGCGCGCCGGTTCGTGAGCCTCGTGAAGCTCGAGCACACGGTGTTCGCGCTGCCGTACGCCTACACGGGCGCGATCCTGGCCCTGGGCGAGGTGCCGTCCGCGCGCCGGCTGTTCTGGATCACGGTCGCCATGGTCGGCGCCCGCAGCCTGGCAATGGCGCTGAACCGCCTGATCGACGCGGCGATCGACGCGCGCAACCCGCGCACCGCCCGGCGCGAGATCCCGGCCGGGCTGCTCTCGCGCGGGAACGTGGCCGCGTTCGCCCTCGCGTCGCTGGTCGTGTTCCTGATCGCCGTGTGGCAGCTCGCGCCGATCACCCGGTGGCTGTGGCCGATCCCGGTCGCCGGGTTCGTGATCTACCCCTACCTGAAGCGGTTCACGTGGCTCTGCCACCCGTTCCTGGGAGCGGTCGACGGGCTCGCGCCGGTCGGCGGCTGGGTCGCCGTGACCAACCACGTCGACGCGACGCCGTTCCTGCTTGGTGGCGCGGTCGCGCTGTGGATCGGCGGCTTCGACATCATCTACGCGACCATGGATCTCGAGATCGACCGGGGCCAGGGCCTGCACTCGATCCCCCGCCGCTTCGGCGTCGCGACCGCGCTTCGGATCACCCGCGCGTTCCACCTCGCGTCCGTGCTCCTGCTCGTCTGGCTCGGGCTCGCGCTCGGCCTGGGGCCGCTCTACTACCTCGGCGTGGCGGTGGTCGCGGCCCTGCTCGCGTACGAGAACTCGATCGTGAGCGCGGACGACCTCTCGCGGGTCGACATGGCGTTCCTGACCATGAACGGCGTCATCGCGCTCGTCTTCCTGGCCGGGGTGCTCGCGGATGCCATCGCCTGACGGTGAGGCCGTCGCCTGCGACGGCCTCGTGCGCCGCTTCGGCGAGCGGGCGGCCCTCGACGGGGTCGACCTCGTGGTGGCCGAGGGCGAGTTCGTCCTCGTCACCGGCCCGAACGGCGCAGGCAAGACGACGCTCCTGCGGGTGCTCGCCACCGTGCTGCGGCCGAGCGCGGGCGCGGTGCGCGTCGGCGGCCACGAGCTGCCGCGGGCGGCCGACAGGGCGCGCCCGCTCGTCGGGTACGTCGCGCACGGCCCGCTCACCTACCCCGGCCTCACCGCCCGCGAGAACCTCGAGCTCTACGCCGCCCTCTACGGGGTGCCGGGCGATCGGGTCGGGCCGGCGCTCGACCGGGTCGGCCTCGACGCCCGCGGCGGCGACCTCGTCGCCGAGTTCTCGCGCGGCATGGCGCAGCGGCTCGCCCTGGCCCGCGCCTGCCTGCACGGGCCGGCGCTGCTCCTGCTCGACGAGCCCACCGCCGGCCTCGACGCCGACGGCCGCGGCCTGCTGCGCGAGGTGTTGGCGGAGCCGGGGCGGACGGTGATCGTCTCGACCCACGAGCCCGCCTGGTTCGAGGGTCTGGCGACGACCGAGGTGCCGATCCGGGCCGGGCGGGTGGCGGCGTGAACCGGCGCGCGCTGGTCGCGCTCGTGCGCAAGGACCTCGTGCTCGAGCTGCGCGGGAGCGAGGTCGTGCTCGCGATGGTCGCATTCGTCGTCGCCTCGTTCGTGCTCTTCCGCTTCGGGCTCGGCGGCGGGCGGCCCGCCGGCGGCACGCGCGCCGCGACCGGGATGCTCTGGGTGGCGATCGTCTTCACCGCGATCCTGGCGCTCACGCGCTCCTTCGCCCGCGAGCGCGAGCACGGCATCTGGGACGGCCTGCTGGCGGCCCCGATCGATCGCGCCCTGCTGTGGCTGGCGCGGGCGTGCTCGACCTGCGTGTTCCTGGTCGCCGTCCAGGTCGTCGCGCTGCCGGCGTTCTGGCTCTTCTTCCTGCAGGACGGGCCGGCCCCGGACTACGGCGTGCTGGTGGCCGCCGTGCTGCTCGCCGACGTGGGCATCGCGGCGCTCGGGTCGCTGGTCGCCGGGCTGGCGTCCGCCGGGCGGGCGCGGGAGGTGCTCCTGCCGGTCCTCTTCCTGCCCTTCGCCATCCCGCTCGTGCTGGGAGCGGTGAGCGCGACGACCGGCACGATTTCCCCGCAAACGAGCAGTTTGCACACCCTGGAACGGCTGGGATACCTGGGTCTCTATGATACGGTTTTCGTGCTCTTCGGGTGGGGGCTCTTCGAGTTCGTGGTGGAGGATTAGCGCGGTGAACACAACTTCGGGCGCCCGCCTCGACCGCGCAACCGCCGCGGCCCTGGTGGCGGCCGTTCTGATGCCCGTGGCCCTCGGCCTGATCTTCTTCTACGTGCCGAACGACGCCGACCAGGGCTTCTCGCAGCGCATCTTCTACTTCCACGTCCCCATCGCGATGACCACCTACGCCCTCTTCGCCTGGGGCGCGATCAACGCGGCCCGGTACCTGTGGTCGGGCGACATCGGCCTCGACCTGCGCAGCTACGTGCCCATGCATCTGGGCGTGATCTTCGGCACCCTGACCCTCGTGACCGGCTCGATCTGGGCCAAGGTCTCGTGGGGCACCTGGTGGTACTGGGGCAGCACCGAGCTGAACACCTTCCTGATCATCTTCCTGTTCTACTGCGCCTACTTCATGCTCCGCTTCTCGGTCGAGGCGGGTGAGCGGCGCGCGCGCTACTCGGCCGTCTACGCCCTGCTCGGGGTCGGGCTGATCCCGATCTCGGTGCTGGCGGTGCACCTGGGCCAGGACGTGATCCACCCGGTCACGTTCACCGACCACGGCGCGAACATGGACGGGAGCATGCTGTTCACGTTCCTGACGGCGCTCGCGGCGATGCTCAGCCTGGCCGTGGCGATGTACCTGGTCGAGCTGCGCGGCAAGCGCCTCGACGAGCAGGTCACCCGCCTGCGGCGCCTGGCCGAGGGCACGCGGTGATCCGCGAGACATACGTCCACTACGTCGCGGCGGTGTACGCCCTGGCGTGGATCGTCACGCTGGCCTATGTCGTGATCCTGAACTCGAAGCTGGGCCGGCTGGAGCGGGAGCTGGACGAGATCGCGGGCCTGCTGGAGGCGAAGGCGGATGGCTGACGGGGCCGTGGCGCTGAACCTGGTGCTCGTCGGGACGAACCACCGCAGCGCCCCCTTGCGGGTGCGTGAACGGCTGGCCGCTCACGACCACGGGCGCGACCTGGTCGACCACGTGCTCGCCGCCGAGCCGGTGGCCGAGGCGGTCGGCCTCGCCACCTGCAACCGGTGCGAGCTCTACCTGGTCGGCGCCGATCCGGGCGCGCTCCGCGACGCCGCCGTCGAGCGGCTCGCGGAGCTCTCGGGCCACGACCGCGAGCGGCTGGAGCCGATGCTCTACGTGCACGCGGGCGCCGAGGCCGCCGAGCACCTCTTCTCCGTGGCCGCAGGGCTTGACTCGCTCGTCCCCGGCGAGGCCCAGATCCTGGCCCAGATCCGCGACGCCTACATGGGCGCGTTCGAATGGGGCTCGACCGGGCCGGTCTCGAACCGGCTCTTCCACGTGGCCCTCGAGGCGGGCAAGCGCGTCCGCCACGAGACCGCGATCGGCGCCGGCGGGGGCTCGGTCGCGTCGGTCGCCGCCGCGGTGGCGAGCGAGCGGCTCGGCGGCATCGACGGCGCGTCCGTGCTGGTCGTCGGGGCGGGCCGCGTGGCCGAGCTCGTCGCCGCCAACCTGACCGCGCGCGGGGCCGGGAACCTGACCGTCGCGAACCGCGATCCCGACCGGGCCGCGGCGCTCGCCGCCCGCTTCGGCGGGACGGCCATCGCATGGGGCGAGCTGGCCCGGGCGGCCGACGAGGCCGACGTGGTGGTCAGCTCCACCGCCGCCCCGGGGCACGTCATCACCGCCGCCGGCCTCACGCCCGGACGGACGCGCCTGCTGATCGACCTGGCGGTGCCGCGGGACGTCGACCCGGCCGCCGCCGGCCTGGAGGGGACGACCGTCGTCGATCTGGACGGGCTCGAGGCCGCCGTGCGGCGCACGCTCGAGCTGCGCCTGGGCGAGAGCGGCCGCGCCCGCGCGATCGTGGCCGAGCAGGCGGCGGACTTCCGCGACTGGATGGCCGCGCTGCGGGTGGTGCCCGCCATCACGTCGCTGCGCGACCACGCCGAGCGCATCCGCGCGGCGGAGCTGCGGCGGATGGAGCAGCGCTGGGACGGGCTCTCGCCGGCCGACCGCCAGCGGCTCGACGCGATGACGCGCACCATGGTGAACAAGCTGCTGCACGAGCCGACCGTGCGCTTGAAGGAGCTCGCCGCCGCCGACCGGTCGGGCCCCTATGCCGAAGCCGTGACCGAGCTCTTCGGGTTGGCGACGCCCACCGCGCCGGAATGATCCGTCTGGGCACGCGGGGCAGCAAGCTCGCGATCGCGCAGGCCAGAATCGTGGCGGACGCCCTGGACGACGCCGAGATCGTCCCGATCGCGACCGCCGGCGACCGCGACCGGGCGGCCGGTCGCTTCGACGAGATCGGCGACGGGCGGGGCGTGTTCACCCGCGAGATCGAGCGCGCCCTGGCCGAGGGCGAGGTCGACGCCGCCGTGCACAGCGCCAAGGACCTCACCGGAGAGATGCCGCCCGGCCTGGTGGTCGCGGCGCTGCTCGAGCGGGACGATCCCCGTGACGCCGTCTGCGGGCCGTTCGCGGCCCTGGACGAGATCCCGGACGGCGCCCGCATCGGGACGTCGTCGGCCCGCCGCGGCGCCCTGCTGCGCCATCTCCGGCCGGGCCTCGAGGTGGTGCCGCTGCGGGGGAACGTCGACACCCGCCTGCGCAAGCTCGACGCGGGCGTCGCCGACGCGATCGTGCTCGCCGCCGCGGGCCTGCGCCGGCTCGGGCTGGCCGACCGGATCGCATTCCTGCTCGACCCCGAGGTGTTCGTCCCGGAGGCCGGCCAGGGGGCGATCGCGGTGCAGGTGCGCGCGGGCGACGAGGCGCTCGTCGCCGCGCTCGACCACGCGCCCACCCGGCGCGCGGTCGAGGCCGAGCGCGAGTTCGCCCGGAGCGTCGGCGGCGGCTGCAGCGTGCCGGTTGCGGCCTACGCCCGGGACGGCGTGGACGGCCTCGAGCTGCGCACGTGGGTGGCGCCGTGACGGTCTACCTGGTCGGTGCCGGGCCCGGCGATCCCGGCCTGCTCACCGTGCGCGGGCGCGAGCTGGTCGAGGTGGCCGACGCGCTCGTCTACGACCGCCTGGCCGATCCGCGCATCGTCGCGCTGGCCCCGGCGTCGGCCGAGATGGTGTACGCCGGCAAGCAGCCCGGCGACCACGCGATGACGCAGGAGGCGATCAACGCGCGCCTGCTGGAGCTCGGCCGCCGCCACGAGATGGTGGTGCGGCTGAAGGGCGGCGACCCGTTCATCTTCGGGCGCGGCGGTGAGGAGGCGCTCGCGCTGGCCGAGGCCGGGATCCCGTTCGAGGTCGTGCCCGGCATCTCGTCCGCCTACGCCGTGCCCGCCTACGCCGGCATCCCGGTGACGCAGCGGGGCAGCGCCGCCCAGGTCACGTTCGTGACCGGGCACGAGGACCCGTCGAAGCCGGACAGCGACCTCGACTGGGCCTCGCTCGCGGCCACGCCGGGCACGCTCGTGTTCCTCATGGGCGTCGGCGCGCTGGCCGCGAACGCGGCCCGCCTGATCGAGCACGGGATGGCCCCCGAGACGCCGGCGGCGGTGATCTCGAACGGGACGCGCCCGGCCCAGCGCACCGTCGTCGCGCCGCTCTCCGGCATCGCCCGCGCGGCCGAGGGCATGCGCCCGCCGGCGATCACGCTGGTGGGCGCCGTCGCGGCGCTGCACGAGCAGCTGGCCTGGTACGAGCGGCGGCCGCTGCACGGCAAACGGGTCGTTGTCACGCGGGCGCGCGCCCAGGCGAGCGGCCTCGCCGCCCGGCTGGAGGTGCTGGGGGCCGACGTCGTGCAGGCGCCCGCGATCCGGATCGAGCCGCTCCCGTTCGACCCGCCCGACCTGACCGCGTACGACACGGTCGTGGTCACGAGCGCGAACGGTGCCGAGCTGCTGCTCCCCGGCGACGTGCGCGCGCTCCACGGCGTGCGCGTGGCCGCGATCGGCCCGGCGACCGTCGCGGCGCTTCGCGGCCGCGGCATCGTCGCCGACGTCGTGCCGGCCGAGGCCGTGTCGGAGTCGCTGCTCGCCGCACTCGGCGACGTCGAGGGCCGGCGCGTGCTGGTCGCGACCGCGGAGGGCGCCCGCGACGTGCTCCCGGACGGCCTGCGCGAGCGCGGCGCCCGGGCCGACGTCCTGCATCTCTACCGCACGGTGCCCGAGCCGGTCGCCGCCGACGCCGTGCGGGGCGCCGACCTGGTGACGTTCACCTCGTCGTCGACGGTCGCGAACCTGGCGGCCACCCTCGGCGACGGCGGCCTCGACGGCCTGGCCGCCGCGTCGATCGGCCCCGTGACCAGCGCGACGCTGCGCGAGTGCGGCGTCGAGCCGGCCGTCGAGGCGAACCCGCACGACGTCGGCGGCCTGGTCGACGCCGTGCTGCGCGTCCTGGCGTGACGGGGACTGTCCCCGCTCCGGCGGGGACTGTCCCCGCCTGGACGCCGCCTGGTACGTTTGCCGGACGGTGGCCGAGCGCGAGACCAGCATCCGCCGGGGCGTCGAGGCGCTCCTCACGCTCGCAAGCGAGGAGGCCGCGGCCGAGGGCGGGCTGGGTGTCACCCGGGTCGCCCGCATGCTGGGGCGGGAGAAGACGCAGGTGTCGCGCACGCTCGCGACCCTGGCCGAGTACGGCCTCGTCGACCGTGACCCGGACACGCGTGCCTACCGGCTCGGCTGGCGCATCTACGCCATGGCGCAGACGGCGGGCAGCCGCCATCTGCTCGACTCCGCCCGGCCGCTGCTGGCCGGCCTCGTGGCTCGCTTCGGCGAGGGCGCGCACCTCTCCGTGCTCCAGGGGGCCGAGGTCGTGACGGTGCTCTCGGAGCAGTCGCCTCACGCCGTGCGGGCCGTGAACTGGATCGGCCGCAACACCCCCGCCTACTGCACCTCCGCGGGCAAGGCGCTGCTCCTGGACCGCGCCCCCGAGGAGCTCGAGGCGCTGTTCGAGGGCCGCCCCTTCGCCGCGACGGCGCCGGCCACGGCAGGCAGCGTGGGCGAGCTCGCCGCCGCGATCGGCGCGGCCCGCGACCGCGGCTACGCGATCGCCGACGAGGAGATGGACGCGGGCCTGACGGCGGCGGCCGCGCCCGTGCGCGACGGCCACGGGCGGATCGTGGCCGCGATCAACGTGTCGGGGCCGACGTTCCGAGTGCGGTCGCGCCTGGACGAGATCGGGGCGGGGGTCGCCGCCGCCGCCGCCGAGCTGTCCGCCGCGCTGAGCGGCCGCTGAGCCGCATCGCCTTGGCCGACGTCTTCAAGGATCCGCGCAAGCTCGAGTACCTGAACGCCGAGGGCGCCGACCGGCCGCTGCGAAGCCCGATCCCGCATTCGACCCTGGTCTCGGCCCGCGGCTACCGCAAGCGGCGCATGGTCGAGCAGGTGGTGAGGCGCGACTGCACGGCCATCCTGCTCTCCGACCCCGTCAACATCCGCTACGCGCTCGACGCGCGCAACATGCAGCTGTGGGCGGCGCACAACCCGTTCCACTACGCGCTCGTGTTTGCCGACGGCCACGCCATCGACTTCGAGTACCGCGGCAGCGAGCACCTGGTCGCGGGGCTCGAGACGGTCGACGAGGTGCGGCCGGCCTGCGCCTGGTTCTACCAGTACTCCGCCGAGAACCTGCCCGAGTGGGTGGGGACGTGGGCGGACGAGATCGTCTCGGCGCTGCGCGAGCGCGAGGCCGGCCCGCTGCGGCTGGCCGTCGACAAGCTCGAGCCGCCCGGCGTCGACGCGCTCCGCCGGCGCGGGGTGACGCTGGTGGAAGGCCAGGAGCTGACCGAGAACGCGCGGCTGATCAAGAGCCGCGAGGAGATCGAGCTGATGCGCTGGACGATCCGTGTGTGCGAGGCCGGGATGGCGCGCATCTACGAGGCGTCTGTGGCCGGGAGGACCGAGCAGGAGATCTGGGCCGAGCTGCACCACGAGAACGCCCGCTCGGGCGGCGAGTGGCTCGAGACGCGGCTGCTCACGGCCGGCGAGCGCACGAACCCGTGGTTCCAGGAGTGCTCCGACCACGTCGCCGCGCGCGGCGACATGCTGGCGTTCGACACCGACATGATCGGGCCCTACGGCTACTGCGCCGACCTGTCGCGGTCGTGGACGATCGACCACGTCGCCATGACCCCGGAGCAGCGCGCGCTCTACGCGGCGGCGCTCGAGCAGATCGAGCACAACGTGGCCCTGATCCGGCCCGGCCTGGACTGGCGCGAGTACGGCGAGCGCAGCTGGCCGATCCCCGGCCGCTACCTGGCCAACCGCTACTCGTGCCTGCTGCACGGCGTGGGCATGTGCGACGAGTACCCCGGCGTCTACGCG
The DNA here is from genome assembly GCA_025928435.1 of Thermoleophilia bacterium. Next base: position 17,661 of record JAICJM010000056.1, read on the forward strand.
CCGCAGGACGCGGCCGACTTCCAGGCCGGCCGGTTCGAGCCGGGCATGGTGCTCGCCGCCGAGAGCCTGATCGGCGAGGAGGGCGGGCGCGAGGCGGTCAAGCTCGAGACGCAGGTGCTCGTGACCGCGACCGGCGCGGAGCGGCTCGACTCGTTCCCGTGGGAGGAGGTCTGACGCGCCTCAGGCCGCGGCGGCCGGCGGCGCCTCCGGCGGGATGCCGAGGTCGATCGGGTCGTCGCCCAGCTCGCGGGTGCGCCGCGCGACGAACTCGAGCAGCTCCTCCCGCACCGCGTCGTCGAGCGGCGGCGGCTCGTAGCGCTCGAGCGCCTCGCGCCACAGCCCCTCGGCGCGGACGGCGGCCGTCGGGCTGCCCTTGCCGCTCCAGCGGTCGAAGTTGTCGGTGGTGGCGAGGAACGGGCGGTAGAAGCAGTCGCGGAAGTGGGCGAGCGTGTGCTCGCAGCCGAAGAAGTGCCCGCCCGGGCCCACCTCCTGGTGAGCGCCGAAGGCGAGCGCGTCCTCGTCGATCACCGTCGGGGCGAGTTGGACGCGGAGCAGCTTCAGGAGCTCGACGTCCATCATGAACTTCTCGAAGCAGGCGACCAGCCCGCCCTCGAGCCACCCGGCCGCCTGCCACACGACGTTCGCCCCGGCCAGGAAGGCCGAGATCAGCGTGTTCAGCGCCTCGTAGCCGGCCTGCGCGTCGACGGCCGGACTGGCCGTCAGCGTGCCGCCGCCGGCCCGCCACGGCAGGCCGATCCGGCGCGCGATCTGGCCGGACGCGTACAGGCCGATCGCCGACTCCGGCGTCCCGAACGCGGGCGCACCGGACTTCATGTCGGTCGACGACAGGAACGAGCCCATGACCACGGGCGCGCCCGGGCGCACGAGCTGGAGCAGGGCCACGCCGGCGAGCACCTCGGCCGTCTGCTGCGCGAGCGCCGCGCCGATCGAGACCGGTGCCATCGCGCCCATGAGCAGGAACGGCGTCACGATCACCGCCTGGTTGGCCGCCGAGAACTCGAGCATCGCCTCGAGCATGCGGACGTCGTAGCGCAGCGGCGAGTTCACGTTCACGTTCGCGAACATCACCGGCCGCTCCTCGATCGCCTCCCGGCCGCCGAACAGGATCTCGCCCATCCGCACCGAGTCGGCCGCGGCCACGTCGGACATGGGGACGCCCTCGAACACCTTGTCGGAGAGCATGATCAGCGACATGTTCATCGCCAGGTGACGCGAGTCGAGGGCCGTGTCGTTGGGCTCGCAGATGCCGCCGCCGGGCGTGTCGAGCTCCGGGAAGGACTGCGTGAGCATGATGAACCGCTGCAGGTCGGCCAGCGTCGCGTCGCGGCGCGTCCCGCCCATGCGCACGAACGGCGGCCCCTGGGTGGGGGCGAAGATCATCGAGTCGCCGCCGATGTGCAGGTCGTAGTCGGGGTTGCGCGCGCGCATGTCGAACTCGCGCGGGGCCTTCGCCGCCTGCTCGAGCAGGAAGTCGGGGTCGAAACGCACCTGGGAGTCCTCGACGTCGCAGCCGGCCGCGCGGAAGAGCTCGATCGCGCGGGGATGGTCGAACTGGACGCCGATCTCGGAGACCAGCCGCCGCCAGCCTCGCTCGACCGTCTCGAGCGCCCCCTCGGAGAGGATCTCGAACCGCGGCATCTCGTTACGGAACACGTGTTGCCTCCAACGTGCCGGATCGCCAACAGGTGTTGCAGATACTACCAGCGGGGCGTAGGATCGCCGCCGTGATCGGGTACGCCTCGAGGCCGGCGGCCTCCGACGACGACGAGATGGACGCCGCCTCGGCCGCGGGGCTCGCCGCGGCGGTCGGCCGGCGCGAGATCGCGGCCGTCGACGTGGCCGACGCGGCCGCGCGCCGGGCCCAGACCCGGGGCGCCCTGCTCAACGCGGTGGCGGTGCCTCTGTACGCGCAGGCGGCCGCGGCCGCCGCGAGAATCGACGCTCGCCCCGCCGGGCGCCCGCTCGAGGGCGTGCCGGTGAGCCTGAAGGAGACGCTCTGGGTGCGCGGGACGCCGTGCTGCGCGGGGGTCGAGCGGCTGGCCGGGTCACGCAGCCGCTCGGACGGCGCGATCGCGCGGGCGCTGCGCCGTGCGGGGGCGGTGATTCTGTGCAAGGGCAACGTCGCCCAGCTCAACTGGTACGCGGAGACCGACAACCCGGTCTACGGGCGCACGGACAACCCCTGGGCGGCCGACCGCTCACCCGGCGGGTCGAGCGGCGGGGAGGCGGCGCTCGTCGCCGCCGGC
>JAICJM010000092.1 GCA_025928435.1 Thermoleophilia bacterium
CGGCCTGGAGCTGCCGCGGCCGGTGAAGATCACGATCATGTGGGACATCTCCTGGTACGAGTACGTCGTGCGCCTTGACCTGCTCGAGCGCAGCGTCACCGTCGAGGAGGCCCGCCGCGGCGACGACCCGCGCGAGCTCCCGGCGGCGCAACTCGAGCCGAACGGGGTGCTGCGGGCCGACCGGATCGTGCTCGCGATGCAGGCCTACGGCGTCGGCCAGGGCGCCGCGAACGCCCGCTAGGCGCGAGCCGGCGCGTACACTCGGTGCGCCGCCGTCGGGGCAATGGCGAGCGCGCCCGTTGTCAGAAGAGGTCGCTCGGGCTGACGAGCCGGATGCGTCCGCTCGTTTCGGCCTCTCGACTCAGTTCGTCGTCGAACCCATTGCGCGAGAAGAAGAACTGCTGCGGTGGCGGCCCGTCGGGCTGGAGATGGGCGCCAAGAACGTCCAGCTTCGTCTTCTCGCTGTAGGGGAGTGATCCGCTCGTCCACTTGCAAGAGCCGATCGCGATGACATAGCCATCGTGGGCGATGGCGACTGCGTCGAGTTCGCGGTCGACGTTGCGCAGCTGGGCGCCTCTCGTCTCGCGGACCTCGCCCCACCACCAGCCCACGGCTGCCCCGTCGACCTCCCGCCGCAGCCATCCCTGGCATACCTCTTCGAATGCCGGCGCGGACACGAACGCATCAAGCTGGGGCATCGTCGTCGGCGAGCCGACCCTGGGCCGGAAGCACGAAGCGGAACCAGAAGCGCAGGTACGGATCCGTGATGCGGTAGAAGCTCTGTTTGGAGCGTTCCGGGTTGGTCACCGTTACCGGGAACTGGCGATCGACCAGCCAGAGGTTGCGCAGCATGTCGAGCCTCTGGCTGACGCGAGATGTCCCCCCGGAGATGCCGGTGCGCTGCGCAATTTCCGTTACGCGCGTTTGTCCGGCGGCGATGGCCCGCAAGACCGAGAAGTATGCGGACGCCTCGGGGAGCTCCTGATCGAGCAATAGCCGCGCTTCCTCGTGCAACAACCCGTCCGGGCGGAGAACCAGGTCGAGAATGTTGTCCGCGAGGCTCGCGGGCTCGCGGACGTGTGCGAGGTAGTACGGCATATGACCGAAGACCGCGTACGCGGCAACTTTGTCCTCGGCAGTCCAGCCCGGCAGGAAGAGCTCGACATCGCGCGGGTTTGAACGGTCTCAGCCGGCGTTGGCCCGCGCGGCGACCGTAGGTGGTGGCGAGTAGTTGACGACCTCGCGCTCGAAGAATCCGACCTCGCTACCCGACAGCACGAGGAAGATGGGCAGCGGCTCTCCACGTTCGCGCCACCAGACGTTGATGATCGAGCCGATGTCCGCCGTTCGTCCGCCCGATGAACTGGAACTCGTCGAGGACCAGGAGCACCGGCCCCTCCTGTGCCCAGTCGGCGACCGCGTCGAGTGCGACCCGCCAGTCCGGCACCGCGAGCGCAGCTCGGCCGGTGGCCTCGGCGAGCCGGTCCGAGAAGTCGGCGAGCTGGTCGGCACGTGTGCCGCTCGTGGCCTCGAAGTAGAGGTGGCGCTTACCACGCGCGAACTCCAGCAGCAGCAGGGTCTTACCGACGCGGCGCCGACCCCACAACGTGAACAGCTGCGCCTCGCCGCTATCCCAGCAACGCTGCGGCCGGCCAGCTCCTCGACCCGGTTGAGGAATGGTCTGCGGGGCATGCGGTCTGGACTTAGCTCAAATAACGTATGTGGAAATACGTTTTGTGCTGGTGATCGCCATGGCCACGACAGGCGACGCCAGACAACGAGCCATCCTCTTCGCTACCGCCGCCGCTTACGCTTCGCTCCGCCCGGCCCCGCGCCGGCCTTCGCCGGGCTCGGCTTCGGCCTGGCCGGCCCGTCGGCCGGCGTCGTCCACACCGATCGGCCCGTCTGCGCGCGGATCACCGCGAGCAGCGACTCCTCGTCGGCGGTGCGCAGGAACTCGGCCGCCGTGGGGTCGACGTCGGTGAGCGTGATCGCGAGCAGCTCGCCGCGGCGCCCGTAGTCGGCCACCGCCTGGGGCGACAGCCGACGGCTGCGGGCCGTCCGGCCCTCGCGCAGGCGCACGAAGCCGGACCGCGACTCGGGGTCGTAGCGCACGTTGAGCATGCCCTCACATTACCGTCAGGCGGGCCAGGCCGAGGGGGGCGCGCGGCGCTCGTTCAGCGACACCCACCACCGGATCGTGAGCAGGCCGAACACGAACCCGCCGATGTGGGCGTAGTAGGCCACGCCGCCGCCCGCGGACCCCACCTGCACCGACCCGGCCGAGTAGACCTGCAGCACGATCCAGCCGATCAGGAAGAGCACGGCGGGCAGCGGGAAGAAGAAGATCGGCGGGATGTAGGTGATCACCGACGCCCGCGGATAGAGGACGAGGTAGCCGCCGAGCACCGCGGCGATCGCACCCGACGCCCCGATGTTGGGCACGTCCGAGCTCGGGCCCGTGAGGAACTGGAGCGCCGCCGCCGCCAGCCCGCCGAGGAGGTAGAAGACGAGGAACCGGCGGCGGCCGACCCGATCCTCGATGTTGTTCCCGAAGATCCACAGGAACAGCATGTTCCCGAGCACGTGCTCCCAGCTGCCGTGCATGAACATGGCGGTGAAGACGCTCGCGAGCACCGGCACGTGGTGGACGCGCGCGTACACCGGCCGGTTGTCCTCGAACCCGAGCAGCACCGAGTCGTCGCCGTGCGCGCACCGGTCGCGCACCTCGCAGGGGACGAACCCGTATTCGGCCGTGACGGCCGTGAACCCCTGCACCTTGAGCGGGATGCCCAGGTTCGTCGGCAGCCGCTCGCTGCGCGCGTTCTGGGCCCAGACGAAGATCGCGAGGTTGGCGACGATCAGCGTCACCGTCAGGATCGGGAGGCGCCGGGTGGGGACGTTGTCCTTGAGCGGGATCATCCCGGCCGGTGCAGGGCGGCGACCGCGTCGGGTCGCGACGCCCTGGCGGCGGCGATGCGCTCCTCGGCCAGCCGGTCGGCGGCGACGTGGGGGGCGATGCCGTCCCGGCGCGAGCGCTCGAAGACCGCCGTCAGGGTGTCGGCGATCCGCTCCACGCTGGCCCGCGCCCGCTCGCCGTCGTAGGGCCGCCCGAGCTCCTCGGCGATGTTGATGACCCCTCCGGCGTTGATCACGAAATCGGGCGCGTACACGATGCTGCGGCGATGGAGCACGTCTCCCATCGAGCTGTCCAGGAGCTGGTTGTTGGCGGCGCCGGCGATCACGCGGCAGCGCAGCTCGCCGACCGTCTCCGGGCGTATGACGGCCCCGAGCGCGCACGGCGCGAACACGTCGCAGTCCTGACGGTGCACCTCGTCGGGCGGGCACGCGGACGCGCCGAGGGCGACGAGCTGCTCGAGCCGCTCCGGGTAGATGTCGGCGACGGTCACCTCGGCGCCGGCGTCCAGCAGGTGGCGGACGAGGCCGGCGCCGACGTGGCCCGCGCCCTGGACGGCGACGCGAATCCCGCGCAGGTCGTCGCCCAGCCCGGCCTCACCGGCGGCCGCGCGCATGCCGCAGAAGACACCCCAGGCGGTCATCGGCGACGGGTCGCCCGAGCCGCCGCGGGCCGTCGGGAGGCCGGTGATGTGATCGGTCTCGAGCGCGACCAGCTCGGCGTCGTCCGTGCTGGTGCCCACGTCCTCCGCCGCCAGGTAGCGGCCGCCGAGCGAGTCGACGAACCGGCCCAGGGCGCGGAACAGGAGCGGCGTCTTGTCGGTGCGCGGATCGCCGAGGACGACGGTCTTGCCGCCGCCCAGATCGAGGCCGGCGACGGCGTTCTTGTAGGTCATCCCCCGAGACAGCCGCAGCACGTCGGTGAGCGCGGCCTCGTCCGAGTCGTACCGCCACATCCGGATGCCGCCGAGCGCCGGACCCAAGGTCGTGTCGTGGACGGCAATGATCGCCCGCAGCCCCGCCTCGGGCTCGTGGCACACGACGACCTGCTCGTGCTCCTGGAAGAGCTGCACGAGCGGCGAGTATAACCAGGCGCCTGGGAGCGACCGCCCCCCTCGGGTCGGTCCGGCCGGTCGAGCCGGCCAGACCGTCGCCGGGCTACTTGATGGCAAACCGGTACGTGATCCAGGTGCCGTCGTTCAGCGGGATCTTGTACGTGTAGGCGACACCCGAGGTCAGGTTGCCCGTGGACTGGTTGTAGATCCACTGCTGCCCGCTCGAGTCCCACCGGAACGAGGTGTCCGGCGTGGTGGAGTAGACGCTCTCGTCCACGCCGCCCGCGCCGGTCGACTTCGAGACGAGCACCGGGGCCGCCGGCGTGCCGGTGACGACGCCCGCCGTGCCGATCGAGGCGCCGTTCGCATCGCACACCCGGAACTTCACCGGGACGGTGCTGCCCTTCTTGAAGACGCTCGTGCCGTCGGTGTTCACCGGCTGGAGCACCGTCCGGCCAGGCGACCCTGCGCAGTTGCCGGTGGCGTAGCCCACCGTGAGCGTCCCGTTCACGAGCGTCACCTTGTAGTTTCCGAGCCGGGAGGGGCTCGAGTCGACGGCTGCGGGGACGATGGCGTACGTGCCCACCGGGCTCGCGGTGGTCGCCGAGGTGCTGTAGGTGGCCGTGATCGCGTCGCCGTTCTTCAGGCCGGTGATGGTTCCGGTGAGGGCTGGATTGGCGGCGTTCAGAATTTTCGACCTGTCGTCGGCCGTGATCGTCAGCGGGGCTTTGGTCACAGTCAGCGAGCCGTCAACCAGGTTGACGTCATAGTTGGCGAGGCTGGCCCCCGGGCCGGAGGCGACGTGGGCGTTGATGGCGTAGCTGCCGATGCCGCTCGTCGCGTCGGCGCTGGTTGTGTAGGTGTCGATCAGGTTGTCGCCGTTCTTGATGCCGGTGACCGTGCCGGTGAGGGCAGGGTTTGCGTCGCCGTAGGTCTTGGTCTTGTCGTCGGCCTTCACGGTGAGCGGTGCCTTGGTGACGGTGAGGGTGCCGTCGACGAGGTTGACGTCGTAGTTGGCGAGGCTGGCGCCGGGGCCGGCGGCGAGGTGGGCGTTGATGGCGTAGCTGCCGACGCCGGTGGTTGCGTCGGCGTTGGTCGTGTAGGTGTCGATCAGGTTGTCGCCGTTCCTGGTGCCGGTGATGGTTCCGGTGAAGGCCGGGTTGGCGTCCCCGTACGCCTTGGTCTTGTCGTCGGCCTTGAGTGTCAAGGGGGCCTTGGTCACCGTGAGTGAGCCGTCAATCAGGTTGACGTCGTAGTTCCCCATGTCGGCACCCGGCCCGGCCGCCACATGCGCGTTGATGGCGTAGCTGCCCACGCCGCTGCTCGCGCTCGCAGCCGTGCTGTAGCTGTCGACGAGGCTGTCGCCGTTCTTCGTGCCGCTGACGGTGCCGGTGAAGGACGGGTTTGCGTCGCCGTAGGTCTTGGTCTTGTCGTCGGCCTTGACGGTGAGCGGTGCTTTGGTGACGGTGAGCGTGCCGTCGACGAGGTTGACGTCGTAGTTGGCGAGGTCGGCGCCCGAGCCGGCGGCGAGGTGGGCGTGGATGGCATAGCTGCCCACGCCGGTGGTTGCGTCTGCGTTCGTCGTGTACGTGTCGATCAGGTTGTCGCCGTTCCTGGTGCCGGTCACGGTGCCGGTGAGCGCTGGGTTGTCATCGCCGTACGTCTTGGTCCTGTCGTCGGCCTTGACCGTCAGCGGGGCCTTGGTCACGGTCAGCGAGCCGTCCACGAGGTCGACGTCGTAGTTGGCGAGGCTGGCGCCGGGGCCGGCGGCGACGTGCGCCGCGATGGCGTAGCTGCCCACGCCGCTCGTCGCGTCGGCGCTGGTTGTGTAGGTGTCGACGAGGTTGTCGCCGTTTTTGGTGCCGGTGATGGTTCCGGTGAAGGACGGGTTTGCGTCGCCGTAGGTCTTGGTCTTGTCGTCGGCCTTGACGGTGAGCGGTGCTTTGGTGACGGTGAGGGTGCCGTCGACGAGGTTGATGTCATAGTTGGCGAGGCTGGCGCCGGGGCCGGCGGCGAGGTGGGCGTTGATGGCGTAGCTGCCGACGCCGGTGGTCGCGTCCGCGGCGGTGGTGTAGGTGTCGATGAGGGTGTCGCCGTTCCTGGTGCCGGTGATGGTGCCGGTGAGGGCCGGGTTGGCATCGCCGTAGACCTTGGTCTTGTCGTCGGCCTTGACCGTCAGCGGCGCCTTGGTGACAGTGAGGGTGCCGTCGACGAGGTTGACGTCGTAGTTGCCGAGATCGGCACCCGGGCCGGCCGCCACATGGGCGTGGATGGCGTAGGTGCCGACGCCGCTCCCAGCGTCCGCGGCGGTGGTGTAGGTGTCGATGAGGTTGTCGCTGTTCCTGGTGCCGGTGATGGTGCCGGTGAGGGCCGGGTCGGCATCGCCGTAGACCTTGGTCTTGTCGTCGGTCTTCACGGTCAGCGGCGCCTTCGTGACGGTCAGCGATCCGTCGCCGAGATTGACGGTGTAGTTGCCCAGATCCGCACCGGGGCCGGCGGCGATGTGGGCCGAGATGGCGTAGGTGCCGACGCCGCTGGTCAGGTCGGCGCTGGTCGTGTACGAGTCCACGAGGGCGTCGTCGTTCTTGATCCCGGTGACGGTGCCGGTCAAGGCCGGGTTGTCGTCGCCGTAGACCTTCGTCTTGTCATCGGCCTTGACCGTGAGCGGCGCCTTCGTGACCTTCAGGGTGCCGTCGACGAGGTTGACGTCGTAGTTGCCGAGATCGGCACCCGGGCCGGCGGCCACATGGGCGTTGATGGCGTAGCTGCCGACGCCGCTCTTGGCGTCCGCGGGGGTGGTGTAGGTGTCGACGAGGGCGTCGCCGTTCTTGGCGCCGGCCACCACTCCGGTCAGTGCGGGGTTGTCGTCGCCGTACGTCTTGGTCTTGTCGTCCGCCGTGACCGTGAGCGGCGCCTTGCCAACGCTCAGGGTGCCGTCGACCAGGTTGACGTCGTAGTTGCCGAGGTCGGCGCCGGGGCCGGCGGCCACATGGGCGTTGATGGCGTAGCTGCCGACGCCGCTCTTGGCGTCCGCGGGGGTGGTGTAGGTGTCGAGCAGGTCATCGTTGTTCTTGGCGCCGGTCACCACTCCGGTCAGTGCGGGGTTGTCGTCGCCGTACGTCTTGGTCTTGTCGTCCGCCGTGACCGTGAGCGGCGCCTGGGTCACGGTCAGCGATCCGTCGACCAGCTGGACGGCGTAGTTGCCGAGGTCAGCTCCGGGGCCGGCCGACACATGCGCGTTGATCGCGTAGCTGCCCACGCCGCTCGTCGCATCCGCGCCGGTCGTGTAGGTGTCAATGAGATCGTCGCCATTCTTGATCCCGGTGACGGTGCCGGTGAGCGCCGGGTTGTCGTCGCCGTAGACCTTGGTCTTGTCGTCCGCCGTGACCGTCAGCGGCGCCTGGGTCACGGTCAGCGATCCGTCGACCAGCTGGACGGCGTAGTTGCCGAGGTCAGCTCCGGGGCCGGCCGCCACATGGGCGTTGATGGCGTAGCTGCCGACGCCGCTGGCCGCGTCGGCGCTCGTCGTGTACGAGTCGATCAGGTCGTCACTGTTCTTGATGCCTGTGACCGTGCCGGTGAGCGCCGGGTTGTCGTCGCCGTAGACCTTGGTCTTGTCGTCGGCCTTGACGGTGAGCGGCGCCTGGGTCACGGTCAGCACGCCGGGGACGAAGGAGCCGAAGCTGTAGTTCGCCGAGGCCAGTGTGCCGGCGGCGCACGTCACCGCGTAGGTGCCCACGCTCGACGTCGGCGTGGCCGCGGTCGAGCACGCGGCCGAACCGCTGACCGCGCTCGTGGCCGTGTCGCCGTTCACGAAGCCGCTCAGCGCTGCGGTCAGGGCCGGATTGGGATCGCCGTAGAGCCGGGATGGGCTCCCCGCCGTGACCGTGAGCGGCCGCCGGCCGACGGTCAGCGTGCCGTTCACGAAGCTGAACGTGTAGTTCGCGGCGGCCAGGGTGCCCTGGGTGCAGGTGATCGGGTACGTCCCGGCGCCCGAGGCGCCCGTGGCGGCGGTCGTGCAGGCGGCGGCGCCCGAGACGGCCGACGAGGTGTCGCCGTTCACGAAACCGGAGAGGCCGGCCGAGAAGGCCGGGTTCGCGTCGCCGTAGGTCTTCGCGGCGCCGTTCGCGGTCACCGTCAGCGTCGCCTTGCCGACCGCCTGCTGGACCGTCCCGGAGCTTCCGGACAGGGTTGTCGACCCCGAGTAGGCAGCCGTGATCGTGTGCGGGCTGGCCGCGGCCGAGAGCGACGACGTCTGGCAGGTCGCCTTCCCCGAGGCGTTCACGGGGGCGGCCCCGCACAGGGTGGCCGCGCCGTCGGTGAACGCGACGGTGCCCGTGGCCGCCGGCCCGCTCGCGGGGGTCACGGTCGCGGTGAACGTGACCTGCCCGCCGAACGTGCTCGGGCTGCCGCTCGTCGCGACGGCGGTCGACGTCGAGATGATCGTCGGCCGGAAATGGGCGTACAGCGTCGGCGGCTGCGAGCCCACGCGGCACAGGTCGGCACCCGTCACCGGCGTCGTGCTGGTGGCGGAATCCGACCAGTACGTGAATGCCAGACCCGTCGGGGCGGTCACCCCGGTGGGCCTCGCCGACGCGCCGTTCCCAACTCCCGGCTCGTTCCCGCCGGAAGGCTGCACCGCCGGGGGCGTGTACGTCGCCGTCCCGGTCCCGCTCTGCTGCAGGGTCGTGCATGTGGTGTCGTTGTAGCGCACCCAGCTCACCGACCAGGAGGCGGTCGGCTGGGTCGTGTCCGCGGTCGCAAGCTGGAAGCTGAGATTGCCGTCGGTGAACGACGTCGTGGCGGCGCTCCCGGAGTCCCCCGTCGCTGTCACCGTGTACTGCGCCACGAACCAGGCCGGCAGCGTGACCTGATCGGTCAGCTCGCCGACGTCGGACGCGGTCACGTCATCCGTGTAGCTCCAGGTCTGGCCGTCGCTGTCGTTGACGACGAGGTGCACGGCCTCCCCCGGGGCCCAGCCCGCGCCGTACAGCGTGACGGTGGCGCCCGGGTTGTAATCCGCCCTGTCGGTCCAGATCGCGGGCGCGGAAGGCGGAGGCGTCTCCGTGTCGACCATCGCACCGGCCGCCGCCGGGAGGGCGAGCATCGCCGCCAGGACGAGGAGGACGGGGACGACACGGCGATGGATGGCGGCCAGGGGGATCATCGTGGGGCAGTCCTTCGGGGTAGGGACGACCTCCGGGACTCGGAGTCGCCCTTCGAGTCTCCGAGCATGGGCCCGGGCGTCCTATCCCCCATCTGGCCGAGTTTGGGGGGTGAGTTTGCGTCCCCCGGGGTAGCCGCTCAGGCGGCCTGCACGCGTTGCCAGATCTCGGCCCGCTTCTGCAGGCCGGCGGGCGTGACGGCCGAGAGCTGGTAGCGGCCGACGACCGCCGGGTCGAGCGACGCCAGCGGGTCGTTCCGCACCGCGGCAGGCAACAGCCGGGCCGCCGCTCGCTCCGGGGCAGGCACGAGCGAGGTCGCCCACGCGTGGGCGGCCGCCGCCGGGCTGAGCTGGAAGTCGATCCACTGGCTCGCCGTGCCCGGGTGCCGGCCGGCGACCGGCGTCACCCATCCGTCGATCCACATCTCCGAGCGGCCCTGCGGGAGCACGAACGTCGTGTCGATCGCCCGGCCCGGCTGCTGGCGCACGCGGCCGAAGTCGGCGGTGGTGCCCATCGCCAGCACGAGCTCGCCCCGACCGAAGAGGGGGACCGGGTCGGCCGTGAGCTCGTTCACTCCCGGCCGGGCCGCGAGCAGGAGCGCCTGGGCCCGCTCGAGCGTCGAGTCGTCATCGGTGTTGATGTCCTCGTCGAGGGCCGCCAGCGCCGCCGCGATCGGCTGCACCGGGCCCGGCAGGAACGAGATCCCCTGCTGCGCGAACCGGTGCACGAGGGCGAAGAAGTCCGCCCAGGCGGCGGCCTTCCCGATCACGACGCCGCGGCGGTAGCCGAAGCCGTAGACGCCGTAGCGGGCGGGCGCCGACCAGCGGTTCTTGCGGTCGTAGCCGAGGTCGAGATACGTGGGGTCGACGAGGCCGAGGTTGGGGACGCGGTCGTAGTCGAGCTCGTGCAGGAGGCCGAGGTTGCCCAGCACGGCGACGTCGTCCTGCCGGGCGAGCAGGACGTCGGCCGGGTAGCCGGATGCGAGCAGCGCGATCAGCTCGGGCCCGGCCGGGGCGGACCGGACGTCGACGTCGACGGAGCGGGCGTGGGCGAACGCGAACCTGTTCGCCACCGGCACGGCCCCCTCCGGTGCGAGCACGCGCAGCGCGCCGGTGACCTGTGCCTGCTGCGTCCGGCCGGCCTCGGGCGGCGGCGCCGGCGAGCCGCCGCCGAGGCAGCCCGGAGCGGCGAGCACCGTCCCCGCGGCCGCGAGCAGCCGCCGCCTCGTGATCCCCCGCCGGGACATGGCTCAGCCGAGGCCGAGCATCGATCCCAGGCCGCCGGCGTCGCGGGAGTCGACGACGCGGCTGCGCCGCAGCACGATCACGGTCAGGAGCACGAACACGGCGGTGACGAGCAGCATGAGCGTCGCGAGCGCGTTCACCGCCGGGGTGATCCCGAAGCGCACGGCCGAGTAGAGCACGATCGGCCACGTGTTGGTGGTGCCGTTCGTGAACGTCGGGAGCACGTAGTCGTCGAACGAGAACGTGAACGACAGGAGCGCCGCCGCCACCACCGCGGGCATCAGCCGCGGCAGCGTCACCTGGCGGAACGTCGAGAGCGGCCCGGACCCGAGGTCGTAGGCCGCCTCCTCGAGCCGGTCGCCCATGCCCACGAAGCGTGCGCGGATGATGAGCATCGCGAGCGACGCGTTGAACACGATCTGGCCCAGGAGGATCGTGCTATGGCCGAGCGGCGGGAAGAACCCGAAGTTCTGGCGCGCCTGCACGAAGAAGACGAGCGACGCCACCGCGATCACGATCTCGGGCACGACCAGCGTCAGGTAGACGAGGATGTCGAACGGGATCCGCCAGCGCCGCTTCATGCGCGCCAGCGCCAGCGCGGCGCCGAGGCCGAGCACGGTCGCGATGATCGACGCCTCGGCGGCGATGCCCAGGCTCGTCTTGATGGCCGGGATGTACGTCGAGTCGTGCAGCCCCTCCGAGAACCAGCATGGCTCGAACTCGTTCCAGACCGCGATGTTGCCGAGCTTCGTCGGCGGCATGCTGCAGACGTTCGAGCCGTGGAAGCCGGCCAGCGAGGCCGGGGAGGGGCCGTTGAACGCGAAGATCACGACGACGGCGATCGGCAGGTACAGGAACGCGTACACGACCAGCGCCCAGGTCGTGAAGCCGCGCTTCGCGGTGAAGATCCGGCGTCTACGCACCGAACTGCTCCTCGCGCGTGGCGAACAGGATGTAGACCACCACGAAGACCGAGAGCGCGCCCATCAGCGCGATCGAGAGGGCCGAGCCGAACGGCCAGTTCTGGGCGCCCTGGAACGTGTCGCCGATCGCGTTGCCGACGAACTCGAAGTTCCCGCCGCCGAGGATGTTCGGGATGATGTACTCGCCCGACATCGGGATGAAGACGAGCAGCGCGCCGGTGACGACGCCCGGCAGCGTGAGCCGCAGCGTGACCTCCCAGAACGCCTTGACCGGCCGCGCGCCGAGGTCGGTCGCGGCCTCCACGAGCGTCCAGTCCATGCGCTCGAGCGAGGCGAACACCGGCAGGATGAAGAGCGGCAGGTAGTTGTAGACGAGCCCGATCCCGACGGCCTTCCACGTGTAGAGCGCGTTGAAGCCGAGATCGTTGGCCAGGTACCCGTTGGGGTCGAGGATGATCTTGAGCGCGTAGGTGCGGATCAGGAACGACGTCCAGAACGGCACGACCAGCAACAGCAGGGCGAGCATCTTGTACGTCGTCAGGTAGCGCGCCATCCAGTAGCAGACCGGATAGCCGATCGCGATCGTGAGCAGCGACCCTCCGGCGGCCATGATCAGCGTGTGCCAGAAGACCTTGATGTAGAGGTCCGACTGGAAGATCTGGCTGAACTGCGACGTGTCGAACGAGTAGCTGACGCTGCCGAAGCCGGACTGGATCGACACCGAGAAGACGGCCAGGATGGCCATCGGGCCGAGGAAGAAGACCCCGTAGTAGAGCAGCGACGGGACGGTCAGCCACCCCGGGTAGCGCGGCGCGAAGCCGCGCCCGCGCCGATGCCGCACGGTGTCCTCCGCGACCGTCGCGATGACGGCCATCCCCGGATCTCGGCCTCCGGTGGCCATCTACGCGGCCTTGAACTCCCCGTAGATCTGGGTGCGCTGGTTCACCACGTCCGGGCTGACGTTCAGGATGTACTTGTAGCCGTCGGTGTACTTCGCGGGCACGTTGAAGAGCGGGTCGTTCTTGAGCGCCGAGGGCATCGCGTCGAGCGCGGACGGGATCGGGATCGGGTAGTTGTGGTAGTTCATCTCCGCGACCGCCGTCGTCGGCTCGAGCAGCCAGTTGATCCAGGCGTGTGCGGCGACCGGATCGGGCGCCGACACGGGAATGCACCAGTTGTCCGACCACACCTCCGACATCCCCGAAAGGAGGACGGGCGTGATGTCGCCCTGCTTCTTGCGCGCCTGGTAGATGCGACGGACGTCGCCGTTCCAGCCCTGGCTGAGGATGATCTTGCCGGAGATCGCGTCGTTGATGTAGTTGGACGAGTCGATCGTCGTGACGCCCTTGCGGATGCCGAGGAGGAAGTTCTTCACCTTGGCGAAGTCGGAGGCCTTGTCGGTGTTCGGATCGATCCCGAGCGCCATGAGCGCGAGCGGGATGACCTCCTCGGCCCCGTCCAGGATGTTCGTTCGGCCCTTGCTGACGTACTTGGGCAGGAGGTTGTAGAAGTCGAGCATCGTCTTCGGGTGATCCGTGACGACGGTGTTCATGTAGAAGATCATCGTGATCCCGTAGTCCTTGATCACGTGAAAGTTGCCCGTCGGGTCGTACTCCGCCTTTATGAACTTCGGATCGAGGTTCTTCAGGTTCGGCAGGAGCGCCTTGTCGAGCGACATGAGCCCGTTCTGTGTGATGAGCTGCGCAACGGCATTCTGGCTGGGGACGATGATGTCGTAGCCGGTGCCGCCGGCCGCGAGCTTGGCGAGCAGCTCGTCGTTCGAGGAGTAGAAGGTTTCCGTCACCTTCGTGCCGGGATGGGCCGCCCTGAACTTCTTGAACGTGCTGCCCGCGTCGTACTCCGACCAGTTGTAGATGACGAGGTCCTTCTCGACCGGCTTCCCGGCCAGGGTGTTCCCGCCGCCCGAGGGAGCGCTCCCGCCGCCACCACCGCCGCCGCCCGCGTTCGTGGAGCCGCCGCAGGCGGCGGCGATCAGACCGAGGGCGCCGAGGCCGAGCAGCTCGCGGCGGGACAGACCCGACCGCTCCGCCGCGTCGCGATAGAGCTGGCGGTGCAGGTACTGCAGCTTCGGCTTCGCGCTCTCCGGCGCCAGGATGTTCAGCGTGTCGCGGGGCTCGTCGGTCACGGCGTCTCCTTCTCGTCCACGTGGGGGGCGTCGCCGAGCAGGTGCGGTGCTGCCTCGTCCCAGGTGATGGCGACCTGGTCGCCGGGGTTGATGGTGTCGAGGGCCGGGTCGGCGCTCGTGCGCTGCTCGCGCACGATCACGTCGCTCCCGCTGGCGAGCCGGGCCACGATCTGGACCTGGTCGCCGAGGTACATCTTTGTGACGACCTCTGCGGGCGCCGAGTTGGCGGTGCCCTGGCCGGCGCCGGGATGCGCCGCTATGCGCTCCGGGCGGATGCCGACGCGGACGCGGTCCCCCCGGGCCGCGTCGCCCCGCCCGCGGACGACGACGCCGCTGCCGGCGTCGACCGCGAAGCCCCCGTCGGCGGCCTCGACGACCTGGCCGTCGATGAAGTTCATGTCGCCGATGAAGTCGGCCACGAACGGGGTGAGCGGGCGGTCGTAGATCGCGCGCGGCTCGTCGAGCTGCTCGATCACGCCGTTCGACATGACCGCGACCCGGTCGGACATCGAGAGCGCCTCCTCCTGGTCGTGGGTCACGTAGATGAACGTGATCCCGACCTGGTCCTGGATGCGCTTGAGCTCGATCTGCATCTCCTTGCGCAGCTTCAGGTCGAGCGCCCCCAGGGGCTCGTCGAGCAGCAGCACGCGCGGGTTCATGACGAGCGCCCGGGCCAGGGCGACGCGCTGCTGCTGGCCGCCGGAGAGCATCGACGGGCGGTGCGTGTCACGGCCGACCAGGTGCACGAGCTCGAGCGCCTCCCCCGCCTTCTGGTGGCGCTCCTTCTTCGCCACGCGGCGCTGCTTGAGGCCGTACGCGACGTTGTCGAGGATCGACATGTGCGGGAACAGCGCGTACTGCTGGAACACCGTGTTCACGTCGCGCTTGTACGGCGGGACGCCGCTCACGTCGCGGCCGCCGATCAGGAGCTCGCCGTCGTCGGGCTGCTCGAAGCCGGCGATCATCCGCAGCGACGTGGTCTTGCCGCAGCCGGACGGGCCGAGGAGCGAGAGGAACTCGCCCTTGTGGACG